>JAZLKI010000035.1:0-84216 GCA_045597485.1 Treponema sp.
GTGTGGGAGACCTGTAGCAAATGGAGGGCCATCAAAGAATACATATTCTTCTGAACCTTCTCTCTGGTCGATAGATTTTTCAAAAATCTTATTATCCTGCCAGAATTTTAATACTTCTTCTTCCTGTTTTGGGAAGTCAACTTTTGGATCAACTGGTTTAAAACTCATTTTATGTTCCTTTTATCTATATTATAAAAATCAAATGATTATATCATAAAAGGAGGTTTTATTCTATATAATGATAAAAGAGTCAAATAAACTTATTCTTTAATTTTTTTATTTAAGGTCTTTAGGACGAGGACCAAATGCGAGCTGACGTGCCCTTACCTGCTGAATCAATTCATTATTTGCTTCAAGCATATCGATTAAATCCCAGTGCCAATTTACATCGTTTGGTGGGAAAATTGGAGTTGGATCAGGTTTACGGCGGCTATTTGCAGTTTTTACAATCTGCATTAAATCTTCAAAAGTGGATTTATCTGCAAGCTTTGTAAGATATGATTCTTTGTCTCGAATTAAAATTTCTTTATCTTCTGTAAAATAAAAATTTTCCTCATTGAATTCAAAAGGTGCAACTACATTACGGATTTTTTTACTTCGTCCAGAAACACAGGAATAATTATTA
Organism: Treponema sp.; assembly: GCA_045597485.1. GTDB lineage: Bacteria > Spirochaetota > Spirochaetia > Treponematales > Treponemataceae > Treponema_D. The sequence continues at coordinate 626 of JAZLKI010000035.1, forward strand.
CCGGCAGTAAAAATATGCTTTGGTACCTGATATTCAAAATCTTTCCATTTTAATAAAGCTGTTTCTTCACCGTATTCCATGTCAGATTTCCAATAACGTACATCGTAAAATTTGTCACCGTCGATCACATAACCTGGAATATTTTCTGGAACAGATTGTTCACTTACAAGAAAACCTTTTGACTTTGCATTTCCCATATAGTAAACAGGTTCGGTATTTGTCTGTTGTAAATAATCTAAATAAATATTCCCATCAATAAGTGCAAAAGGAACTGTACTTTTCTGGTGATTTGAATATTTCAGCATCATTTCGCCAGCAATATTTTCTTCGTTTTGGTAGGTAATTTTTATATCTTCAATATAAACATGTTCTGCATTTCTTGTTGTACCACTGTTTCTTGTTCGTTTTACCTTCTCATCATATTCTGCAGGTTCTGCAACTCTATCGTAATACCAGCCGTAATATTCTTTTAATATAATAACAAGTTCATCAGTTTCAGCATCTGTCTGTTCAAAAAAAATAATTCTATCTTTTCCTTCCCAAATTCCATAAAGAGACTCTGGAAATTGAGCAAATATTTTAGATAATGAAATGAAAAACAAAATTATAAAGATAGTTTTTTTCATAATGATATTATCGGTAATTTTTTTTTTACTTTTAAATTATTTTCGTTCCACTGTTTATGGGTAGGTTTAATTCGAAAGATAGGAACCACAGATTAAGGAGATTTAGAGGATTATTTTTTAGAAAAAGGGTCGCAGAAATCGACTTGATTTTGGTTCTGGGCGATAGTGCCACGAACAACGCGGTAGAGAAACTACAGAGCGAAGCCTTTTTTAATTGGAAATCCGTAAAGAAAAATTACGAATACTTGGAGTAATTTTTTAGGATTATCCAATTATTAGATATCACTTTCTGCGGGAGCATTTTCTAAAAATATACCGTAGTTAAATATATTAATATGCAGATTAATATATTCGAATTAATCCTAGGTATTTTGCAAGAAAAATTGTCATTAAATTAGATTTATATACAATTTTTTAAAAAATTCCTTTTTGTAGGTAATTATTTCTTAAATTTTCTTATATTTATTTCTTCCAAAATCATAATATTACATACAAAAATATGAAAAATTGAATCTTGTAGGTAATAAAAATGCCATATGCTGCTTCAATAATAAAAAAGTGGGTTAATATTTACATACAAAACAGAGATTTTCACTTTTTATATGTAAAAATGAATTTTTATATATAAGAAAAACTCCTTTTTCAATAAAAATATTACATACAAAAAATCAAATTTCACCCTTTTATCAGTAATTTTGAATATCCCACCCAGAAAAATCTCCTAATCAGCTATATAGAAATTAAGCCTCGTGAGATTTTCAAACGCTTTTTATATCTTTAAAAGTTTCATTTTAAAATGTATACTAAATTTATGACTTACTTAGCAAAAATTGGTGAGCTTACTCTTAAGGGCTCTAACATTCAGGAATTTGAAAATCTTTTAAAACATAATGCTGCAGAATATTTGAAAAGTACTGGTAGCCAGATTGCCTTACGTGCCGGCCGTCTTTACATTGATTGCGACGAAGCTGCTGCAGAAAAAGTTGAATTTGCCCTTAAACATCTTATTGGAATTACAGGTTGGGCAAAAGCTACTGTTTGTGAAAAAACTATTGAAGATATAAGCCGTGCAGTTTTTGAATTAGCAAAAATTGAGGTAGAAAAAGGCTGTAAAACTTTTAAAATTGATGCCCGCCGTTCAGATAAAAGTTTTCCTTTAAATTCATATCAGATTAATTGTGAAGCAGCAGGAGATGTTGAAGCAATAATGAAAGTTGACGTTCACTATCCAGATACTATTATTTATGTAGAGGTTCGTGAACGTTGTTTTGTTTATGTTGATTCAAATGTTGGCTGTAGAGGACTTCCAGTTGGCTGTAGTGGTAAAGGCTTACTTTTACTTTCTGGTGGCCTTGATTCTCCTGTTGCAGGTTACAGAATGTTACGTCGCGGTATGAAAATTGAATGCTGCTACTTTCACTCTTACCCATATACATCTGAAGAAGCAAAACAGAAAGTCGTAACTTTGGCACAGAAACTTGCTTATTACGGAATACAGACTTATTTAAATGTAATTCCTTTTACAGATGTTCAAATGCGCATTAAAGAAAAGGCACCTGAAAACTGGTCAACTTTAATGCTTCGTGTTTGTATGATGAAGGTTGCAAATAAACTTGCCAGCAGATGTAATGCTAAATGTATTATTACTGGAGAAAGCGTTGGTCAGGTTGCAAGTCAGACTATTGAAAATATGACTGTAACTGAACATTTTGCCAGCCGCCCTCTTCTTCGTCCTCTTTGTGGTATGGATAAAGAAGAAATTATTAAGGACTCGTACTTTATTGATACTTATGAAACTTCAATTCTTCCTTATGAAGACTGCTGTGTTTTATTCAGTCCACGTCACCCTGTATTAAGAGGTAAACCAGAAGAAGCTGAAGAAATTTATAATTCCCTTGAAGTTGACGATTTAATAGAACAGTCTTATCGTAATAGAGAGATTGTAAAACTTACTGCTACTGGTGAACCAGCCTGGAAAACTGAACAATAATGAAAGCTGAAGAAAAACAGACATTATTTAATCTTCTCAAAACTGCAGATGCCTATAACAGCGGATACACAAGAGAATGCTTTGCACAGGAAAGAGTTTTTGAAGATGATGCAGAAGCTCCCGTTGAAGCTGTAAATGAAACTCCACAGAGTGAAGTTGTGGCTTCTTCAGAAGAGCCTTCTACCGAAGGTGGAGTTACTCTTGAATCTATATGTGGAAAAGTTGCTCGTTGTACTCGATGTGGACTTGCAAGAACCCGCCATAATGTTGTGCCTGGAATGGGAGTTGAACATCCGGAAGTGCTGGTTATAGGTGAAGGTCCTGGACATGATGAAGATATGCAGGGAAAACCTTTTGTTGGTAAAGCTGGAGTTCTTCTTGATAAAATGCTTAATGCAATCCAATTGGATAGAAACACAAACTGCTATATTGCAAACATTGTAAAATGTCGTCCTCCAGAGAATCGAAACCCATTACCTGAAGAACAGGATGCATGTTTTGGATTTTTGGAAGCTCAAATTCACATTTTAAAACCTAAAATGATTCTTTGTATGGGAAAAATTGCCATTGAAAAATTGATAAATCAAAGTATCCCTATCAGTTTACAGCATGGACAGTTCTTTGATTACAATGGAATACCTGTAATGCCAACTTACCATCCAAGTGCATTACTTAGAAATGAAGAATTAAAACGCCCGGCTTGGGAAGACTTAAAAAAATTCCGTGCAAAATTAAATACACTTTAGGAATATGACATATTTAGAAATCATTCTTAATCTCCCAATTAATCAGGGATTTACATATTCTTATATTCCTCCTGAAAATGAAAAGCCTGAATTACGTCCGGAAATTGGCAAACGTGCTGAAATTATGTTTGGCAATAAAAAGACTGAAGGCTTTATTATTAATATTCTGGACCATATTCCCGAAAACTGTCCTGTAGATGCAGGGAAAATTAAGCCTGTAAAAAGAATTATTGATAAAGAACCTTTATTTGGCACAGAACTTATTGAAATGGCCAAATGGATTTCCCACTACTACCTTTGTACTTTAGGTGAAGCAGTTTTTAGCATGATTCCTTCTGGCCGGCGAGAAACCAGTGCCGGAGGATTCAGTTTTGAAGAAGAATTAGGAAATCCTCATAAAAATGAACTTTCTGATGAGCAAACTAAAGCTGTAAATGATATTCTTACGAACCAGAGTGTTCCTTTCCATTATTTATATGGTCCAACTGGAACTGGTAAAACTGAAGTTTTTCTTTCCCTGGCAGAAAAAATTCTTGAACAGGGAAAAGGTGTAATCTATCTTGTTCCAGAAATAGGATTAACAGGACAGGTTGCTAAATCTGTGGCAGAACGATTTGGAAATACTGCTGCAATTTTACATTCTGGTCTTACTCCTTCCCAGCGACTTGGAGAATGGCACAGAATTATGCATAAGGAAGCCAGAGTTGTTGTTGGTGCCAGATCTGCAATTTTTGCTCCAGTTCCAGATTTAGGCCTGATTATTATTGATGAAGAACATGACGGCTCTTACAAATCTGGAAACAATCCTCGTTATCATGCACGACAGGTAGCAATGCACCGTTGTTCCACTTTGAAAATTCCTATGGTAATGGGAAGTGCAACTCCTTCGGTGGAAGCCTGGCATGGTATGCGCAAAGGTACAATTAAAAGTCATACTTTATCTAAGCGCCTTGCCGGTGGTGAAATGCCACATATTGCCTGTATAGATTTAAATACTTACCGTCCAGAAGGATGTATTTCTAAACCTCTTGAAGATTTGATAAATAAAACTTTAGAAAAGAAACATCAGGCTATTTTGTTTTTAAACCGCCGAGGCTTCACTCACTTTTTTAGATGTAATTCTTGCGGCTTTGAACTTGTATGCAAAAACTGTTCCGTACCTTTAACATATCATAAAAAAGACAACCGCCTTAGGTGCCACTATTGCGGCTGGTCTGCAATTCCACCACAAAGCTGTCCTCAATGTGGTTCCTTTGAAATTGGTGCCAGCGGATTTGGAACCGAATTTATTGAAGCAGAAACAAGGGCAAAATTTCCAAATGCACGCATAATTCGCCTGGATACAGATGCCCTTAAAAATAAAGATGAACTTCTTACATCTCTGGAAGATTTCCGCCAGGGTAAATACGATATTATGCTTGGAACCCAGATGGTTGCAAAAGGCTTGAACTTCCCTAACCTGGAATTAGTTGGTGTAATTTTAGCCGATGCAGGGCTTCATATGCCAGACTTCCGTGCCGGGGAGCGAACTTTTTCATTAATTACCCAGGTTGCAGGCCGTGCAGGACGTTACTTTCCAGATGGAAAAGTTATTGTTCAAACTTATAGTCCAGGTCGTGAACCGGTTTTGTATGCAGTTAAAAATCAAATTGCAAACTTTTACGATTTTGAGTTGCAGCAAAGAGAAATGCTTGATTTTCCACCTTACAGCAGATTATTGCGTTTAGTATTCCGAAGTTTTAATAAAGGATTGGCAGCAGAAACTGCAAAAGATGCAGCAAAAATTTTGGAAGTTGATGCTCCACGAGGAATGGAAATAATTGGTCCTGCAGAATGTCCGATTGAAAAAATCAATTCTTCCTGGCGTTACCAGATTTTATTAAAAGGAAGTTCAATAATTCCATTGCAAAACGCAGCACGTAAACTTCTTTTTGAATATACACATAATCAAAATGTTTATATTGAATATGATGTAGACCCTGTAAGTTTATTGTAAATTAAACATGACGTCTTATTCCATCGAATTTTATTTCGTATAAAAACAAACCTGTTGGTGGCGCTGTAACACCGGCCTTTTTTCTATCTTTTGCTTCAAGAATTTTTTTAAGTGAATCTTCAGGTTTATTTTCTTTATCAAGATTTACAATTGTTCCTGTAAGAGTACGAACCATTTTCCAAAGAAAGGCATTTGCTTCAATCTGAAAAACAAGTAAATCATTTCCCCAAATATCCTTTTGCATAAAAAAATGTGCATCGTCTAAATAGCGGCAGGTTGAAACACTAAGGTCACCGCTGGCAGCAAAAGAGGCGCAATCAATTTCGCCACGTAAACATTCACAATATTTATTCAAACGTTCAAGATTTGGAGTGTAATTTTTTACGTGCCATGTAAAACGGGTATTATTTGCAGGAATTGCATCTCCAAAAGAAATAAAATATCTGTAAACCCGGCTTGTAGCAGACTTACGTGAATTAAACTCTTCTGGAACTTCACAAGCATCAAGAATTCTTACATCTTCTGGTAAAAAAGCATTTAATGCACGAATATAATTTTTAGCAGGCATAGAATCTACAGGAGAATAAAAATTGGCAGCCTGCCCTAGTCCATGGACACCGCTATCCGTTCTCCCAGAACCATAAAGTTGAGTTTTCTGTTTATGAATTTTTTCTAAAGCTTTTTCAATTTCACCTTGTACAGTACGTTCAGCTTCACCACCATTTACATCATCCTGGCGCTGCCAACCGCAAAAATCTGTTCCATCATATGAAATTGTCAGTAAAATATTTCGCATAAAAATCTCGTATTAAAAATCTTCATCACTTACAAGTTTTGAAAGATTATCATACAAGTTACGTGCATGTTCCAATAAAGGACCTGGCTTATTTTTGGAAGATTTACCAAGACCAAAAATACGGGCAATTGCAGTTTTTGATTCATTAAGTTTCTTTAAGCGAAGCTGAATATCTTCCTGCTGGCCATATTTATATTCAAGTAGTCCGCAAAGGTAAATAACTCCATCCCATCCATAATTTTTATCCATATCAGGGCCCATATTTGGTAAAGTTGAACTTTTTTCCTGTTTATTAGATTCATTTATAACAGCCTGCTGATAGAAGAATAAAGCTTTTCGGTAGAACATCTGAGCTACAACATCATAATTGTGACCATCACAACGCTGATTTATTTCATCACAAAGCCATGCAAGACGAAGTGTAATAATTGCCTTTTTCATGGTTGGAATTGTATAAGTCCCCATATCGTCGTAAGTCATTAATGCTAGATAGTACATTGCAGTTCCATCAAACAATGAACGTTCATGGCGTAAATTAAAATATGGAAATATTTCTTCGCAGGCTTTTTTACGTTTATCTGCTGTCATGAAAAGTTTATCTGAATCATCCTGTGTAATTTTTTCTTTAAAATCGCTCCAGAATAAAGCTGTATAACAATTAGGACAACAACCAATTTCATAGATAAGAGGATATACTCTACCATATTTTGCAGATGGTTCAAAAATACGATGCAATTCTTCTGTAAGACCACCGGCAATCATACGTCCATTTCCACTACGCATAATTTCGTGTTCAAATGGTTTATTACATACAGGACAAGTAATTTTATCTTTTGACCAGTACGAAATAGCAGTCTTTTTTTCACTATCTTTTTTAGTAGTTGCCATAATATCCCCTTACTTACTTTCTATTATAACAAAAGCTGTAGCGTATTCTTTTTCATGACTTAGAGAGACATGTAGTATACAGTCTCCGTAAAGTTCTCTTACTTTTTTTTCGGCAGTTTTTTCAACTTTCAAGAATGGTTTTCCATCTTCATTATTCTGAATAAATACATCTTTTAATTCAAAACCAACAAATCCTGTTCCTAATGCTTTGGCAAAGGCCTCTTTTGCAGCAAAACGAGCTGCATAGTGTTCACATAAATGAGCCTTAGAACCAGAATTTTTTATTTCAATCGGATTAAAAAAACGCTGTATCATTTCAGGATTATCAACCCATTTTTCAAAGCGACTAACCTTACTTATATCAGTACCAATGCCTAAAATCATTCTTATTCCACTATAACTTTATCTTTTTCTTCAGCAGAAGTTTTATCAACAATTTCCAAAGTCACAGTTTCAGAAGATTTTTCTATTATCTCCAAATTGTTTGGAAAATATAATCGTAGAGGAAGTTCATAAGTTCCTTCTTCTAAAATATCTCCGGCATATACTTGAATTGATCTTTTTGGAACATGGTAATCTTCAAGATAATTCATAGTACCAGCAAGTTTTATAGTTACAACAGGACTTCCATTTTTTAAATCTAATGAAGATTTAAGATTCATAACATCAACAGGAACAATAAATTCCTTTTCTATAATTACGGGAGTTACAAATACTGATGCTATATATTCAGATTCATCTTCTATTTCTATAAGCTTGCTTACAGTTTGAAGTTCTACATTATTTGAAAAAGAAACTTCAGCATTAGAAACATTTAGACGTGATGTATAAACTGTATCAACAGCACTCAACATTGTTTCAGGACCAGAAATCTTAACAGTTGATGGTGTAATTGCAATATTTTCTACCTGATACCCTTGTGCTACATCACCTACCACAGAAGCCTGAATTGGAACATATTTAAAAGATTTTTTATCAACTTCAATAATGACTTTATCATCCTTTAATCGAATTTCAAGCGGATCAAGGACTTTAATATTATCAGAAATATTAATTCGAATCGGCATATCATAAACACCATTTTCAACAATAGTGTCCAGATTTACAGTAGCATTAATATCACTTACAGAAATAAGCTTCATATTATCTGTACTAGTTCTTACAACAACACTAACAGAATTAGGAACAGAACCAACATGCATAACTAATCCATTTTCTTGAATAGTAAGAGGAACAGTAAAGGTCTTTTTATCTATGAGCGAAACCTGATGAAATACATAAATAAAAATTGCAATAATAAGACAGATAACCTTTGCAGGCCACTGATGAAGAATTTTATCAATTGATTGCTTTAGATTCATCTACAGTGTCCTCCATAACCTGCTGGTCTGATGTAATATCAAGAAGATTTTCAAGTACTTTACGAACTTCATCAACTGAAAGGTCATAATTTAATTTAGCATCATAAGCCAGACTTAAAGCACCAGTTTCTTCTGATACAACTAAAACAACCGCATCAGATACTTCAGAAAGCCCTAATGCAGCACGGTGACGTGTACCAAAAGTCTTTTTGATTGTGTAGTTATCTGATGTAGGAAGAAAACAGCCAGCTGCAATAAGTTTGCCTCCCTGAATAAAACAGGCTCCATCGTGCAAAGATGTATCTTTTCCGAAAATTGTCATTAATAAACTTGAAGACAAATCAGCATTAAGACGTGTACCAGTCTGCATGATATTTTCCATTTGAGTGTGCCTAAGAAAAACAGCAAGCATACCTCGGCGCTGTTTTGAAAGCATATCTGCAGCAATTAATACAGCATCTACATAAGTATGTTTAGAACGTTTACCAAAGGCAAACCATCCGTTTTGACCGATTCGAATAAAAAGTTTACGAATTTCTGGCTGGAAAATAAGGGCAAAAGCAATAACCATTGCAGGTGCAACAATATTCAAAATCCAAAGCAATGTCTGCAGATTCAAAAGTACCGCAATACCATAAGTAATAGCAAGAATGAACAACGACTTTAGCATCTGAACACCGTTAGTTTTAGAAATAAAGTCATATGCTTTGTAAAGGATAAAAGTTAATGCAGCAATATCAAGAAATGGCCTGATAAAGTCGTATATATATAAAATTCTCTCAAAACCAACCATGATTATATAATACTACAATATTGAAGATATTTCATTAGTTTTAGTCTTGATTTAGTTCTACAATTGATTTTTTTATGTGAAGAGGTGAAAGCCCTGCCATTTCAAGAACTTCGGCTCTGCTTCCGTGAGAATAGTATTTATCTTCAAAACCAAGAACTTTTGTTTTTACAGAAGTTTTAATTGCAAGAAGACCAGAAAGATATTCGCCGATTCCACCAGTAATAACTCCATCTTCCACAAACAGAACACTGTCATATTTTTTTGCAAGTTCAATAAAATAAGTTTCATCAAGAGGTTTTATAAAACGTAATAAATACAAATCAACATCATAATTTTCCATAAGGGCATTACGCATTGCAACCTGAACTTCGGCAAACATACCACCAGTAGCAACAACCAGAGTATGCTTTTTCGAATTTGGAATATCAAGCAGGAATTCGGAACCAGGAATAAAGATTCCACGACCTAATTCTACAGGTGTGGCAAACTGAGGCAATTCTGTAGGACAAGTTAGTTTTGGATACCTTATAACTACAGAAGTACCTTTTTCTACAGCCCAATTGAAACACAATTCAAGATCTTTAGCACTGGCAACTGTAAGTAATTCAAGTTCTGGAATAGGACGGAACAAGGCAATATCAAAAACGCCCTGATGAGTTACACCATCTGCAGGAACAGCTCCTGCTCTATCAAGCATAAATACAACATGAGATTTTTGAAGTGTAATATCGTGAATAATCTGATCTACCGAACGCTGAATAAAAGTAGAATAAATACAAACAACAGGAACCTTTCCACCTTTGGCAAGACCACTGGCAAAAGTTACAGCATGCTCTTCTGTAATACCTACATCAAAAAAACGGTCTGGAAACTGATGTGAAAAAGGTGTTAAACCTGTTCCTTTGGCCATAGCAGCTGTAATTGCTACAATATCTTTATTCTTTTCTGCAACATTACAGATTAACTGACCAAAAGATTCTGTAAAACTTGTTTTATCAAATTTTTCGACAGTACCGTCGCTAATCTGGAAAGGTCCAATTCCATGGAATAATTCAGGATTATTTTCTGCAGGACTATAGCCTTTTCCTTTTTTTGTAACAACATGAACAACAACAGGACGATGAAGTTTACTTACTCTACGAAAAACCTTTTCCATCTCTGCTTCGTTATGCCCATCTAATGGTCCAACATATTCAAAGCCTAAATCTGTAAAAAGATTATTCGTAAGGAACATACCTTTTAACGATCTTTTTAAGCGGAAAATGAATTTTTCAAGAAATCTTCCAAGATATGGAATTTTATCTATAGCTTTATCAACACGATAACGGAAAGACTGATAGCTACCAGACATTGTAAGTCTACTTAAATAACGAGAAACCGCTCCGGTATTATGATCTATAGACATTTGATTGTCGTTTAATATAACAATTAGATTTTTACAGAGCTGACCTGCATGACATAAACCTTCATATGCCATTCCGCCAGTTAATGCACCGTCTCCAATTACAGCTACAACTTTACCTGTATCGCCATTAAGTTCACGGGCAGTAAGCAATCCTAAAGCAGATGAAATAGATGTTGAAGAATGACCGTTTATAAAATAATCATGAACACTTTCATTTTTGTTTGTAAAACCAGAAATTCCATCTTTCTGACGAAGAGTTGAAAAACCTTCATAACGTCCAGTAAGAAGTTTATGAGTATAACACTGATGGCTTACATCCCAAATAAAAGCATCTTTAGGACTGTTAAAAACTCTATGAAGGGCAATTGTTAATTCTACTACGCCAAGATTACTTGCAAGGTGTCCTCCGTTTTTGCCAACAACTTCGATAATGGTTTTGCGAAGTTCTTCAGCAAGTTGAGTTACCTGTTTTTGAGAAAGTTTCTTAACATCATCAGGTGAATGAATCTTGGAAAGTAAAATTTTGAATACCCCTACTTTAAGTCAAAAATTTAAAAAAAAGACCGCGTAAAACGTTAGTCGTTACGCGGTCTATGGACACATAGTTTCGACCTAAAAACTACTTGCTCTTATGTCGATTACGTCTAAGCATCTTCTTTCGCTTATGTGTCGCCATCTTCTGGCGCTTTCTTTTCTTTCCACAAGGCATGAGGTGGCACTCCTACTTTATAAAGTGTTGTTATTATCACAGAAAAAGATAATTTAGTCAAGATATATATAAATTAAACATAAATTAAAACTAAGTGAAATTCCTACAAACGTATTCCGCTCTCGGTAAAAATTATCTCAAAAAAGGCTGTGCTCGCGGGCACCCGTATTTAGGGCCGTACTGCGCGCAGAATTTTTTTGAGATAATTTTTACCTACGCTGCATACTTTTTATAATATTACTTACCCTTATAATATCTTCTTCTGTTCCTTTATATTCAATTACGGTACTGTCTGGAATATCACGAATATAGGTAAACTGTTTTTTTGCATATTTACGACTGTGATGCTTTATTTCTTCACGAATAGTTTCTTTATCTGAATATTCAAACCATTCACTATAACCGATAGCTTTAAGTCCGGGAGAATCCTGATTATAGCCAAGTTTAAGAAGATTTTGAATTTCCTTTTCAAGGCCTAAGTCAAACATTACATCTACACGTTGATTTATTCTTTCATAAAGAAGATCGCGAGGAGGCTCTAGAACAATGAAAAGAAAATCGTATTCATCACGGAATTTAGGTTCTACCTTATAACTTGAACGGGTATTTCCAGTAAGGTAATAAACCTCCAGGGCACGGCAAATACGATAATCATCATTTACATGGATCTTAGCGGCACTTTCAGGGTCAATTTTTTTTAATTCATCATAAAGAGACTGATTACCCTCTTTTAGAATACGTTCCTTAAGTTGATTGCGTATTTTATCATCGGACATAGGAGTTTTAGGAACTCCATACAAAAAGTTACGGATATAATAACCGGTTCCACCACAAACAACGGGAATCTTACCTCTGGAATAAATATCTTTACAACAGGCATCGGCAGCATCTATAAAATCGGAAACATTACACTGCTGGTCGGGAGTATAAATATCTACAAGATGATGAGGAATTTCGGCGCAAATTTGGGAATCTGGCTTTGCTGTACCAATGTCCATATATTTATAAACAGCCTGGGAATCTGCACTTACAATTTCTGCATTTAAAATAAAATGACTGCCCTGTGGCGAAAATAATTCCCTGGTCAAGGCAGTCTTTCCTGAAGCTGTTGGAGCAAAAATTACTATAACAGGAATTTTTGCTGAACTAGTCTTTCTGTTCAATACGATAAGTTACCTTATTTGTAAAAAGCTGTTTAGCAGCAGCACAAACAACCTTATCATGGTTTGCTTCTATTTCTGGATCATTTACTTTTGCCATCTGATAAGCACGAAGACTTGCGGCAACTGTAATTTCATAAATGTTATCGTTAAATTCTACTAACTGTTCCAATGGGAAAACCATTCTGCACCCCTTTAATATGAATATTTCATTTTAACAATATATATAAAACGTGTCAATTAAAGGGAACTGTAAATAATATTCTTAATTTTGCGGGTTGCACTTACAGTACCAGAATCGCAGCGCTGCATTGTAATTACAAAAGTAAGATTATTTTTACAGTCAACAGAAAGATAAGGACCTAGCCAGCCATCCCAGCCAAATTCTTCATAATCAGATAAATACTTACATCTGCCTGGTTCAAATGCAATTCGCAGGAAATTACAGTAAGTATAACCGCTTAGATGAGGCATATTGTTGTTGAAGCATTTCTGAAGATTTTCTGAGAGACGAGCACCAGTCATAAAATCTACAGTTCGCTTTTGAAGGATTCTAATACCGTTTAATTCACCACCGTTTACCAGCATATTGGCAAATTTCATATAATCTTCAACGGTTGAACAAAGGCCGGCTCCACCACTTTCAAAGGCAGGTTCGTGATCCATTTTATCCTGAATACCAAGATTTGGATTTGTAAAAAGTTCAAGGTGATTTTTGCCATCAACTTCCAAAGAACGGTAAACTTTACTTAAGCGAGGCTGCTTTTCTTCTGGAACGTAGAAAGCTGTATCATTCATTCCAAGGGGAGTAAAAATCTTCTTTTTAAGGAACTGGCTGAACTTCATGCCGGAGATTTTTTCTATAAGGGCACCTACAATATCTGCAGAAAAACCGTAGTTATAATCTGTTCCAGGTTCAAAAATTAAAGGGATTTTTGAAAGACGGTCTGCAACCATTTGGGTAGTGATTTTATTTTCGCCAGTAACGTCTTTATTTAAATCATCTATTAAATCTGAAGTAAGGTGCATTCCAGGTGGACATTCTGGGCCCCAAGCCCCATAAGGGTAACCGCTGGTCATATTCATAAGGTCCTGAACAAGGATAGGACGAGTTGCTTTGTGTGGTGTGGCATTACGGCCTTTATCAGAACAAACCTGCACATTCCAGAATTGAGGCATATATTTTCCAAGTTCGTCTGCCAGGTCAAGTTTGCCCTCTTCTACAAGAATCATAGCAGCAACGGAAGTTACAGTTTTTGACATGGAATACATACGGCAAATAGTATCACGGGAATATTTTTTATTATTTTCAATATCCGCCTTGCCGGCTTCCCAATAGCCAATTTCTTTACCATCCTTGCAGATAAGAAGATTCATACCAGCAAGTTCATTATTTTCAACAGCGGCATCCATCACAGCCTGAATTTTGTTTAAGTGATTTAAGTTCATATTTATAGTTTATGACAGTTTTGGGGGATTAACAAGAGAGGACAGTCAACTAACGTTAGGGGACAGTCAACTAACGTTAGGGGACTGTCAATTAACGTTGGGTGACAGTCAATTAACGTTAGGGGTCTGTCTGTTTTGTGTTGTTTTTAAATGACGATTCCGGTATTTTCAACTATATTTACTATATGATTACAAAACCTTTATACCCTGAAAATATTTCTTCCATTTTTGTGAAGCATCTTCCTGAACCTAATACTGTTTTTGTTTTTCCGACAGACACGGTTATGAATTCCTGGATTGACTGGATTGTCACTAACCCTGACAAGTCGGGATTTGATGCTGTGCCCTTCGAACGTTTTATTGCCTGGGACAATTTTAAAGGTTCTTATTTAAGTGCTGAAAAGGAAGGAACAACTGTAATTCCAACTTTATTGAAACAGCTTTTTGTTCACGACCTTATTCAAAAAAATGCTGAAAAACCTGAAGACCAAAGACTAAAGGTTGTTATAAACCACCAGGACGAATTCGCCAGCAGCGCTGACTCGTTTGCAGATTGGATTACCAAAAATCTGTCTTCCCTTCATTTCTGGAAAAAACGATTGGACATGTACCTGAGCGAGTATGGAAATCTTGATGAGGAAGATCAGGATTATTTATTCATCTATAATGAATATAAGAAATTTCTTGCAGCTAATAATTTATTTGAACCTGCATGGATAGAAAATATCGAACTTCACGATACTAAAACTCAATTTATAATCCTGTACCCTGAACTTCTTCAGGACTTTGCTGATTTTACAGACACCCTTTCCAAAAGTGAAAATATAACTATATATACTTTCCCAAAGGATATTCCAGTACCTAAGGCTTATCTTTATTCAGATTCAAGAAAAGAACTTCGCCAGACTATGCTGCAGATTATAAACCTTGTAAAAGAAGGTAAAGCAGACTGGTCTGAAATTGCCTTAAGCATCCCAGATTTAGATACTTACCGTCCATATATAGAACGAGAATTCAATCTTTATAAAATCCCTTATGTAATTAAAGCCGGCACAAAACTTACTAAAAACAGTGCAGGCCGAATCTTCCGTGAAATATATAATTGTTACAATTCAAATTTCACTTTCGACAGTGTACGAACTCTCCTTTTGGATGAATGTGTTCCTTGGAAAAAAGAAATTCTGCAGAAGAAAGAAGATTTAATTCGTGAAGGAAACAAAATGCACTGTATCTGTTCTCCTTTCGAAACAGATATCTGGCTTAGTGCCTTAAATTCTAAAATCGCAAGATTAGAAAAACAGGAAGATTCAGCAGAAAAATTAGGATATTTTAATGAACTAAAAAAATTCTATGAATCTGTAAAGCACAGCATAAATAATTTTTTCAGCGAAGAATTTAATACTTTTTCAAATATTCGCCGCAGCTGGATGGAATTTAAAACCAAATTTCTGCAGAATGATAAAGATTTTTCTGAAACCGCCAACAACATTCTAAGTCGTTGTATAAAAGAACTGGACGAAATTATTGCCATCGAAAAAAATTATGCTCACTGCAACCTGCAGCTAAAATCTCCATTTGATTTTTACCTTGGAATTATTGATGATAAAACTTACACTCCTCAAACAAAACTAACTGGTGTAAATATTTATAAATATAAGCTTTCCGCTGCAGCAAATGTAAAATATCAGTTTGTAATTGATGGTTCGCAAAAAAATCTTGAGATTTCTTACAAACGTCTTACTTTCTTAAATTCAACTAAACGAAGTAAACTCCATCTTCTGGAAGACGACAAAACCTTAAATGCCACAGAAGTTTTTATGAAGCTTTACGCCAAAAATACAGAAACTGCTGACCAAAATTTTATTCATTTTTCTGCAGCAACAGATTCATTTGCAGGCTTTGCAATTCCACACAGTTTGCTTAATTACACAGAAGAAGTTCCAAATCTAGATTCACAGGATTATATAAAAAATGAAGAAGCCTTTATTAATTCAAAAGGTAAATCTAAAAATCTGATTGAAAAACTTACTGCCGACCAGCTGCAAATGTTTGAAAACTGGAAAGCAACTTCCCTTTATTCAGCTGACGAATATAATATTTCTGATAAGTTAAATGCTTTGCTTTCCCGCAAATACCATTCAGAAAACGGCAACATAAATGTTTCTGCCCGTGGAGATTTGGAAAAGTTTTTCCCTTGTCCAAGAAAGTGGCTTTTAAGTTCTGTTTTAAAGCTTCACGACGATACTTTAGACACCAGCTTAATGCAAAGCTACGACATGGGTAATTTAAATCACAAAATCCTTGAATTATTTATGGAAAATTTTCAGGATAAAAAACTTCCATTTTATAATCCCGAAAACGACAGCTTTATTATAAACATACTTGCAGAAGGGGGGTTAAATGGAAATGACAAAGACTTTACGGAAGAGCTTAAATCCCTTCTTTTTACTGAGCTTGTTCCTAAAGCTATTAAGGCCAAATCTGATTTTAGAGACAGCCCTTTAGTTATTAAAACTTTACAAAATCAGAATAATTCCATTGCTCAGGTGATTTTGACATTCCTCCAGACTCTCCTGCTTCCTTTCCCACAGGGGTTAGGAAACTGTACAGTAAAAGGATTGGAGCAAGCCTTCACCACCGCCAAGGAAACCTTTAATTATTATGGAAGAATCGACTCCCTTTTGCAGACTCCAGAAGGTGACCTTATTATTGTGGATTATAAAAACTCCAGCACATCAATTCCTGCTGCAAAATTCATTCGTGTAGACGAAGACGGTAACCTTCACGATTTCCAGATGCCACTTTACAATCATCTAGTTTCTTCTAATTTTAATAAAGAAATTTTTGGAATGTACTACTATGCAATTAAAGACGGAACAAAACGTACAGCCCTGGAAATGGAAAATCCTAAGGCAACTCCAGAAGATTATAAAGAAACACTTAAAACCCTTGATATTTATGCCAATCTTTTTGCAGATCAGGTAAATTCTGGTCAGCTGGTTCCAGTTCAAACAAAGGATTCAAAATCGAAGCTGAATGTAAAATCTTATGAAGATTGTGCTAAGTGCACTTTTAAATCTATTTGCAGAACAACTTATTCTATCGGAGGGAAAGAACTTTAATATGGCAAACTACAACGATTCATTTTTAAACTTACTTAAACGTCCTCTGGATAAATATCAGTCAGTGGCTCTTAAAACTGAAAGAAACTCTGTAATTGCGGCAGGGGCTGGTTCTGGAAAAACACAGGTTCTGGCAACTCGTTTCGCATGGCTTGTAATGACTAAACAGGCAAAAGCAGATGAAATTCTTACTCTTACTTTTACAAATAAAGCCGCTGCAGAAATGTATCAGCGTATTTATGAAACTCTTTATAAATTTGCAAATATGGAAATTTGTGAAGATTTGAACGCGGAACATAAACAGCTGGCAATACAGGCCCTGGAAGATTTTGCAAATGTTCATATTCAAACACTGGACTCTTATTGTTCTGCAATTGTAAGACAGTGTGCAAATCGTTACGGAATTAAACCTGATTTTTCTACAGGTTCAGCTGACGGTTCCCGTGATATTAAAGATAAAGCCTTAGTTTTTCTTATGCAGCGCATGGATACTCTGGCTGTTAAAACTTTTGTTCAGCCAGGGCAGATTCAATATTTTTCCGAAAAGGTTTTTGCCGAAATAATCAGTGAATGTACAAGTCTTGCAACGCCAAGTGGTTATTTTAAAGAAAAATTGCAGGTTCAGTGTGGGGAAATTGCAAAAGCCTGGAATAAACTTGTTATTGGCCGGGAAGTTGGTTCAGTGGCAAGTTACGTTGACGGTTTGAAAGATGCTTATTTAACTTGTACTAAAAAAGATGATCCTTCAAAGGCCAACTATATTAAACTTATTACAAATCTTATAGAAGGCCTCGATTTACTTACAGATTTACCTCCACTTTCTGCAGAAGATATTCTTAGTGAATCTGAAATTGTAAAAATAAATCTTGAAGCTTACGAAAAATTTAAAATTCTGGCAGCAAGTGCTAAGGTTCGTTCTGGATATATTCAGGAGCTTCGCAGTTTTGTAACTCAAATCAATAACGAAGCCATACCATATTACGATTCAATTTCCGCTTTTATATATCAATTTAAATCTATTGAATCCTTAAATCTTCTACTTGATGAATTTCTGGAACAAATTAACAGTTCAAAACGCAACTCAGGAAATCTTACCTTTGCCGATGTTACTGAACTGGCATTAAACGTTCTTTTAGAAAATGAAGATATCCGCAATCAGGAAAAATCAGCTTATAAAAAAATAATGATTGATGAATTCCAGGATAATAATGGTAAAAACCGCGATTTGCTTTATCTTCTTTCTATAAAAAATGGGGAATTTGTAGATCAGGGTAAATGCAAAATCATAATTCCGGAAAATAAAACCCTCCATGATTTAATTATAATTAAAGATGGGGAAGGAAATATTCTGGAAGATAAGCGTGACCCTAACAAACTGTTCTTTGTAGGCGACGAAAAACAGTCAATTTATAAATTCCGTGGTGCCGATGTTTCAGTTTTTAATGAACTTACCAGTGCAGATGAAAATGCCTTAATTCCAATGACTTACAACTACCGTTCTGATAAAGAACTTTTGTCTGGCTTTAATATGCTTTTTAAAAATGGAAACGGTATTTTTGACAGCTACGTTAATAATGAATGTAAAATAGATTATGAAGCCTATTACGAAAAGGAAGTTGAAAAAAAAGATACTGTTCTCCCAGTTATTACTGCAGAAAATTCCCGAATCCATATAGCGGCATTAAACGAAGATGATATGAAGCTTCCTGCTGAAGATGTTCAATATTTACCTTCAAAAGATCAGCTGGCATTTTTTATAGCTAAAAAGATTGCAGAAGCTGGTTCAACAGAAAAAAACTGGAACGATTTTGCAATTTTAACTAAATCTCGTACCGACTATTCTGTACTTACAAAATATCTTAATCGCTTTGGAATTCCATATCAGGTTGATGCCCAGAAAAATCTTTTTGCTGAAGCTGTTGTAAATGATTTTTATAATTTCCTTCGAATCTGCGTATATCCTTCTGATATAAATGCTTATGCCGCCTATCTTTGTTCTCCGCTGGTAGGTTTAAATGAAGCGGATGTGGAAAAAATCCTTTCTCACTTAAATGACGGCTCTGCAAATAAGGAAGACTTTACTTTTAATCCATTTGCAGATTTCGACAAAGAAATTCAAAAAGATTTAGAAGCATCTGCATTTGAAAAATACCTGGCAGGAAAAAATTTCTTTAATGAAAATAAAAGCTTAGTTTTACAGCAGAAACTTACAACTACCCTTTCCTTTTTATGGCATAACAAGGGCTATAAATATGAAACTATGCTTTCTCCAAAAACTCAATTAAGTGCAGAACATTTTGATATGCTTTTTGAACTTGCCCGCCAGGCCGACGAAAATGATAAAACTGTTTCCTGGTTTATTGACCAGTTAGATTTGTTAAAAAACACATTTGCCTCATCTGATGCTGATATTGAAGGTGATGTTTCCTACCCATTGGAAAGAAAAGCTGCCGTTAGAATTATGACAATTCACAAAAGTAAAGGTTTGGAATTTAATCATGTATTTTTATACGGTTGTTTTGGTGTTGTTAATAAATCCGATAACAATCTTTACTATTATGATGAAAAAACTGGAGTTTCAGTTAAGCCTGAAATTGGTACAGCAAACTACTTTGTAATAAAACAGGCAGAAAAAGCTAAACAAATGGAGCTGGCAGAATTCCGTCGTCTTATTTACGTTGGAATTACTCGTGCTATTAAAGATATTTATATTGTTGGAAGTTATAATATTCCTAAAAATGAAAGCGCCAATATTTTCCGTCTTTTTGAAAATCTTATTACAAGATATTACCTTCCAGATGAAAATGGAAATTATACTTTCAATCCAGAAGCTGGTTTTGACTATCTTCAAATTGAACCTATTGATTATGAAGATTTATTTAAATCTGATATTTCAAGTTCCACTTCGGAAAGCAAACTTTCTCCTGACGAATTACGAGCAAAAATTATTGAAGAAGCTGAACAATCTTATAAAACTGCCTCAAAAATTGAATATGAATGTCACCCTGTTCCAAGAAGCACCCCTAGTTCTCTGGAACCTGCTTTTGAAGCTTCAATTGCAGAAGATGGAGATTCAGCTACAAAATATGAACAGCCAGAAGATTTGCTTACCCATAGTGGATTTACAGCTGCTGATTTTGGTACTTTAGTTCACTCTTACCTTGAAATGCAGGCAAATGGTATTTCTCCAGAAGATTATGAACCTGAACCAAAACTTCTTAAAAATCTTTCTGAAAAAGAAATTGAAGAGAATAAAAAACTTTGTAGTAAAATGTGCAAGGAATTTGAACAATCTGAAGCTGGAATTGCACTTTCTGAAGCTAAAAAGGCAGGCCGTTTTTACAGGGCTGAATGGGGCTTTAGAATGTTTTACGATGGCACAATTTTTACTGGTTCCATAGACTTAATTTTCCAGAATAGTGACGGTACCTACTCTATTGTAGATTACAAATCTGACAATCAGATAATGAGCGAAAAATATCTGGAGCAGCAAAAGTGTTATAAAATTGCTGCCAGCAAAATGCTTAAGATTTCTGATGATAAAATCAATTGCTATCTTTATTTCTTAAAGCATAAAGAAATTGTAAAAATTTAAACATTATTCAGTAAATTTTTCCATTGTTAAAAAAAGCAATGAAAACTATAATTTCGTTAAAGGATTAACTAAGATGGATAATAAAGAACTTATTTCTAGCGGAAACGCTGTATTAGGAATTGAATTTGGTTCAACACGTATTAAGGCTGTGTTGATTAATGAAAAATATGAACCAATTGCCGGTGGTTCTTACACTTGGGAAAACTCTCTGGATAACGGAATCTGGACTTACCCACTTTCACAGATTCATGAAGGTCTTCAGTCTTGTTATGCTGATTTGAAAAAAGACGTTCAGGAAAAATATGGTGTAAAACTTACAAAATTCCGCGCTGGTGGTATTTCTGCCATGATGCACGGTTATCTTGCTTTTGATAAAGATGATAATTTGCTTGTTCCATTCAGAACATGGCGTAATACAATTACTGGAGAAGCTTCTTCTAAGCTTTCTGAAATGTTCAACTACCCTGTTCCAGAACGCTGGAGTGCTTCCCACTTCTATCAGGCAATTTTGAATAAAGAAGAACATGTTGCTAAGATTCAGAATGTTTACACTTTGGCTGGATACATTCACTACATGCTTACAGGCGAAAAAGTTCTTGGTGTTGGGGACGCTTCTGGTATGTTCCCAGTTAAGCTTTCTGCAGACGGAAAATCAGCTGATTATAATTCGGACTTTGCAGCAAAATTTGAAGCTTTACCTGAAGTAAAAGCATTCGAATTCAAGCTTTCTTCTGTGTTCCCTAAGGTTTTAATGGCAGGCGAAGCTGCAGGAACTTTAACTGCTGATGGTGCAAAATTCCTCGACCCAACAGGTGAACTTGAAGCTGGTATTCCATTCTGTCCTCCAGAAGGAGATGCAGGAACTGGTATGGCAGCAACAAATGCTGTTGCAGTAAAAACTGGTAACATTTCTGCTGGTACTTCTGTATTCAGTATGGTTGTTCTGGAAAAAGATTTGGAAAAAGTATACCCAGGAATTATTGACGTTGTAACAACTCCAGATGGACGTCCTGTTGCAATGGTTCACTGTAACAACTGTACTGGCGAACACAATTATTGGGTAAATCTTTTTAAAGAAGTTGTTGATACAATTGTTCCTGGAAATGATGCTTCTATTGGCAGCTACTACGATAAATTGATTATGAAATCTTTGGAAGCTGATAAAGATTGTGGTGGTCTTTTGGCTTACAACTATCTTTCTGGTGAAACAGTAACAGGCTTTAATTCTGGCCGTCCATTGTTTGCCCGCGCTGAAAACGCAAACTTTAGTATTGCAAACTTTATGCGTGTTCAGATGTTTACTTCGCTAGGTGCTTTGCGTGCTGGTATGAACATTCTTTATGATGAAGGTGTTCCTGTAGAATCAATGTACGGTGCTGGTGGCTACTTCAAAACTGATGCTGGACTTAAATACATGGCAGCTGCAATGAAATGTACTGTAAGTGCTATGGAAACTGCTGGTGAAGGTGGTCCATGGGGTATGGCTATTCTTGCTGCTTACTGTGCAAATGATGCTAAAGATGCATTGCCAAACTTCTTGAATAAGGAAGTATTTGGTTCATGCAAGACAGTATCTGCAAAACCAGAAAAAGACATTTGCGAATCTTTTGAAATCTTCTTTGAAAGATACATGAAAGGTTTGGCTATTGAAAAAGCCGCTGTTGAAAATCTATAATGTGTAAGCGCGCCGGTCAGAGCGCGCGGTGTTTAATAGCAAAGCGTTAAAAAAATTTGCGATTCAGCAATTTTTTAGCTTTACCATATATGAGGATAAAAAAATGAAAAATCGTTAGATTTTTCGAATCCGTGTGACAATAAAAATGAAGGAAAAATTATGAAATTTGAATCTTTAAGAAATGAAGCTTATGAAGCTAATATGAAGATACCAGAAAATCACCTTGCTCTTTATACTTGGGGAAACGTGTCTGCTTTTGATAAAGATAAAGGAGTTTTCGCAATTAAACCTAGTGGAGTTCCTTATCCAGATTTAACTCCAGGATCTATGGTAATTATTGATTTGGATGGAAACAAAGTTGACGGATCTATGAATCCTTCTTCTG
Source organism: Treponema sp. (assembly GCA_045597485.1). Classification (GTDB taxonomy): domain Bacteria; phylum Spirochaetota; class Spirochaetia; order Treponematales; family Treponemataceae; genus Treponema_D. The sequence goes on from JAZLKI010000035.1 coordinate 23,322, forward strand.
ATACTCCAACTCATGCAATTTTGTATAAGAAATTCGGTATGGAACAGGGTGCAGAAATTGGTGGTGTTATTCATACACACTCAACTTTTGCTGTAAGCTGGGCACAGGCAGTACGTTCAGTTCCATTGTTCGGAACAACCCACGCAGACCACATTCAGAAAGCAGTTCCATGTACACCTTACCTTTCAAAAGAAGCTGTAGAAGCTGATTATGAAAAAGAAACAGGTCTTTTGATTGTAAAACACTTTGCAGATTTAGGACTTAATCCTAGCGAAGTAAACATGGTATTGTGCGGTGGTCACGGCCCATTTGCCTGGGGAAAAAATGCAGACAAAGCAGTTTACAACGGAACAGTTTTGGAAGAAATCTGTAAAATGGCTTTAAACACATTAGCATTGAACCCAGAACAGGCTCCACTCCCAGAATGGATTGTAAACAAGCATTACATGAGAAAACATGGACCTAATGCATACTACGGTCAGGGAAAGTAAATTTTAGTGTAGCGAATAAATAGCCACAGATGGGACACAGATTAGTCACAGATATAAAGATATACTGTGTAATCTGTGTCTTTTTTTTTAACTTTTTTCCCAAATTCATTTCCTAAAATCATCACATTTAGTCTATATTATATATATATGAATCGTTCCACTAATTCTCCTGCTATAGTACTTAATCTTAAACCTCTGGGAGAAAACAATAGTCAAGTTACTCTACTCACTCCAGATGCAGGCATTGTATATGCAACTTTGTATGGTGGTCCAAAATCTAAATTACGTTCATTAGTCTCTCAATGGAACAGCGGAAACGTTTGGCTTTACGAAGTGCCCGAAAAGAATCAAATTAAGATAAGCGATTTTGAGGTTAAAAATTATCATAGTACATTCAGTGAAAATCTTTTTAAAATGTACGCCGCATCACTGGCTGCCGAACTTGCCATAAAAACACGATGCGGTGGCAGCAACGAAGAAGCTTTTACTTTAGTCTGCGGATTTTTTGATGGAATGGAATTATGTAACGAAGAACAAAGTCGTGTAGGATTACTTCGCTTTTTATGGCGTTACATTGAACTTTTGGGTATACAACCAGAAACTCATATTTGTGCATCGTGTGGCAAATCTTTTTTAGATACACAGTTTGCACCTGATGATGTTTCATATTATAATAGTATAAGCAATTCTTTTATTTGTTCTGATTGTCAATCTCAGGATTACAGTAAGAATCTTTATATGGAACTTAAAGGAAGTGCTGTTCAGTATCTTTCTGCCGTTACTTTTTTGAAACCTGCAGAAGTACGAAAGCTTCAAATAGACAAAGAAGCTTATGATCAGTTAAAACAATTAATTTTTTTCCTTATTGAAAGCAATATTGAACAAAAATTAAATACTATAGAAATTGGTGTGGGAATTTTATAATTTTGGATACTTCTAAATGGTACAAAGAGCCTGTTACTAAACAGCAGATTATGCCTCTTTGTGAAAAATATAATTTTAATCTTTTTAAATCGGAATTTGCAAAACAAATTCTGGCTTCAATTCTTGTACGTCGTAAAGTAACTACTGGCGATGATATTTTATTTTATCTTGAAAATGACCTTCGTTTTCAGCATAGTCCGTTCTGCTTTTCAAATATGGAAGATGCTGTAGAACGTATTTTACAGGCTAAAGAGGAAGGTGAAAAAGTGCTTATTTTTGGCGATTCTGATGTAGATGGAATTACTAGCACTGCAATTCTTTATGAATATCTTGTTTCAATTGGTCTTGATGTACAATGGCGTCTTCCTTTAGCAGATGATGCATACGGTCTTTCAATTGATGCAATAGATGACTTTGCAAAGCAGGACGGTTCTTTAATAATTACTGTAGACTGTGGTATTTCAAATTACGATGAAATAGACCACGCTAATAATCTTGGAATTGAAGTTATTATTACAGATCATCATAATCCACCTGAACAATTGCCTGCCGCTATTATAGTTATAGATCCAAAAACAGATGATTCTAACTACCCTTTCCCAGATATATCAGGCGCTGCGGTAGCTTACAAGTTAGTTTCGGCACTTCGCTTCGCTCAGTCCGATTTTTACAATGCCGAAATTTGTCTGTTTAATATTACAGCAGATGAAACTACCGGCTCTTACACAGTAGACTGTTTAAAAATCCGTAATCTTGTAAAGGTAAAAGAGTTACACGAAACTATTATTCCTGGTAAAACTACAATATATGATTTGAAACTTCCTTATTTTTTACAGGGGCAACTTATTTATGTATGGGATGCAAAAGAATGTTCAAATCTTTTGACACAGATTTTTGGTTCAGGAGTGCAGTTTAATTTATATGATTTAAAATCTGAAGTTTCTAACGTAATACCATCTCTACGGTCAAAATCTGCAGCTCAATTACAGGGGTTATCATTAATTGGAAAATATTGCGAAGATCAGAACAATGTAATTAATAGTCTTTTCAATCTTTATGTAACTTACTGTAAAAAGATTATTGCAATAAAACATCCAGAATTTGCAGAAGCAGAAAAAAAAGATTTGCAACTTGTAGCTCTTGCCGCTTTAGCAGATATTATGCCAATGAAAAATGAAAACCGTCTTTTTGTAAAAAACGGTATTATTTCCATTAAGCAAGACAGACCTCGTCCAGGGTTAGCAGAATTATTCAATAAATTAAACATTAATATTGATGCCATTACTTCAACCGATTTATCATGGTCTGTAATTCCTTCTTTAAACGCTGCAGGAAGAATGGGGAAATCTAATCTTTCACTTCAACTGCTAATTTCACAAGATCCAAAAGAACGGGAAATTCTGGCTAATACAATTTACGATTTAAATGAAGAACGCAAAAATCTTGTTAATCAGGCCCTATTTAAAGTCGAAGAAGAAGCAAGAAATAGTGTTCAAAAATATCAGAATAAACTTTGTATAATTATAGATGAATCAATAAATAAAGGGGTCACAGGAATTGTTGCTGCCCGTCTTATGCAGGACTTCAACGTACCTACTATGGCAATAACAATTAACGACAATATTTGTACAGGTTCAATGCGAAGTTGCCGAGGTCTTGTTGCAACAACCTTCCTTGATAACCTTGGTGACATTTTCATTAATCATGGTGGCCATAATTACGCAGCCGGCTTTAGTTTTTATAAAGAAAACTTGAATCTCTTTTTGGAAAATATCGCCAAACAGGCTGCATCAATAGAATTAAATGAAGAAAATGAACAAATTATTGTAGATTCTGAAATTCCACCTCAATACCTGGAACCAGAACTATTTTCTCTTCTTGACGTATTCGAACCTTATGGCTCAGAAAACGGAGAACTCTTATTTATTACAAACAACTTTAAACTTGTAGATACAATGGTTGTAGGAAAAAAAGAGCCACAACATTTAAAACTAACTTTTGATACTGGTAAATACAAAATACCTGCAATGTTCTGGGGTCAGGCAGACAGATTAAAACAAGACATTCAAATTGGTAATACTTATGATATACTTTACAATATGAGCAGAAACTATTTTAACGGAGTTTCTACAAATCAATTAATAATAAAAGAATTAAAACCTTCTGGAGGTAATAACTAATGAAAAAACTGATTTTTGCTTTTCTTTGTCTTATAAATATTTCAATTCTTTGTGCTGCAAATGCTAAATATTTAAGTGAAGATTATAATCTTTATGTCAGCTATAACGACATTATTACTCCAGGAGATGCTGTTTTTGTCCGAATGACAATAACTAATCCTAAAAATCACAAAAAAACAAAGCCTGAAACAGAAAGAAAGGCAACTCTTCAGCTTTTACAGGATAAGAAAGTTATTGAACGTGCAAGTTTTTACCAGATTAATAAAAAGAAATCTGGAACTTCAACAGAAATGCTTTGCGGTATTCCAGTCTCTTTGTGGCTCCGAGATGGTAACTATTCTATAAAAGTTATTTTTGAAAACTCCGAAGCAGATGTAAAGGAATTTATTTTGCCTTCTACTTTGAAAATGAAGACTTTCCCTACCGAAGTTATTCCTTTAGATGAAAAAAATACTGAAATTAAAACCGATAACAGTCCTGAACGTGCAGCACAAATTGAAAAATTGAACAATATTCTTTTTACAAGCATGCCTTCTGATGTTTACACTCTCAAAAAATTTGCTTCTCCAACAGATTCACAACGTTATACTGCTCATTTTGGAGATGCAAGAACTTATACTTACACTAATGGAAAAAGTTCTTCCAGTTCTCATTATGGAAACGACTATGGTGTTCCAACAGGAACAGAAGTAAAAGCTGCAAATGATGGTCGTGTAGTAATGGCCGAAACTCGTATTTCTACAGGCTGGAGTGTTGTAATTGAACACTTACCTGGTTTGTACAGTCTTTATTATCATATGAATGAATTAAATGTAAAAGAAGGTGATATGGTAAAAGCCGGCGACTTGATTGGAAAATCTGGTGCAACAGGTTTGGCAACTGGTCCTCACCTACACTGGGAAATGCGATTGAATGGTAGTGCTGTTAGACCGGAATTTTTCCTTGAAAATTATACTTTTGAACCAGAATATTAAATTATAATTCTGAAACTACAAGATCTCCATTTTCTGTAGAACTGATTGAATAATAATGACCAGTTCTACAGCCAGAAAGATCAAGACTTAAAGTTGTGGTTTTCTTAAAAAAATCAAATACTGGGTATTTTCCTAGAGTAAAATTTGCAATTTTATACATGGCTTTTCGCTGCTTAAGATACGAACCATATCCTAACAACATACACTGCCCGTTTTCATTATAGTACCGTGACAAATCTGTGCCTTTGCGCTCACTTTTTTTAATATCAAATATTCTGTTTTTACCAAAAATTGTACCAGGAAAAATATAATAATTATTATTAAACCTACTTTGTGAAAAATCTACAGCTAAATAAGCGCCACTCCAGGAACGTTCTACAACAGCAATTTCATTTCCATTTGAATCAATTATGGAAACTGTACCACTAACAGTATTTCCTTCATCTGTAGTAGAAGAGCCATAAATCTTTATTCTCAACAATTCCTGATCTGCATTTCCATTACAGTGTTTTGAGCTATTAAATAATGAAAGATATAAGGCAGCAGAAAAAACTAAATCAACAAAAACGAGAATAAGAAGGATTCGAAATAAATATCTTAAAATAGCAGTCTTATTTTTCATAAACTATTGAATAAATGAAAGAAACTGTTTTTCATCAATAATTGGTATACCAAGTTTCTGTGCTTTTACATTTTTAGATGAGCCACTTTCTGTGTCATTTGTAACCAAATATGTAAGATCTTTTGTAACAGAAGATTTTATAGTTCCACCATTTTTCTTAACAAGCTGTTCTGCATCTGCACGCTTCATTGTTAACAGTTCACCTGTAAAGCAGAAGGATTTTCCGGCAAATACACCTTCAGTTTCAGATGCTAAAGTAATTATCCCGTTGGAAACAAGATTTCGCATTTCTTCCGCATTTTCTGTAAGTCCTTCTACTATTGTATGGGCCATAATTTCTGCAAAACCATGAACCATTGAAATTTCAGTTTCATTAGCAGACAATAATTTTTCCAAAGTGTTATAACCGGCAGCAACAAGTTTTTCTGCAGAAGTTTCACCTATTCCTTCAATATCAAATGCACCTACAAAGGTTGAAAGCTTCATATTTCTGTGCGACTGTATAGATTTGTAGACTTTTTCTGCACCAAGAGATTTCTTATCTGCTTCCATACTTTCTTCATTCAAAAAATATGGGACTAAATCTTCAACCTGCAATGAATATATATCTGAAATAGACTTTAATTTTTTATCATTAAACAAATCGGTAATAAGAGTTACACCTAAATCGCGGATATCAACTACCTGCTGATATTTTAAAAGCTGATGCAATACACGTTTAGAACATTCCTTATTTGGACAATAAAGTCGACTGCCTTCATCTACGAGCTTTGTACCGCAAACTTCACAATTGCAAGGGTAAATAATATCAGTAGTAGTTGTATCTTCCTTATGTTGAACTACTCCTTCAATCTTTGGAATAATTTCTCCACGTTTTACAACAACAACATGGCTTCCAATCTTTACACCAAGTTTTCTGATTGTATCTGGGTTTGCGAGACTTGCCCGCTGCACCTTTGTTCCGTTTAATTCAACTTCATCAAAAATTGCAACTGGAGTATATGTTCCACCACTAATGCTCCACTCTACTTCACGTAAAACAGAAACAGCTTCTTCCAGATTAAACTTAAAGGCTATCTGACGGTCTGGACGATCGCGACTTGCATCACTTAAATTAATTTCATTTTCTTTAACAACAAGGCCATCAATATCGTATGGAATAACAGTTTTACGTTCTTCCATAACTTTTGCACGATAGTCAATAACCCGTTCTGGGGTTTTACAAATTACAAGTTTAACAACATTAAAACCACAGTCCATCAACCAGCGGATTTTTTCTTTTTCATTAGAAAAGTAAACTGTACCATCTGTTGAAAGCGCATCATAAGTTACAAGGGTCAAATATTCAGAACCAGTGCCATCTTTACGCTTCATAAGGCCGTTTGCCGCATTACGACAGTTAGCTTTATCCGAAAAATGTTCTTTATGAACCTGATGAGTCATTATAACTTCACCACGAATGCCACCTGTAAAAGGAATTAAAACCCCATCTTTATAGATTGCAGCATTAACCCCCTGCATTTTTTTTGCATTGGCGGTAATATCATCACCAATAGAACCGTCACCTCTGGTAACTGCGTGTACCAGATAACCGTTTTCATACTGCAGTTCAAGGGAAGCTCCGTCAAGTTTATATTCAACTAAATATTCATCATAAACATGTTTCGCTGCCCAAGCCAAAAACTGTTCAGGGTTGGCAGCTTTTTCCTGACTTCCCATTGGCATTACGTGATGAATTTTTGCAAAATTTCCAGAATCATCTGCTCCAACTTTATGTAAAATTGGATTTTCAGGGTCAATTTCTTTTAATTCATCCCAAAGTTTATCGAATTCAGCATCAGAAATAATTCCTTCACCATCATAATAAGCTTTCTGATATTTTAAAATTAACTCTTCAAGTTCAGATATTCTGCTTTTTGCCATTATATAACCTTATTCTTTTCAAAAAAGATTTCTGTAATCTGACGGTCAGCATTCAAACCTTTACGTTCAAATTTTGTTTGAACACGCCAAGGCTGAGGTTCAGCAAAACCTTCGTATTTATTTGTAAGACCTTCTGTAAGATTTAATTCTTCAAGAGCAAATTCTGCGTATTCTATAATGTCTGTTACAAAGTAGAGGTAACCGCCCGGGGCAAGTTTTTGAGCAAAAAGGTTTGTTCTTGGGCGCTGAACCATTCTACGTTTGTGATGACGTTTCTTTGGCCATGGATCAGGGAAGAAAATGTGGAAACCGTTTACAGAATTGTCTCCAATCATTTCATTCAATACTTCGAGCGCATCATATTCAATTAAATAAAGATTTTTAAGATTTCTTCTTTTGATTTCAGAAAGAACTTTTCCAACACCTGGAGTATGAACTTCAATTCCCAAATAGTTTACATCAGGATTTGCTTCTGCAAGAGCTACAGTTGCATCCCCCATTCCAAAACCAATTTCAATAACAATAGGGTTTGTATTTCCAAAAATATCAACAAAATTAAGTTTTTTGTTTTCAAATGGAATACACCAGTGAGGAGCCAGCTCATTATAAGCCTTTTCCTGAGCAGCTGTCATACGACCTGCTCTTAATACATAAGTTTTAATTTCCCGTCTAAAACTCGAGGGTGAAGGTTCACTCTGCTCATTTGCAGTGTTTGTTTCTTTGTCCATATATTTCCTTTTATTAAAGCCTATTTTTCAGGCGCAACATTATGCGCAGAAGAAATACAAATAACAGTATTTGAAGATGTACTTAAAATATCCTGATAATATTCTGCATTTCTATAATAATTCCATATGTCCCTGTCTGTCTGTAAATTTTCAGTTCTTGGTCCATAGTAAATAATTGAATTTTCTTTATCGTAAATAGCAATTTTTTTTATGCCATTTTTTTTCATAATAAAGTCTTCAATATCATTTTCTTTCATTTCATATAATGCTTCATCATATGAAACTGAAATTCTTAATTCCGATTCTTTTTCATCTGCATTTACGCAGGTAATAACATATGCACCAGTAGGAATTACTTCATTTTCTGGAACAATAAGATTTGTAGCACCTGCATACTGAATACCGTCAATTTCGATTTTTTTTATATCATCAAAATCCCACACATAACCGGTTTCTATAGATTTAACAATTATGCGTTCAAAACGACGTACATCACTGTCTGATTCAACAAAAATACTTAATCTTGCATCTGGAACTGCCTGTGCAGAATCATACTCAAACACAACAGAATAATTTGAATTACGCAATTCTGGTGTAACTTGAGTACAAGATTCAAATATTACAAACAATGAAAGTATAAATGAACAAACGAGAAGTTTATTTAGCTTTTGTAAATGACTACCCATAAATTAGAAGTTAAAGTTCAAGTTGATGACTGTAAGGTCACTGGCAGAGAACTGATTTACCAAAGATTCAAACTTAATGTTTACTTTCTTACAAGCATCATCAAGATAAGAAAGATAGTACAAACCAAGATCTGTACCTTCCTGTCCTTCTGGCAATTCTCGATAGAAGTCAATCAACGACTTTTTATTTGTATTTGAAGATTTTGCAGATTCAATATTTTCCTTAACTTCCTGGAACTCATCATCTTTATTATACAATGTAATAGAAAGACGCCCCTGTTTACCGATAGAAGAAGAACCTCCACCAAGTTTCCAGCTAAGGAATACCAATTCATGTTTACGCTGTAATTCCTGAACAATCTTACCACGAACTTCAGGATCAAAAATCAAAGCATCAATATCATCAATTCCGTGGTACATATTTCTTGCTTCTTTACGAATATTTGTATTTTCGTTGTTCAAAGCAAGTTCCATTACCATTACCGAAATATATTCTGCTACTTTTGATTTTTCCATATAAGAATTCAAAAGATTTCTGATAGCAACATACATTTCGTTTGCACCTTCATTTTTTGCAAACATAGTAATAATGTACCAGTTCATAAGACCAAGACGATTCATAAATTTTTCAGACATTAAGAGATAGATATTTCTTTCTTCAGAAGAATAATCTCTGTTAGTCATAATCCCTTTCCAGATAGGATCAAGGATTGCTCGTCTTGTATTTGTAATTACGCTTTCTTTACTTTGCAATGTAGAACGAAGCTGACGTTCTGACATTTTAGTTCTTTCATCAATAAGATGAGAAGGATTTGCTCTGTTGTGCTTTCTTACACAATCACACTGAATCAATGCAGAATATACATCACGGTCAAACTGTTTATACAAAAGTGAAAAAACAATAACCTTTGAAAGATCCATTACTTCCTGACGTGAAGAAACAAATTCTGACATTGAAATTTCAATTTTGGAAATATAATCCAAAAGAATCATACTCTGAACTGATTGTGGAGAAAATTTTGTTAATGAAATACCATATTCTTCAACATTATCAGCCAGCTTGAAACGCATTAATTTCTTATTATGACTGATAAAATTTGATGCACCGTCTTCGGTTAAGACAACTTTAAGAGGAAGTTCAAGAATAAATTTTTTATCACCCGAGCCCATATAACCTACATTTAATCATAACTTTTTGTTTTATACCATTATATACTTAAGGTATTGCAATGTAAACTAGAAAAACATACACTAAAACTAATGAATTTAATCAAACGCCTTGCGTCAGTCTTTCTAATTATTTCCTCTCTCACCTTTTCATTATCGGCTAAGACAGATGATATCTCCACTTTAAAAGGCGTAAATCTTAGTAATGAAGTATACAATTTTTTAAAGGCAGAAAAGTATACTCCACTTACACAAACCCTTGTAACTAATGGAAATAATATATTCCCTTATAACGTTTATTTAAAATTTAATTCACAAAAGATTACAGATAAAAATCTTCTGCTCATAATCCACCAGGAACAGATGATTGAAAACAAAAATGTAGTTTTGGAAATTCTTTCTTTTATAAAAAATCTGGAATGTGATTCCAATATTTCAGTTCTATTTTCCTATGGAGACAAGCAGATAATTCAGAAGCAGGTAATGATTTATGGTTCTGAAGTTTTTATAAACACTCTGAATTCAAACGAAGAAAATACTGCCATTATTTTAGATTTAAATAATGAAAACAATAAGATTATAACCAGTTGTAACGGCCAAAGTTCTCCATCCTGGTTAATTCAAAATGAATTTAACTTATACCTAAAGGAAAACTTATACAGTAACCTTCCCTTTTACTATGTAAGTCAAATTTATAAGATGAAGTTCTTCGAAGATAAAGAACTTGAAACTCTTTTCCAGCATGAAATACCAGGCATAAAATTATGTTTTAATAAAGCTAACTGTGAAAACGGAAAAGCTGCAAATATTATAAAAGACTCAATTTCTAATTATCTGAATATTCAGAATAACAACTGGGAACATCACTTTTTGCTCTTCAGACTTTTTGACCGTTACATAAATATTGATGAAGCAGCAATTATTCGAATTATTATTTTTATTATATTTTTATTGTTGCTATTTGTTTTCCTTCTTGGTTTTGCAAATATACGAATTAAAAATAGGCCGAATTTTAAACTTGGCAAAGTATGGTACAGCGTTCCACTTACTCTGATTTTATCTTACATTTCATTTATTTGTGGTAGAGGATTATTCAATCCTTTTGCGAACAAGGTTACCACCTTAGGTTCTATCTATTTTTGTTTAACTTTGCAAATCAGCATTGCTCTTTTATTAGTAACCCTTTTTTATATCCTTATTTTAATGATGAATTACAACATTACAGAAAAGACCATCGACTTTCTTGTTTTAATTTCGTGTTTCATAAATCAGTCTTTATTTATTCTTTTTGATATTTCATTATTCCCGCTTTTTCTGGTAATTTTTATTTTAGCAGTTGTTGCATATTATATTAAAAATAATGGAATACACATCTGCATATTTTTACTTATGATTCTTGCATTGGTTCCTTATTGCAATACGTTAGTTACAAAAGGAAACCCTGCAACAATCCAACAGTATGTTCTGCGAAATTCAATAACGCCAATTACTATATCTCTTGTTCTATACCCTATTTTTATGATGCATCTAAGAATTCTTACTTCATATAAAAATAAATTTTCTAAAACAAGAAGTTTTATAATTTTTACAATCTGTTCCTTCGTTTTTATCAGCAGCGCTCTTATTATCTTCTCTGCTATAAGAACAAAACGAATTAACAATACTTTTGCTAAAACACAGGAATACAAAATTTCTGAAATAACAGACAATAAAATTTCTGTAAAATACACTGATAAAGCCATATTTACTGATATAATAAGAACTATAGATATTGATTTGGAAGGCACTCCGGAAGTATGCGATGTTCGTATTAACTCTGCAACTTCAACACCTGTACTATATTCCGACAATGACTACGAAGCTATTACACAAAATTCTGTAATCTTCAAAATACCTGAGTATCCTTCAGAGCACTTAACTTTTAGTTATGGGGCAAATAAGGAACCTTGTGTAATTGTTATTTCTGCAATATACATGGAAAATGATTTTAACAATCTTTATACTCTGGTAACCAAAGCAGTTTCTATAGGAGATTTGTAATTGGCGCAACTTGAACGCTGGTTTTTACATGTAGATTTAGACGCTTTTTTTGCCTCCGTAGAACAGCTGGACCATCCTGAATATCGTGGTAAACCTGTAATAGTTGGGGGAAAACCAGAAGACCGCCGAAGTGTTGTATCTACAGCTTCCTACGAAGCCAGAAAATACGGAGTTCATTCTGCAATGCCAACTTTCCAGGCATACCGGCTTTGCCCTAACGGAATTTATGTCCACGGCAGAATGGAACGTTATTCTGAACTTTCCTACCAGATAATGAATATCTTCCGCAATTATTCTCCAGATGTAGATCAAATGTCCATTGATGAAGCGTTTATAGACATTACAGGAACAGAAAAATTATTTGGCCCACCTTTAGAAACTGCAAAAAAAATTAAAGCCGAAGTAAAAGAAAAAACAGGTCTTACAGTTTCCATAGGAATTGCGCCTACAAAATATCTTGCAAAAATTGCTTCAGGCTTTCAAAAGCCAGACGGAATTACTTTTATAGACCAGGGGCAGGAAGAAAATTTTATGCTGAATCTGCCCTTAAATAAAGTTTGGGGACTTGGTCCCAAATCTCTTGAACTTATTAATTCTAAAGGAATAAAAACAACCCGTGACATTTACGAAATGCCCATAGAAAATCTTCAATTTCTGTTTGGTAAAAATATGGGCACTTACCTATATGAAGTTGTGCGTGGGAACGAAAAAGCCACATTTAGTCGTGAAGCTAAAAATCATTCTATAAGTTCTGAATCAACTTACCCTTACGACCTTACCGATTTATATGCAATTGAAACAGAATTACTTGAACTTTGCCATGGTGTATTTTTCAGATTATTAAAGGAAAACGGATACTCAAGAACAGCTTTTGTCAAAATCCGTTATGATGATTTTTCAACCTGCTCAATACAAGAAACTTTAGACAGAAATATTATTACACTGGACACTTATTACGAAACTATAAAAAAATTATTTGAAAAAAAATATGAAAAAGGCAGAGGAATCCGACTGCTTGGTGTAGGTTTTGAAAATATAGATACCGAAGAAAAACCTTACCAGCAGGATTTATTCGAAAATAAAGATGAAAAAAAACAAGCTGTAGAAAAAGCCATTCTTACACTAGAAAAAAAACATCCTGAAATTAAAGTACGAAAAGCCCGTACCTTCCGTGCAATACTTTTATTATCATTGCTGGCCTTTGCTCCTTCCAAGCTTAAAGCCCAGGAAAATGAAAAACTAACTTATGATATTTCTGGTTTCTACAAAGCAGATTTTACAACTGGTTTTTCAAAAAATGCTTTTGAGGCCCCAGTTTTCAAGCAGGAAGTTGATATAACCGCATCTCTTTTATACAACCAGCACTGGTATTTTAAAACCGCCTTTGCCGACAATTTTGAAAGGAATACTTTTACAATTGGTTATAAAGCCCCATTAATTGATGCAAAAATCTCCAACAGAAATGTATTGTTTCCGTCTGGCTATTCTTCTGCACTGTTCGGCTATTCACCTATGGGGGGCATAAACGAAGCACCAGGTATTTCTGTAAATCTTACAGCTCCAGATAATAAATGGGCAGCAGATTTCCTTTTACGCTACGACATGACAAGTTCCCATTCTGCAACCTTTTATGGCAACAATAAAGTAACCGATACCTTTTTAAGCCCCGCAAATTTTACTTATGGCTTAAGTTTTAATTTTCCAGAAAACACAGAAGAAGATATTTCTCAAATAGCAAATATTTTTATAGAAACTGAAAACGGTACCCACATTGACGCTAATGGCAAACACTATAAACAACTTTCAAAATCCGATTACACAATCCTTATAAATAAACGCCAGCTTTATATTTCTAACAATGCAGGAGGAAATAAAAAAGATGGTAAAATTCCAACTATACTTGTAACTTTTACTTCAAATTCCTGTGCATTGAATATTAAAACAAAAACTGGCAGTTATTCAGATTCAACTTCCTTTGCAGGAAAAATTAATCAGCTTTTTGGAGAAGATATAAATTTAGACAAATACAAATATGAAACTCTTAGTGTTATAGAAAATTCCAATGCACTTGTAATTCAAAATTCCATTGGCTTTTCACCTTATCTTAATACAAATTTGTATGACACAGGTAGTAACACAGAAAGTGAATGTTATGTAGTTTCAAAAAACTCTGATTCAATTATAAAAGAATTCAATATTTCCCCATGGGATGATATTTACAACAATCTTACAGAAGATTTATTTTTTCAGACAAAAGGATTTATTCAGATAAGCTACAATACAGAAGACCGTTACCCTTTTGTAAAAACTGCTCCCGAAATATATTTAAGCCTTGAACAAAACAATGACTATTCTATTCGTGTAAGAAAATACTCTACAGTTTCAGAACTTTCTATTGGGAAAAAAGCTGTAGCAGGAACTGTGCAGGTGTATAAAAATGGTTTACTCGATAACAGTGCTGTATATGATGCAGAAAAAGGAATTGTTAATCTTTCTTCACCTGTAACAAATACAGATAAAATATTTATTTTGTGGCAGGAAGAAGCAAATAACTATAATTATGGAGCTGTAACTACTGCTGCTGGTTATAAAATCAATTTTACCGAAAAACTTTCTTCAGATATTTCTTTATCTGCCTTCTGGCCTCTTTACAGTTTTTTTGACAGTTCTAACTACTCTACTATAGATACCGCTAACAGGGGCTACAGTGCCCTTACAGCAGGCTTAAAATACAAAGATGATAATTTATATATCTATGATGCTATAAACGTTGCTGTAACAAAGGAAAACGTAGCAGACAAACTTTTAGTATATTCCCATGAACATAACGTTACACAAACTACTTACCTTAACGAAACCAGCGGCTATAACACAAATACAGCTCCTTCATTAAATACTCCTGAAGGAAGCACCCGTTCACTAAAAGACATCGATAATTTTACTACCGGTACCCATAAAGGTATAAAGTCTTCTCAATTCAAAGGTTATATACTACCATTAAGCTGGACATTCTCGAATACACAAACTTCTGTACCTTGGGCAGCAGTAGATATAAAACTGGCATCTGGTACAATTTCTAAAAATCTTTCAACTTTTGATATTTACCTTAAACCAGATATTCCTCAAGAAGATTTTGATAATTACGATTTTTACATTCAACTTGGTATAAAAGCATCAGAAGTTTTTACGGGAGAAGATAAAACTCTTATACCTACATGGAAACTTCCCCTTCAGCAAGATTCAGACTTTCAGCTTATTACTATAAGCCTTTCCGATTCCGATAGAACAAAACTTACAGCAAACTCAGATGCCAGAATTATTGTTGTTCCAAAAGCTGGTAAAGAAACTATCGAAGCTAGCGGTTCTATTTATACAGGTCCTTATAAGGCAAATAATAAACCTATGTATCTTACCCATACAGAAGATTATTCAGTAATATCATCTCCTATAGTTTACGGCTCTGGGAATTACGGTACTTTTATAAAATGGAATTATGCCGGAGGAGCTTCAAATGAAACCCCAATAGAGGCAAAAACATTTTTTACTTCTACAAGTTTTTCTAATTACAAAAAAGTCTCTTTTGATTTTGCAGCAGAAAATACAAAATCTTTTAAGTTCCTTTTAAGGAACTATAAACACACTGCTCTGGAATTTACTCTCCTAGATCTTACCACATATGGAACAGGTGAAAATCTTTACCACCACATAGAAATTAATCTGGAAGATAATACAGTTTACCTAGATAACATCCGCCTTTCACCAGCAGAATATACTCTCGCAATAAATAAAACAGTAGCACCGTCAACTCAGATTTTCGAAATTAATTCAGACACAGACGGTAGTTTTACATGCGGAAACCTTTTTTATAACGAAACAGACATTATTGCTGATGCAAAAAATTATACATTAGTAGAATACAATAAAAGATTTGGAACCATAGATTTGAAAGCGACTGCCGTATCTACACAAGCAACAGGAAGCTTTACAGATCCACAATTCTATATTAATTCCAACGGTAAGGTTGAAGCTTCTGGTACATACGTTTACGGTAAAACTGATATAGCGTTAGACCAGCAGTATATAACTAACGCAGGGCATTTACTAAAAACAAACAAACCTTTATTTAATGTAATCACTGCTACCGAAGATTACAGATTCAATAAAGCTGAAAAGTCTCTTTTAAAAGCTAATAACCTTACTCTGGATTTTAATGGCATAAATATTCCTGTAAAACTAAATTTTACTACTTCTGCACAGGACTTTAATTATAACCAGAATCAGAAGATTGGCTTAGATACCCTTACAGAAATAAAGAAAGATGGTTATTCATTAGGATTTTCGTTGAAAGGTAATGGAAGCCAGTTTATAAATACTACAGCCGCCCCACAGGAAGGTTTTGATAAGGAAAACTATTTTGTGGGCTGGAAAGATATTTCTGCTCTGGCATTCTCACACGGTAATTCAAATGCAAATGAACGAATTGTAGATTTAGGAACAAAACTTTATGGTTCTATTCCTTTTGGCAAACTTTCACCAGCCCTTACATACTCACTAAATGGCCGTTTCCAGAATAATTCAATTACAAGTTATACCGACAAAGAATCACTACAGTTATCTGTACCATTTTCTTTAGCTTCAAATCACAACTTAACAATAAATATTTCCCGTAATGGTAGCGGTATAACTGAAGCTGAAACTCCATTTACTGCAGAATATTTCTCCGACACAGAAAAGTTATTCAATCTGCAGTCACAAAGAACCTGGTTTTATACTGCTATTCCAATATATGAGCTTTTTTCTGCTAATCTAAAAGATACAGTTACAGCCAATTATTCAGCTAAATACGAAGCCTTGTACTCTAGAAAACTTTTTAATTCTTACTATGATTTATTTATTCCTTCAGCAGTAAGCATTTCTGTTATTCGTGATATAAAAGCCAATGATATTTCAAAAGATGTTTACCAGTACAAAGCCGTAATTTCCAATACTTCATTGAATAATTTTGGGGCGCAAAGTAAAAATCAAACATTCAAATGGTTCAAACAGGAAGAAATACTTTCAAATATTACAGGAATAGTAAAAGTCCCTGTAGATTCACCTGAAAATACAACATACCAGCTCTCGGCTTTTTTACAGACCTTATTTTATATAAGTGATGTTTCAAATCTCACAATAACTTTAAACGGCACTTTTGAAACAAATGAAAATTTCAATTTAAGCAGCAGTTCAGTTTACACCAGAGCATCAAGTATTAGTCCTATAAAAAGTCTTGCGCAATTAATAGTGCCTTATCTTAAAAATATAGATTTTGGCATTACCAGAAAAGATTCATTAACTATTCAGATTGGAAACACAAATAATACTAACAAACAGACTTATACATATCTTCATAATGTAGACCACAAAATACTGGAACATTATTCTTTTACAATAGGATTAAGTACATCAATCACTAATATCGAAAATGAGTCTACTTATATGGATTTCTTTATAAATCTTGGGTTTAAGGCCGAATTCTAAATCTACTCTAATGGAGCAAAATAGCCGGTTTCATCACGACCACTTCTGTTCAAAAGATAAACTTCACTTTCAAGTGGAAGATATTTTGTTCCAAAATTTGTCTGCAAAGAAGATGTATAAGACAGCTGGTAAACTCCCTGTGGAAGTTCAATAATATCTTTTACAACATCGCCTAAGCCCTGTGGACGGAAGATATAATATTCTTCGCCAGGAGTATTATCTATTACATAAGCAAGTTCTTCTGGCAAAGCAGTCTGATTAAGCACAATACAAGAACATGCAATTGAATTGTTAGATAAATACGAAGTAAGCCCTGTAAGGTTATATTTTTCGAATGAAATGCTGTTTTCATTTCCTGGTGTAATAATAACAATTGCACGTTTTTTTGCAGCATTAATTAAATCATTTGCAGCAAGTCTTAAAGCCAAATCAAGAGATACCTGATTTGCAGCAGCATTTCTTAAAGCATCAACTTTAAAGTCGCCTAAAGCATCTGGAGAACCGGTATATTCAGTTACAGGAATAGAACCTGCAGTAACAATTCTCAAAACACCTTTCCCATTCATTGAAGCAGCAACTTCTTTTACTGCCGTTTCAATTTCGCTCTTATACATTTCTGAAGTCTTTGATCTGTCAATTACAAGAGTAATATCTGCTTCTGTATTGTTTGAAGCTGCACCTAAGAATTTAAGATTAGATACAGGACGTTTGTTTTCGGTAAGGTAAAAGTTTTCTTCCTGCAAACCAACTACCGGCTGACGATGTCGGTTTTCGACTTTTAATTCAACTGTAACATGAGGGAACGCTGAAGCATCAAGCTGTTCAATCTGAACAAAAAGACCTCCTACAAGTTCCTGAATGTTTGACATTACATAAACTTCGTTTGCAGTAAAATCTGAAACAATAACATTACCATTTACATCAGGATTAGCGACAGTAACTCTTGAAGGTGCATTACCGGTGCGGGCATATTCAAATAAAGCACCAGTATCCGCATCAACAGAAATAATACGGTTCAAGTCACAAACAATTAAACTACCGTTCCAGAATTTAAGACCTTCTGGTTTATTCAAAGTGCCAGCTTCAACAAGTTCCCGTATATAGTTACCGGCACGGTCAAATTCATAAACAGCACCAGTCTGATCATCTGCAACGTAAACTCTTTCATCTACAACAGCAATACCAGTAGGTCCTTTCAAACCTTTAAAACCGCCCTGTTTTCCACCAAAATAGAAAACTGGTTCTCCATCTTTATCAAAAACATCTACACGGCGGTTACCGTAATCTGTTACGTAAATTCTTTCAAGATAATCTTGAGCAAGATACAAAGGTCCAACCATCTGTCCATTTTTGCGGCCTTTAGTACCAATGTATTTTTCGAATCTTCCTTTTTCATTAAGGAGTGCAAGTCTGTCTCCGGCATTTTCACTAACAAGTAACTTGCCACTATGTAACTTAATAATATCTGCCGGACGGTCAAAACCATTTACAGGACCTTCAATACGTTCAATAACTTTACCATTTTGATTCAAAAGTAATAATTCGTTTGAGTTATAAGCCACAATCCACATTGTTCCGTCGTAATTTGGCTGAACAGAAACAGGACCGCTATATATCATATTGCCATTAAAAACACCAGGAAAAGCTCCAGCTTCAGACAATCGCAAAGTTTTATCTGTAGAATCGCCAGTAACACGACGTTCACGAATAACTTCAATTTTGCTCTGCAAGAGCATTCCGCCATAACCATTTTCACTTGCAGTATTCCAGTAATTTAATGCGGAACCTTCAAGACCTGTTTTGTAATATGTTTTTCCAAGCCAATCAAGAATAAGATTATCATCTGGAAGATAAGCAAGAGCCTTTTCAAACTGAACAATAGCTTCGTTAAATGCACCTTTGTAATATGCCTGTACACCACGGCGAAATTCTTCAGAAGCAAAACCTTCGTTACTATTTCTTATTCTGTCTTCGGGAGTTACAAGTCCTGCATTATTAGTTGTCTGTGCAAAAGTGAAAGATAAACAAGTACATACAATTAAAAGATATGCGGTTAGTTTTTTCATTAGTGCCCTACCTTTTCCTGTACAGCTTTTATATGATTTGCAATTTCTTCACTTTCAGTATCAATTAATTCGGCTTCATGCAAATACTGCAAAGCATCTTTATATAGACCAAGCTTATAATATACAAAACCAAGGGAATCCAGACATGCAGCAGATTTTGGAGCAGACTTTACAGCTTTTTTACAAAGACTCAAAGCCCGAGTTAAATCTTTTTCTTCTGTAGCAAGGATATAACCAAGTCCATTCAAAGAAGTAATATTGTCAGGATCTTTTTCAAGAGATTGTTCGTAATATTTTAAACAACGTTCAGTATCTTTCTGTTCCCATGCGACATAAGCAATAGCGGCATAAACAGAAGCAGACATATAACCAGTATCAAGTAATTTATTTAATTCAAAATCTGCAAGGCGACGGCGACCAGACAATGCATAAATAACAGCCAGCAAGAAACGGCACTGCAAAATTCTTTCAAGTTGAGTTCCAGAAGTTACAACCTGTTCAAGATATAAAAGAGCATCATCGTATTTTTCGAGTTTTGTATAACAAAGACCAAGGTAATAAGAGATTTCTACTTTATCTGCATCAGCATCTGATGGAAGACCTAAGAAAAAAGCCAAGGCACCGCTATAGTTGCCTTTAGAATATAATTGTATACCTTCTTTTAAAACAGAATTATCCTGCATTCCCCACCCATTTTCCCTATGATTATATTACAATTTAAACTCCAAATCGTCCACAGGTCCAGCGCACATTGGATCAACATAAACTCTCGAAACAGAAATATAATTTCTGGCAACAACAGCAGCATCACAATCAGGATCGTAATTCTTAATAGGATTACCACCCATTACATATTCAGCCAGTTTTTCACCATTTTTATCTACAATATTAATGCTGTCGCCATATTCTCTTACGCATAATTTATCTGTATATTTAACACCAGCATAAGAATCAACAGAAGCCCCGTTTACATTTACAAACATTCTTGGGTAATCAAGCTTTGCAAGCGACACCAGCTGCTCAAGATTTTTTGCAATAAAATCAGCAATAGCGAAATATTTCCAGCCTTCTGTTTTAACTTTTTTCCAGTCAGAAGGATTCACACTTACAGCAATACCAGGAATTCCATCCAGAACAGCCTGACGAGCCGCAGCACAAGTTCCAGAATAAATAATATCTGTACCCATATTACCACCAGCATTTATACCGGAAATAACAACGTCAATTTTTTTATCAAAAAGATTACTTCTTCCACCAATAAAAGCACAATCTGCTGGAAACCCTGAAGAAGCCCACTGATTTTCTTTATAAGCTGTCAATTTGGTTGATGCAAACATAGACAAATGATGAGAGACAGCAGAACGGTTACCATCAGGAGCAACAACAAAAACATTATTTTCTTTTGATAATCTTTCAGCTAAAACCTGAATTCCTTCACATTTTATGCCATCATCATTTGCGAGCAAAATATTCATTAAAACAACCTATTAATTAGTCTATTACAACCGATGCACCGTCAGAAGCTTCAACTTCATAAACTTCTGGGTGGAATCCGAAAATCTTTTCAAACTCTGCAATTTTTGCTTTAAAAGCGTCAACATCACATTCACGCATAAAAGCATACAAACAGCGCCCATAACCTTTACCAGTAATACGGCCACAAGTTACAGGGTTTCGTACAAAATCAAGATTTGGTTCCAGTTCACTTACACGTTTCAAAATCCAGTCAATTTCAGGACAAGATGTATTAAATAAATCTCTCATTGTTGCATGACTGTGGTTTACAGCACGTGCGAACTTAAAGAAATCTTTCTTTTCAATTCCATCTTTTGCAGCAAGAACATCAGCGTGTTCATATAAAATTGAAAGCATCTTTCTGCGTTCATCTTCACTTACAACAGAAAGTTCTTCATTAATGTCAGTTACATCGTCTATATACTGCCAGCCGCCATATACATTGTTTTTATTTTCTCTTAAGTCTCCTAAAAGAAGAACATATTGTGGCTGGAAAATAGTTTCCTCGTTCCAGATATTTACCCTTGGAACTTTTGTATCAACAATAAATATTTTTTTATCTTCAAAAGGATTAGGAATATAATCCCAGGAATTTTTAAAGTGATCAGTGATTATGAAATTTCCCTTTTTTGAAAACAAAGCCGAAAAATTGTCTGAAAGGTAGTTAGTCTGCTTAAGGAAACGTCTGTTACCCCGTTCAATTACCTGAAGCATTTCTGCATCAGAACAATTAAGATTAAAAAGATTTTTTATAGCTAACGCTGCAGCAACTTTAATACCAGTTGTAATTCCAAAACCTGCAGAAGGCTGAATTTCGCTAAATACTGTAAAGTTCATTCCACCAACAGAAAAACCTGCCGAAGTAAACCCATAAACCATAGCCTTAATAGCGTTAGCCCAACGGTCTTCCTTTTTTACCTTCAAAGAAGTTAAAGTTGTCTTTTTTCTTTCATTTATCTGGTGATAATAAAATTTTAAAGATGAGTCATCACGTTTTGAAACTGCAACGTAGACAGGAAGATTTACAGCAAGAGATAAAGTTTTATCTCTAAAAAACCATGAATGCTCCCCTATAAGATGAAATCTCCCAGGAGCTTTAGTAACAATTTCAGGTTTACATTCATATTCCTGAAAATGAGCATCATTAACTGCTTTCATTTTTGCCCCTCCCCTTTTTTTAATTCATATAACTTGACTTTTTTACAAATTATACCGATTAATATAGTAATCTAATGGAAGTGATTTTGCAAATTTTTTATTCAGTTTTTTCAGGTGCTCTCCTTGCTACAGCAATTCCAAATGAAATTTATTTATTTGGCTGCCCAATTATTACCCTTGTAGCACTTGCACCATACTATGCAGTTCTAAAAAAAATAAAAGATTTCAAAACAGCATTTATTATTGGATTCATTCAAGGAATTACTACACATCTTATTTCCAGTTTCTGGCTTGCTTATTTTAAAGATTTTGCAATTTTCACATTAGGAGCCTCTGCCCTTGGTACAGGTATAATAAGCGGTTTTTTTGCACTTTTTATGTTTCTTCCATACGCAGAAACAAAGTCTAAAAATCTTCTTTTAAATAATTCCTTTAGTTTAGATTTTAAAGATTCTGTTTCCTTCAGAATCATTTATTTTGCATCAATGTACACAGTTTATGAATGGGCAAAATCTTCCGGCTTTTTGGGCTACCCATGGGGAACTGTTTCTTCTGCAATGTTCAAATGGCCAATTTTAATGCAACTGGCCTCTGTAACAGGAACTTATGGCATAACATTCCTAGTAGCACTTTTTAATGCACTTTTATTTGAAACTTACGAATACTATTACGACAATAACCAATATAAAAAGAAAACTTCACATTATTTTCTTCTTAAACAGACAGGTACATTATTATATGCATTAATGATTCCTGTCTTACTTCACGGTATATACCAATATGGATTAACAAGAAAACCAGTAAAAACAATAAATACAATAATTGTTCAGCAAAATAGTGATCCATGGAAAGAAGATACAGATGCAGATTCTATAATTTTGTCGGAAAAATTAACTCAGAAAAAAATTGAGGAACTAAAAGTTGAAGATAAAAAACCTGAACTTGCAGTCTGGAGCGAAGGTGTACTTAAATACAGCTTCCCTGGAGCAAAAAGAACTTACACTTACTACCCAGATGAAAATCCACTCATGGAATATATAAAATCTGCAGAAACACCTTTTATTATTGGCGGATCATTTATAAGAAACAAAAAACAGCATAAATATTTTAATGCAGCCATTCTATTTGATGAAAGTGGTAACTATCGTGGAGTATACGGAAAAAATCATCTGGTACCATTTGCAGAAGCATTGCCATTTATGGAAATACCCGCATTCCGCAATTTTATAATGAAGGCTGTAGGCATTTCTGCAGGCTGGACTCCCGGCGACCAGTATGTTTATTTTGAGGTCCCATGCTCTAAAACCGAAGATTATATATACCCTACTGTAAAAACTATTGACTTAAACCAGCACTATGCAGATTTTCTAAAAGATGAAGAAAAACCTGTAACTGTAAAAATTGCTACACCAATCTGTTTTGATGATGCATTTACAGATATAATGCGACCGCTGTTCAAAAATGGTGCCGAACTTTTTGTAAACATTACAGATGATTCCTGGTCATTAAAAAAATCAAGTGAAATACAGCATTTCTGTATAGCAGCATATAAAGCAATAGAATATAGAACTACAATGGTTCGTTCTGCAAATGCTGGTTATTCAGTTGTAATAGATCCTGCAGGCAACATACTTGCAGACCTGCCATTATTTGAACAGGCTTCTTTAAGTTACAACGTTCCAATTTATAAAAGAACAATGACAACTTATGCAAGATTCGGAAACTGGCTTCCATATCTTTTAATAATACTTTTTATTCTTTTCTGCCTTTATTCATACTTTACATTTGAGAATTCAGATTACATTCCATCGGAACGCATCTTAAAAAAGAAATCGAAAAAGCACAGTAAAAAAACTTCAAAACACAAGAAGTAAAACCTTTTTTTGTCAAGAAAAATAGTTTTCAAAATTTAAACTTTTTCTCCCAAATTCATCTTGTTCATCCACAGGTAGTGTTATATCATATAAATAAATTTACGCGTACACTATGTATGTGTAATGGGTATGAGGGGAAAATGCGCTGTCCAAATTGTGGAAATTTAGATGATAAAGTTCTTGAATCCAGAACAATGGTAAATGGTGAAAGTATTCGCCGAAGACGTGAATGTATTGCCTGCGGCTACAGATTTACCAGTTATGAGCGCATTGATGAAAAACCTTTTATGGTTGTAAAGCGAGATGAACGTCGCCAGCCTTTTGATAGAGTTAAACTTGAAAAAGGAATTGAACGTGCTCTTGAAAAACGTCCTTTCTCAATCGGAATGGTTGAACAAATTTCCAACGACATTGAAGATGAAGCAATTAAATTAGGCCGAGAAACAAGAGAAATTTCTACCAGCCAGCTTGGTGAATTAGTTTTGGAAAAGCTTTATTCAATTGATAAAGTTGCTTACATTCGTTTTGCCTCTGTATATCGCCATTTTGAAAATCTTGATGAATTTATTACTGAAGTTAAAAATATAGAGAAGAGAGGAAAAAAGCATGAGTGATCAGTCTATCTTCCCTGAATGGAGAAGTTTTTTAGGAACCAGTCAAGACAGCGAAACACAGGGCTTTATAAAATCGGTAGTTAAACGTTCTGGAGAAATAGCTCCTTATGACAGAACAAAAATTGAAAATGCCATAGGAAAAGCTATTGAAGCAGTTCAGAATTTTAAAGACCCAGATAAAGCAATTGCATTAACTGACCTTGTAGAAGAAAAACTTCGTCTCCAGATGGCAGGTAGCCGTGCTCACTCAATTCCCGCAATTGAAGAAATTCAAGATATTGTAGAAACAGTCCTTATTGAAAATAAAGAAGTTGAAATTGCAAAATCATATATTCTTTACCGTGCTCGCCATGAAGCAACCCGTGATACTAAAAAGCTTATGCTTGATATTAACAGCACAATGGACGGTTACCTTGCTCAAAGCGACTGGCGTGTAAATGAAAATGCCAACGTAAACTTTTCTCTTGGTGGACTTATTCTCCACAACTCAGGAACAATTACAGCCAATTACTGGTTAAATAATATTTACTCAAAAGAAGTTGCAGAGGCTCATAAAACTGCCGCTTTCCACTTGCATGATCTTTCAATGTTTTCTGGTTATTGTGCAGGCTGGTCTTTACGTCAGCTGATTGCAGAAGGTCTTGGTGGAGTTCCAGATAAAATTACTTCAAAGCCAGCAAGTCATCTTTCTACTTTGGTGAATCAAATTGTAAATTTCCTTGGAATTATGCAGAACGAATGGGCTGGTGCTCAAGCTTTTTCTTCCTTCGACACTTACCTTGCTCCATTTGTAAAAGTTGATAACCTTACAGAAAAACAGGTTTACCAGTGTATTCAAAGCTATGTTTACGGAGTTAATACTCCAAGTCGCTGGGGATCCCAAGCTCCATTTACAAATATTACTATGGATTTAGTTTGTCCAGAGGACCTTAAAAATAAAAAAGCCATTGTTGGTGGAAAAGAACAGAATTTTACTTACGGCGACTGTCAAAAAGAAATGGATATGATTAATAAAATATTCATTGAAATTATGATTGAAGGTGATGCAGAAGGCCGTGGTTTTGCTTACCCTATTCCAACTTACAATATTACAAAAGATTTTGACTGGAATTCAGAAATCTCAAAACTACTTTTTACAATGACAGCACAATTTGGAACTCCAAATTTCCAGAACTTTGTTAACTCAGATTTAAATCCAAGTGACGTTCGTTCTATGTGCTGCCGTCTTCAGTTAGACAAACGTGAACTTCGCCGCCGTGGTGGTGGCCTTTTTGGTGCAGATGAATTTACAGGCTCTTTAGGAGTTGTAACAATTAATCTTCCACAAATCGGTTATCTTGCTAAAAACGAAGAACAATTTTTCAAACGCCTGGATTACCTTATGGATTTGGCAAAAGAAAGTCTTTGTACAAAACGTAAAGTTATTCAGAAATTATATGATGGTGGACTTTTCCCTTACACAAAACGTTACCTTCATACTCTTGTAAACCATTTTAATACAATTGGTCTTTGCGGTATGAACGAATGCTGCTTAAACTTCCTTGGTGTTGATATTTCTGACCCTAAAGGAAAAGCTTTTGCAGAAAAAGTTTTAGTTCATATGCGGGAGAGAATGCAGGATTATCAGGAAGAAACTGGAGATCTTTTCAATCTGGAAGCAACACCTGCAGAATCTACCTCTTATCGTCTTGCACGTCATGATAAGCAGCAGTTCCCAGATATTATTACCAGTGGTAAAGAGGAACCATTCTACACTAACTCATCTCAGTTACCTGTAGATTATACAGCCGATGTTTTCGAAGCTTTAGACCATCAGGAATCTTTGCAGACAAAATATACTGGCGGTACAATGTTCCACGTATATATGGGTGAAGCAATTAAGGATTGGAAATCTTGTGCAGAACTTGTAAAAACAATTTCTAATAAATATAGAATTCCTTTCTTTACAATTTCGCCTACATATTCAATCTGTAAAATTCACGGTTATTTAATTGGCCAGCAGTTTGAATGTCCAAAATGTAAAGCAGAAAAAGAAAAAGCATTAAAAGAAAAATTAAAAGAGCTACAGGCAGAAAAAGAAGCTATATTAAAATCAGTTAAGTAAAAAAACGGGAGGAGATATAAAAAATGAGAACATTAGAAGAAGTTGAAAAAGAGATTGCAGAAACACAGGCTGCATTAAAAGATGTACACGGAACTGAAACAGAAGTTTATGCTCGTATTGTAGGCTACTATCGTGCTGTAAACCACTGGAATAAAGGCAAACGTGACGAATATGATTTGCGTAAAATGTTTGTGTGGGATTCTACTTCTGTAGAAGATATAAAAACATCACAGCCTGTTTTATTCGAAGAAGAAAATGTGCAGCCTGTAATGAATAGCGAAACTGTAACTTACGAAATGTATACTCGTAAAACTTGTCCTAACTGCCCTCCTGTAAAAGATTTTATGTCTAAATTAGATATGCCAGGACGTTCTATTGACGTTGATACAGAAGAAGGTCTTGCTGAAGCAGCTAAAAAAGGAATCTTTGCTTCTCCAACAGTAATTTTCTACAACAATGCAGGAATTGAAACTGCCCGCTGCCACAACGTAGAAGAACTTGAAGCTGTATTCAATAAGGTTTCGGTAATTGCATAATATGGCTGCATTAGCCTTAAACGAACCTGCTGGTGTCCTTGTAAAAACTACTTGCGTAGATTATCCGGGCCATGTTGCAGGTTCTTTTTTTCTAAAAGGATGTAATCTACGCTGTCCTTATTGTTATAACGCTGGTCTTATTCATAAAGATTCAAATATCCAACTTTCCACTATGGAAGAGCTTTTTTCCCATCTGGAAAAACGTCAGGGCATTCTTACAGGACTTACAATCAGCGGTGGGGAACCTTTACTTAATCCTTATACTCCAGTAATCATTAAAAAAGCAAAGGCTTTAGGCTACAAAGTAAAACTTGATACAAATGGAACTTTACCTGCCGAACTGGAGTATTTTCTTACATCGACTGAATTAAAACCTGACTTTATAGCCATGGATATTAAAACCAGCCCTGCCCGTTACGGAACAGAAATCTCAAATCCCCAATCTAAGTTTTTTGGAAATTTCCTTTATTTTGAAAAACTTATTAAAAAATCTGCTGATTTAATTGCAGCCCTACCAACCGCCGCAAGAGAATACCGAACAGTTTTAGTACCAGGCCTAATAACAAAAGAAGACATTAAAAATATTGCAGAAATACTTCCAAAAGATGCCAGCTGGCAATTTGCACAATTCCAGAATAAAAACTGCCTTAATCCAGCCTACAATGATTTAACACCCTACACAGATGCAGAAATTAATGAATTAATTGATTATGCAAAAACCCTTATTCCAAACAGTGCCTTACGATAAAACAGCTTTAACAAATTAAAACTAGGCTTAAAATAAATCCTACATCACTCTTGCAAATTCTTTCACCACTTGTGGAATTAATGTTTCTACTCTTCCTACACAGCTCATTCCACTGGCATTTTTGTGACCGCCACCGCCAAATTTTGCAGCAACTGCAGAAACGTCAATTTTATCTTGGGAACGGAAGCCCCCTGTACAAGTTGTTGGTGTGTCCTGACGTAAGAAAACTACAGCTTCAACACCTTTTGCAGAAAGCAGCAACTGATACAAAGAATCTGAATCTCTTCCATCTAGTCCCCATTTTTTTGTATCTTCAAGTGATTCATAGGTAATTACAAGGCGTCCATCAAGGTAAGTTTCGGCCTTTCCAAGTAAAACACCAAGTAATTTTCGTGTAGAATATGGTTTTCCAGAATTAATGTCGTTATAAGTTTCACGAGGATCTGCACCATAAGAAACAAGACGTGAAGCAGCCATAAAAATTGGTGCAGAAGTTCCTGTTAAAAAGCGGAAAAAGCCTGTATCTGTACACAATCCAAAGAACAAGATTTTAGCAATATCCGCAGGAATTGAACCAAAAAGTTGTTCATAAAAAAGCTGTACTAAAAATGCACAGGCTGGAGATTCTGAATTAATATAACCCGTAGCACCTTCAGGTAAATTCCCAGTTTTGTGATGATCAATTACAAATGTATCAAGATGGGTCAAATCACCATCAATTTCGCCAAGACGAAATAATTCACAGCAATCTAGAATAATAAGTCCTGTATGAGCTCTTTCTTCTGCATCCTGAAAATCCATTGTATCAGAAAATCTGTCTGCCCAGCGAATAACTTCATTTCTTTTAAAAGGTCCAGCCGAAAGTAACTGGTAAGGTTTATTATAGTTATCAAGAATAGATGCAATACCTAAACAAGAAGATACACAATCTCCATCCGGTTCTTTATGACCAATAATAAAAAAGAATGAATGATCATCTATAAATTTTTTAAAACTTTCTGTGTCTTCTTTTGTAACTTCTAACATAAAAATCCTTTAAATAAAAAAAAGAGGGTTTTTAAAACCCTCTTCATAATACAGAATTTTTAATTATAATTCTATAATGTAATATCACTTAAATCTTCTTTATCAACATCAAGTTCTTTTCCTGAACCAACAACCCCCCAAAGGCCGCTGTTTTTATTCATAGGAATAGAAAGAATTACGCGTTTGAATTCACCTTCTTTCTGAACAATTGTCATGTAAGCAGAATTATTCTTTTTTACATTTCTGAATTTAAGTTTTCTTGGATTATCAGGTGTACCTTTTGCCCAAGACTTTGGAACTACTGTACTTCCAGTTCCTACTTTATTCTTCTGATAAATAACTACATAACCTTCTTTACCTTCAAGAATCTTTACTACAGGAACATTTACATAAGATAATGTTGTCCATTTTGATTCATCTTTTTCAAAATTTGATTGAGGTTTTGTATTATCTGCAGCAAAAACCTTCAGTGTGAAAACTGAAAATAAAGCCAATATCAACAATATTTTTTTCATAAAAAACTCCGTCTATAAATAAATTGAGAATTATTATTAAATTATAAACTGTTTATATATTTTTAACAACAATTTTATTTTCAATAAATATAACTCTAGAATTGCATTAAATTAATTAATAGTGTTAATTAATTTAACAATTTATTAACCAAGCATAACAATAAGATTTTTTTTCTGTTTAAGAAGTCTATTCACTTAAAAATTTTATTTATAAAAAAAAAGACTTTCTGTAAAACCAGAAAGTCTTTTATTAGTAGCGACCAATGGGATTGAACCATTGACAACACGGATATGAGCCGTGTGCTCTACCAACTGAGCTAGGTCGCCATAAGTGAGTATTAATATATTAAAAATTATTAAACGTGTCAATACAAGAATATTTAATTTTAATATTTTTTTTACCACATAATTTTAATTTTTTTCTAGGTTGGCACAGAAATTGCACTATATATAGTAGGAGGCAGTTTTCTAACATTTATGATAAAAGGAGAAATTAAAAAATGGAACAGCATGACATAAACAACATGCCTGAAAAAATGATTAACGGAGAACTATCTTGCGATGATACTGTCAAGATGATTGGAAGCTTTATTGCAAAAAACTACAGGATCTTTAATCTTCAAAAATATGATGAAGATTTTAGAAGTGAAATTATTATTACATTTCTGGAAAATGGAAATAAATTCCTGACAACCTATAATCCAGATCTTGGAGATTTCTTTTCATTTCTCTACTGCTTTGTGAATAGTATTGCAAATACAAAAATGCGTTCACTAATCCAAAAGAAGATGAAAGATTCACTAACAATTGCAGAAGGCATAAACACAATTGAAGAAATAGAATATAACTATTCTAAAATAAATCATCATATTCAGGAAATTCCCAAAGTTCCTTATTCCTATAAAACACCAAATATTGAAGAATTAAAAAAGATATTTGAAAAGTTACGTGACGACAATACAGACAAAAGAATTCTGGTACTTGCTATAAAATCATCTTTCTATCTTTCTGACTCTCAAATAAAAAAAATATGCAAACTTTATAATCTTAAAGAAGAAGATTTATATACCGTTATTCAGTACTTCAAAAATTCTCTTCTTTATAAAAATGAAAAAAGAATTAAGGCAGAAGAACGAAGAAATTTTGCTTACTATCATCACAAAAGATATAAATTCCAGCTTGAAAAAATGAATGAAAATGGTGAAACAAATGTGTGCAATTACACAACCAGTAAAATTATAACTAAAGAAAAAAAACATAAGAATAACTGGAACAAAATGAATAAAAAACTGGAAGACGGTTTTCTATATCTACGACCTACTTCAAAATCGGTAGCAGAGGTTTTAGGCATTTGTGAAAGACAGGTAACCTACTATATAAATTGTGCAAAAAAGGAAGTATTAGAAAAAGAAAGTAAAAAAGATAAAGTAAATTAATTGTTTTAGTTTTTTGTTTTCATTATAGTTTAATCATGAAGATTTATTTAGCAACCGGAAACAAAAATAAGAAAAGAGAGATGTGTGAACTTTTACCAGAACACACAATTTTAATTCCTTCAGATGAAGGTATAGATTTTGACCCTGATGAAACAGGTACTACATTCTACGAAAACAGTCTCATTAAAGCCCGTACTCTTTATGAATTAGTACACTGCCCTGTTATTGCAGATGATTCAGGTATTTGTGTCGATGCTTTGGGTGGAGCACCTGGCATTTTTTCTTCACGATACGCAGGCCCTTCTTTTATGCAGGGTAAACCAGACGGTACAAAAATTTCACAGGAAGAACAGAATATATTCCTTATTCAGCAGCTCAACGATGCAATTGCAAAAGGAATTCTTCCAAAAGGTGAATATCTCCACGGAGAACGTTCCTGCCATTACACTTGTGCAATGGTAATGTACTGTGGTACAGACAGACTTTATGTAGCACAGGAAACTTTCGAAGGAACCCTTATTAATGATATTAAAGACCAGGCTGGCGAAGGCGGATTTGGATACGACCCTATAGTCTTTTTACCAGAATACGGAAAAACTGTTGCACAAATTACAGCAGATGAAAAGAATGCCATATCCCATAGAGGCAAGGCTGTACGTGCATTACAAAAAATAATTAATAATTTTTAATAAAAATCATATTTTCCTCTAAAGTTTTAGATTAAGATTGCCGACATTAAAAGTAGAAATGTTATGACTGTCTCAACTTCGTAGAAGCAGCTGTCAGGCAATTCTTGCAAAAATGTGTAGATGTAGCCTTGTAAACAACATTTACGCATTTTTGCGTTTTTTCAGAAGAAAGGATTCTTCTGTTTACATTCCAAGGAGGAATATTATGGTTATCAACCACAACATGTCAGCAATTTTTGCTAACCGTCAGCTCGGAGTAACAGGCTTATCTTTAGACAAAGATATGGAAAAATTGTCTTCAGGTATGAGAATCAATCGCGCAGGCGATGACGCTTCAGGACTTGCAGTATCTGAAAAGATGCGCAGCCAGATCCGTGGTTTGAATCAGGCATCACAGAATGCTGAAAATGGTATCAGTTTCATTCAGACAACTGAAGGTTACCTTCAGGAAACAACTGACATCATGCAGCGTATTCGTGAATTGGCTGTTCAGTCATCAAACGGAATCTATTCTGAAGAAGATCGTATGCAGATTCAGGTTGAAATCTCTGCTCTCGTTTCAGAAGTTGACCGCGTAGCAAGTTCTGCACAGTTCAACGGCATGAATATGCTTACTGGACGTTTCGCACAGCCAACTGGTGAAAACGTTGTAACAGCTTCTATGTGGTTCCACATTGGATCAAACATGGATCAGCGTGTACAGGTATTCATTGGTACTATGTCAGCAATGGCACTTGGTATCCGCGAAATTGGTACAGAAGAAAAACTTTCACTTGCCACACCGGAAGATGCCAACCGCGCAATCGGTACTATCGACGAAGCATTGAAAAAGATCAACAAACAGCGTGCTGATCTCGGTGCTTACCAGAACCGTCTTGAAATGACTGTAAAAGGATTGGATATCGGAGCTGAAAATCTTCAGGCTTCTGAATCTCGCATCCGTGATACAGACATGGCTTCACAGATGGTTGAGTTCACAAAGAACTCAGTATTACAGCAGGCTGGAACTGCTATGTTGGCTCAGGCTAACTCACAGTCTCAGAACGTGTTGTCTTTACTTAGATAGTTAGCTATAATTAGTTTGTGAGGATTGTTTTATGCAATCTTCACAACTAATTATCGCGGTGTTTTTTTTTTCTGCTTTACTCTTTCTTTTTACTCAAAAACATCGTACAATTAGTAGTGAAACTAAGATATTTAGCGTAACTAATTTCCGTATTTAACGGAAATGACATATACCCTTTCAGAGGTATATTGTTCTTTGACATATGTTTCCATGTTCAGTGGGTGACAGCAAGAACAGTCAGTTTAACTCACACTTTAGACTGACTATTCCTGCTGTATAGGTCTGAAACTAGAATAGAGGCGCAACACTACTCTAGCCTTTCACCTGCAGGACGAAAAGCATGAGGCTTTTTGTTTTATAAGTAAACATGGAGGCAAAATTATGATTATTAATCACAATATGAGTTCTCTCTATGCAGACCGTGTATTGAACATTTCTAATGATTCAATCATGAAGAACATGGAGAAACTTTCTTCTGGTGAACGCATCAATCGTGCCGGAGATGATGCTTCAGGACTCGCAGTATCAGAAAAAATGCGTAGTCAGATTCGCGGATTGAACCAGGCTTCAAAGAACATTATGAATGGAGTTTCTTTCATTCAGACAACAGAAGGTTATTTGCAGGAAACTACAGATATTCTTCAGCGTGTTCGTGAACTTGCTGTACAGTCTGCTAACGGTATCTACAGCGATGAAGATCGTATGCAGATTCAGGTTGAAGTTTCACAGCTCGTTGCTGAAGTTGACCGCGTTGCTAGTCAGGCTCAGTTCAACGGTATGAATATGTTGACTGGACGTTTCGCTGCTGAAGGCGATGCTGTAATGCAGTTCCAGATTGGTGCTAATGTTGACCAGAACACACGTGTATTCATCGGTACAATGACAGCTACAGCTCTTGGTCTCAAGGGTGCTCAGGGTAGCGATGAACAGATTTCTATTTCATCTCCAGATGAAGCAAATATGACACTTGCTGCTGTTGACGCTGCTTTGACAAACGTTAACAAACAGAGAGCTGATCTTGGTGCTTATCAGAACAGATTTGAAATGGCTGCTGCTGGTGTAAATATTGCTGCTGAAAACACACAGGCTTCAGAATCACGTATCCGTGATACAGATATGGCTTCTGAAATCGTTGAATTCACAAAGAACCAGATTCTCACACAGGCTGGTACAGCAATGCTTTCACAGGCTAATTCACAGTCACAGACTGTATTGGCTTTGTTGCAGTAGAATTCACGTTAGGAAACTAACCAAAAAAAAATAAAGAGATTTCTGGATGTCGTCTTTTTATTTTTTTGATTAAACGGAAGGGGTTGCGCCCCCCTTCCTTCCTTTTTTTGCAACTAAGGAGGAGAACTATGAATACGATTACTCAAAATTCTATGGTTCATGTGGCAATGGATGGCCAGTCTCTTTACACAAATAGCACAAAGGCAACAACTAAGCCTGCAGAAAAACAGTCAGTTGTTGAATCCATAACTCCCACAGGAGCCCAGGTAGCTCAGAACATTGAGGCTTCAATGTCAGAAATTAAAGCCGATTCTCAAGAGCTACAAAAAATGTCTGAAATGGTAGCTGGTAATAAGCTCCAGTTCAATGTAAACAAAGAACTTGGTAGTGTTGTAGTAACAGTTGTTGATTCTGCAACAAATCAGGTTGTAAAACAGATTCCTTCAGAGGATATGTTAAATTTAAAACTACGTATTAGAAAAGCTATAGGAAACGTATTTAACGAAGTAATCTAAAGTATGGCTGGAATTAGTATACCAGGCGTTACTGACAAGTATAACACCAACGACACCGTTGAAAAGTTAATGAAGGTTGAAAGAATTCCTTTAACAAGGGAACAAAGTCAGCTGGAGACTTACAAAACTCAGAGGGACGCCTGGAGAGACATCAATACAAAACTCTCAAATCTTAGAGACAAAACAAAGACTCTCTACTCTTTTGAAAATCCTTTTAACAATAAATTAACAACCTCAACAGAAGAAAATGCTATTACTGCCGAAGCAAATCGTGGTGCATCTATTCAATCATTTAAAGTAGATGTAATTCAGCCAGCTACTGCAGACCGTTTTCTTTCATCTGAATTGGAAAATAATTTTAAAGTACCAGTTGGTACATATACATATAAAGTTGGTGAAAAACAAATTTCTTTCAACTGGAAAGGTGGTTCACTTAAAGATTTCACTGCAGCAATAAATAAACGAGGCAACAATGTAATTAAAGCTTCTGTAATTGGTGCCAGCAGCGGTTCTAAATCTTTATTAATCGAAGCAATTCCTACAGGAAAAGAAAACCGACTTATTTTTGAAGACGATGCAAAAACTTTTGCTTTTGATTCAAAAATGATTGTAAAACTTAAATCGGAATCTCAAACTTTCGGTGAAACACAAAACGAAATTGCACCTGTCCATGAAGTTGAATACGACGAATCTCAGTACTTACCAGCTCTTTCTCTTACAAAAACAAAACTCACCGATGAATCAATGATAGTTGAACCTCGTGGTGGTTACCAGGTGTCTATTCCATCTAAAATAGCATCAAATTCCGATTTACATATTCAGTTTACAATTAAAGCTTCTGAAACAGAAGATATTACTCCAGAGATTAACCGTTCTCTTTTACAACCAGAAATTCCAGATGCAGGCTTTGCAGAATACGCTGGTATTGTTATTAACAATATGAATTCCGATACAAATCTTGATTTACCAGCAGTTCCACCAGAGCCATTAGATCCAGTTCAAGATGAATCAGTATTATTTGCAATTATGGAAGATGGTACCGAAAAAGAAATTTTAACTCCTAACCTTTTAGCTGGTGAAACTTTAGATATGGACTTAAGCCTTAAGGAATTCCAGGGAATTAAAGCTATAGCAGTTAGAAACAGAAATACTGGAACAACACTTGAAGTATCATCTTTTTCTGCTACAGATCCATTAAAAGATTTGGGATACGGTCCTTCAAACGCAATTACTGTTGCAGACGATGCAATTATCAAATACGAAGGTATTACAATTACACGTCCTTCAAATAAAATAGACGATGTAGTTCCTGAAATTACACTTAATCTTCACGATAAAACAGACAAAACTGCAACTATTGCCGTTAAGCCAGACGTAGATGCTTCAAAAGATGCAATTATCGCTTTTGTTGGACAGTACAATCAGACAGTAGCAGAATTAAACATTCTTTCTCAAAACAAAACTGCTATAGTAGATGAATTAGATTACCTTACAAAAGATGAAAAAGATGAAGAAAAGAAAAAACTTGGCATGTTCCAGACTGACTTTTCTTTAACAAGCATTAAGTCAAATATGGCTTCTGCTATTTCTGCAAATTATAATTTTTCTGATAATGCAGAAATTACAATGCTTTCGCAGTTAGGAATTGCAACAAATGCCAGCGGTTTTTCCGGCGGATATTCAGAAACAAAACTTCGCGGCTATCTTGAAATTGATGAAAAGAAATTAGATTCTGCACTTGAAAATCACCTTGATGATATCCGACAATTATTTGGTTATGATTCAGATGGTGACTTAATTGTAGATTCTGGAATTGCATATAAATTAGACAAAGAAATTGCTGCATACACACAAACCGGCGGAATTCTTTCTATGAAAACTTCCAGTCTTGATACAAAAATTAAATCTTCGGAACAGAAGATTGCAAGACTTGAAACTCAAATGGAAAGTAAAGAAGCAGATTTGAGAAACAAATATAGTCAAATGGAAGGATCTTTAAACAGTCTTGAAGCTCAACAAACAACAATTTCTAATTTTACAAGACGGAACAATTCTAATAACTAAGGAATAAATTATGATTGAATTTTACATAAACGGACAAAAGGTAGATGCTCAGATAGAAGATGAACAGACTGTAGGAGATGTTCTTAAATCTTTTGAAATGACTTGTGAAGAAAATGAAGCTGCAGTAATTGGCATTTATGTAGATGACAAACAGATTACAGCAGAAACCTTCGATGAAGAATCTGTAAAACCTATTGGAAAAGATACAAAATTTGATTTTTCAATCGTTACTAAAAATGATATTAAAGCTTCTTTTGCAAAATTGTCAGAACTTTTTAATCAGCTGGCTGTAGAAATGGAACAGGTTCCTGTTTCTCTCCAGAATGGTAAAAATCTTGAAGTCAGCAATTCAATTAAAACTTTGGCAGACAGCATTGATCAGTTCTGCCATGTTGCTACATTGGCTACACTATTCCCAGAAACCTTTAATAACACAACAATAAACAGTGTTAATTTTAATGACTTCTTTGCGGAATTCTCTCCTATTCTTAAAGATTTTGAACAGGCATTACAGAATAATGATTCCGTAATGATTGGCGATTTGTCTGAATATGAAATTTGTCCTAGACTCCAGGAAATTTCTAAGGCACTTAAAAATATGTAGATTTACAAAGGGGAAAGCTTATGTTTGGAAAATATGCAGGAGGTTCTGGTTCACCTATAGAAGCAAGAAGTACTGCTCCTATTTTATTAATCATTATTATCTTAGCTGCAATTTCGGCATTTTTATTTATCCTCTATGTAATTGTTAAGAAAATTACAGATTATAAAAAATCTGACGTATATCACGACAAAGAAGTAAACAGAAAAACTAAATATTCTGATGTAACAAAATTTGTAAAAGATAACAACCTGTCTTCTGCCGATGCAAAACTTCTTTGGGATGTAAGCAACATAACAGAAGCATTAAACATCAACTATTTATTAAAAAGCAATGCAGCGGTAAATGATTTATTTAGAACTGCTTATTATAAATTTAAAGAAAGCAACTATTTTACAGACAAAAAACTTAATGATTTTTTTATTTGTCTGTACAGAATTGAAACTGCAGTTGCGCAATTAAGAACACTTTCTTCAACTCGTCAGATTCCAGAAAACTCTATTATTTTTTATATTGCAGATTCTGGTGAACAGTATCCTTTTACAGTTATTAATAATAATAAAGATTTTTTTATTGTTGAAATTCCAGACTTTATGGCTACTAACGAAAGAAAGCCTAAAACTCTTATAAGAAGCAGATTCACTTTTAAAACTAGTGATGGACTTTCATACAATTTAATTTCCAGAATCATACGTTATGATGTTTCAAAAGAGGGGAAAAATCTTATGATTATTTCCCATACAGATCAGTTGGAATGTCAGGCACAGCGAAACTTTAAACGTGAATTTTTCCAGGAAATCTGTTTGTTCTCGTCAGTTAAATCTGAAAATAAAAATAATGAAAAAGTTTATATAGAATCAGAAAAAAAGTACAAGGGAAAACTTACAAACATTTCTGCAGGTGGTTGTTGTATAAATACAACTTTACCAATCAAAGAAAATCAGCTTATAGGAATTAACCTTCCTGAGCATGGAATTGATGAAACTATTGTTGGTGTAATTCGACGTACAAGAAAATTACCTAATATGACTTTCGCACTCCATATTCAGTTTATTAAGCTTTCTCTTAAAACAAAAAACCAGATTTATACAATGGTTTACAAGTATGAATTGTAATATGTCATACTTGATATCACATTTGATTTAAGGTATTCTTTTTAAACTATGAAAGTAATTGAGCTTAAAGACGTTCAGAGAGAGGAAGGTCAAATTTTTTACAGAAGAAAGTACACTTGTAATGCAGTTCTTGAATTGCCTACAAATGACGAGACCGTTCCTATACAATTTATCATAGACATGGATCCATTAGGACGAAAAACTCTGGAATTTTCATTTCCTCAACCAATCAGTTACCCTTTGATGCCTGTAAAAAAAGCTTTAACAGAATATATTCTTACCGAAGATACAGAAGGTCGCTTACCTTGTTAACTTTCATTACAAATTCCCCAGAAGAAACAATAGCTCTTGGACAGCGCATTGGAAACAAACTCAAAAAAGGCGATGTAATTGCAATGCAGGGCACCTTAGCTGCTGGGAAAACAACAATTACAAAGGGAATCGCACAAGCGTTAGGAATTTCTGACACTATAACAAGCCCTACTTTTTGTTTAATAAGCGAATATTATGGCAAAATGCCTCTTTACCATATGGACGTATACCGCCTTGACGGTGGTGAAGATTTTATAAATCTTGGTACTGACGATATGATTTACGGAGACGGAGTTTCAATTATTGAATGGTCAGAAAAAATCATGGAAGAACTTCCAAAAAAGACTATTATTCTTCGTATAACTCCAAATGAAGACGGCAGCAGAAAAATTGAAATAGAAAACTGGCAGAATGGAGATATATAATGAATATTTTAGTTTTAGATTGTGCAGTAACAAAACTTTCAATCGGAGTTAAAACAGATTCAAAATTTATTTCTACAACTTATGATATTGGAATGCGCCAGTCAGAAATTCTTGTTCCAGCCATTGATGATATTTTAAAAAAGGCTGAAATTACCACTGCCGAATTAAACTTCACCGCCCTTACAGTTGGCCCCGGCAGTTTTACAGGCTTACGACTTGGCATTTCTGCATTAAAAGCAATTGAACTTGCATATAATGTTCCAGTTTACGGAATTTCTTCTCTTAAATTATACGAATATCCATTTACAGATTCACAGTTCCCTATTATCAGTTGTATTGATGCAAATAAAGACAAATTTTATGCACGTATCTCTGAAGCAGGAACTGTTTTACTGGAAGACGGAGATTACGAAATCTCTACTATTATTGATACAGTAAAGAACTTTGAAAAGATTTTTATTTGCGGACCTGATGCATTAAAACTAAAAGAAAGAATTGGCGAAGAAAACAAAGATTTTGAATTAATTGCTCCTAAAGTTCAGCCAATTACAACTGAATCATTAGTAAAAATCACAGAAGAAATGATTGCAAATGGCGAACCTACTCTTAAAGATTTCGACGGACCTGTTTATCTT
This sequence comes from Treponema sp., assembly GCA_045597485.1. Classification (GTDB taxonomy): domain Bacteria; phylum Spirochaetota; class Spirochaetia; order Treponematales; family Treponemataceae; genus Treponema_D. The sequence continues at coordinate 62,821 of JAZLKI010000035.1, forward strand.
AGAGCAAGTGAAGCTGAAATTGCATTAAAAAATAAAGAGTAATTCCAGTTTTATTTTTTAAGTAACTTACTGATTGCACGAACCGCACTTAATGAACTTTCAGATTCTTTAGATTCAACTAAAGCAGCTTTATTTTCAATCTGAATAGCATCAAATACTTCCTGGCGGAATACTTTTACATTTTTTGGAGCTTCAACACCAATTTTAACCTGATCTCCGTGAACATCAATCAAAGTAATTGTAATATCGTCTCCGATCTTTATTTTTTCATCAATTTTACGAGAAAGAATTAACATTAGCACTCTCCTTTTGAATTGTTTTTGAGAGCTTCTACAATGTTAACTTTTGTAGACCAGCGGTTATCATTCAAAATAACCTGCATACATTCTTTATTAATTTTATTTATTACAAGAGGTCCCTGGAAGTTAGCAGTAATTGCACTTCCGTCGTGAGGAATTGTAACAATAGTCATAATGATAATATCTTCAGGTTTTTTAATGCCAATTTTACCTAAAGATTCATCATCAATATCAGTTTCATATTCTGAACAAATTAAAAAAGGATCAACAATTAAAAATGCAACGTTTGGATCATCACAAGACTGAAGCCAAATAAATGGATCATAATCAGAATCAACCAAAGCATAATTTTTTAAATCTTCGAAACCAAAAAGACCTTCTGGAATTGTGAGCAGACAGTCTTCCGAGATTTCAATTTTTCCTTTTGCTTTTGTAATAATTTCCATTTGTTAGTTTACTCCTGTTATACAGATTTTGTTTACTTATATGCTAACTTTTTTAATCTTTATTTCATGTAGTTCAATAATGTTGAACTGTACATTTTTCCAGCCTGACTTAAAGTTGCCTGATTTGTATAATCAAGCATTTTCAAATCTGTAATTGCTTTTGTAAAATCAAGGTCACCTTCACGGCTTACCATTCCAGTAACATCAAGTGCCAATTTACTGCTGCGAGTTGCATTCAACTGAGCACGTTCATATTCAGAGCCAGATTTTGCAATTCTAGTTACAAGACTATCAATTCCCTGATCAAGACTACCTAATACACGGCCACCAATTGTTTCAGAATCACCGGCAAGTAAAGCATTACGAAAAGCAATAACAGTATCAAACATACTTCCGCCACTTACACGAGTGCCAGTTCCAATATTATACGGAGGCAACTGTGAAGAATCTTTTATAATTCCAAGTTCTTCCAATGCACCTCCTTCAATATCCTGCAACCAAAGCTGACGGGCATCTGTAGTAGCAAGATTTAATCCATGACGAACAGGATCAATAGAAGCTTTTACAGCAGCCCCAGAATTATTGATTTTTGCAGCAACAGCATAAACATTGTCGCCCTGACTAATATTAATTTTTACACCGTCAACAGAAATTACAGTATCTGAACTTGCCTGCCATGTAGAAGCATCACGTCCACCAAACAACTGCTGATTTTCAGCCCAGAAAGTTTTTACTCCCGCATTATCATTTTCTATATATTTACCTTCATCAACTTCAATGCGATTTACATCAATATTTCCGTTATAGCGAACATTCTGAATTAAAGGTACACCACTACCTTCAACATTACCCATTTCAATATCAAAAGCTACAGCCTTAGTATTAGTACCTGCAAAAATAGATTTTCCATCTGGTCCAACTGCATTTGCATTCTGAACAAGAGCTTTCAAAAGTTCATCGACTTCTGTAGCCATATTTTTCATATCTTCTGGAGAATAAATACCGTTTGCACCAGTTACAGCAAGTTCACGAACTCTCTGCATAATATCAAGAGAATCTGTCATATAACCTTCACGAACCGTAAATTCGTCAGATAAAGTCAATGCATTTTTTTCAAACTGATTAACACGTCCAAGGTAAGACTGATAACGTACTAAATGACCAGCAGCAATAGGATCATCTCGTAACTGCTGAATACGATGCTGTGAACCAATCTGATTATTAGCACGATTCAAACGAGATTCCTGTAAACGCAAACTGCTCTGAGTATTGCTATTATTCATCTGACTACTGATTCTCTGCATATTTTATTCCTCCAAAGGACCTTTATTAAACTCCAAGTCTATTAATTACAGTATCGACTAAATTATCCCAAACTGTAATAAACTTAGCTGCGGCGTTATAACCATGCTGGAATTTCATAATTTCAGCCAGTTCTTCATCAATATTTACACCGCTGATTGAATCACGAAGATTTCTTAAATCATCCATAATTGCATTCTGACTTAAAAGATTTGTTTCTGCCTGTTCACCTTTAAGACCAACATTTGTAACTGTATCAGCAAAGTAATCATCAAAGGTTTTCATACTTCCAACCATAACACTTGAATTACGAATTGAAGCAATTTCAACTGCCGCTCTTCCATCTCCAGTAGGAGCATTTCCAGCAGCATCCATATAACCAGCAGCAACACTCATTACATCATTACGAATAGCTTCATTAACTTCGATGTAAGCAGAAGGATTAAATACAGGGCTTACAGCAAACTGAGTTCCACTTGCAAGAGCATTAACAGCATCTGCCTGGGCAAAATCATAAGCACCAGCTTCACCACTCTCTGCAAGAACTCCTGCATATCCACTTAAGAAATATCCTGAATCTTCTACATGACGAATTACAAAATCTGGATTTTCAGCATTCTGAGCTGTTGTTCCTTTCAAAACAAGATGATTGTTTTTATCAAGATAAGCTTTTACTTCACTTGTGCTGTTATTAATACGTGAAATTACAGTTTCCACAGTATCAGTATGGAAATATGGAACTTCAACATTACCGTTAGTACCACTAAGAGTCATTACACCTTCAATACCCACTTGCTGCTGCATATCAAGTTCATTTTTACCAGAAAAACGGAATACATAAGAAGTATCAAGTTCTCCGTCTCCATTGCGATCAAAGTTACCGTTAGCATTTTCAACAAACGAGTGCTGAGTAAAGAAATCAAGACCAGTAACTTTATTAGCACCAGTAGCATTACGGTGAACATCGTTTACAAGGTCAGCAAAGTTCATTGTCATTGTATTTAATGACTGAATTTCATTACGAATATCTACATCGCGAAGTTCAACTAAAGCACCAAGCTGTCCACCAGAGAATTTTGCATCATTACCAGTATCAGCCCAAATAAGTTTATTCTGTCCAGAATCATCATCTTTCAACTGGAAACCAATTTCGCGAGAAATACTTCCCTGAACAAGAACTTTTCCATCAACATGAACCATAAATTCATCGCTATCACGCTGATCAGTAGTTACATTTACAAGAGTTGAAAGTTTATCTACCAAAAGGTCACGGCGATCTAACAAATCATTAGGATTATCTCCCATTGCACGGCTACGAACAATTTCAGCATTTACATTTGCAATCTGACGTGCATATGAGTTTACCTGTTTAACAGTAGCTTCAATATCCCCTTCAATAAGATTTCCAATTCCACTTAAAGATTCCCAACGCTGCTTAATAGAATCTGTGAGAGTTTCACCACGAGTTACAACAGCCTGACGTGCAGCTCTACTTTCAGGATTAATAGAAAGTTCCTGCCAGCTTGTCCAGAATTTATCCATATTAGTGCGAACTGAAATATCATCTGGTTCATTGTAAATCTGTTCAATCATTGTGTAATATTTAGAACGAGTATCCCAATAAGATTCCTGATTAGCCTGAGCTACAATACGAGTATCCAAAAGTTCATCACGAATACGGTTGATTGACTGAGCATCAATTCCCTGACCAATCATACCTGCACGTTCGGCACGTTCCAAATCAGGTTTATATAAAGGATCAAATTCCTTCATCTGAACTCGCTGACGGCTATAACCTTCTGTATTAGCATTAGAAATGTTATGACCTGCAGTTGTAATGGCATCTGTGTGAGCCATAATACTGCGTTTACCTAATTCAATTCCCGAAAATGTTGATCCCATAATTAACCTCTTACATCTACCAATACACTGGAAGTCTGTGGCTGAGTGATTGTTCCAAATTTTGTGTAGTTTTTATTTCTAGTTTGTGGCAAAGCCTTTTCTACAACTTCTGAAATAAACTGTCTTGTTACGTTTACATAGTTTGATATAACCTGATTTTCTACCTTACATTTAAGAAGTTTTGTTCTTAATACAGAAAGTTTTTCAAGATAAGGTTTTAATTCATCTGTTTTAAGCTGATTTTGAATTTCATCACGACGAGTATCAGCAGTTTGGAAAGTTTCAGAAAGATTGTTTACTTCACTAATTAAGTCAACTAACACAGTCCAGTCTTTATCTATAATCGCCTTTCTTAAAACAATCTGTTTTTCAGAAAGATTATCAAGAATCGATTCTTCAGTTTTTAATAATTCAGAAAATTCAATCAATAACTCTTCCATAAATAAACCTCGCAAAAAAAAATAATTAGGGTATATCAATTTCAATATCGGAGAATGGAAAAATTTGTTTAGATTTTTTTTAAGTTTTTTTTATTTTTTTCGTAGATTATTTTTTTTATGCTTTTAACCTGAAATAGTGAATCATTGAATAAATGAAGTATCCATAATTAACTATATTTACATATAAGGTCGCGAAATCTGACTTTTTGTAGGTAAAAATTTTTTAATATAATTTATTTAAAATCCATTGTATTACATACAAAATTTAAGAAACAAGTTCTTTGTGTGTAAAGAAAATTATAATTTGATTAAAGATTTCAAATAAAATAGTTATTATTTACATACAAAAACTATGGTTTTATCATCCTGTATGTAAAAACACAATTTAATATAAAAAAAAAGAATATTTTTCAACAAATTAAATACATACAAAAAGTTTAGATGAAGTGTTATGTAAGCAATATTAAAAAAAATTGAATGCGGAGAGCTCCCGTTCAGGTTAAATAAAAAAACTCCACACGATGTTCGCATGGAGCTTATTGGTAATGCGTCTGACACGATTCGAACATGCTCTTATCTACTGCACGACAGTGCAGTTTCCTCTAAGCAGGGGGCAACGGGGGCGGCGAGCTCCCGTTCAGGTTAAATAAAAAAACTCCACACGATGTTCGCATGGAGCTTAACGAAAATGCGTCTGACACGATTCGAACATGCTCTTATCTATTGCACGACAGTGCAGTTTCCTCTAAGCAGGGGGCAACGGGGGCGGCGAGCTCCCGTTCAAGTTAAATAAAAAAACTCCACACGATGTTCGCATGGAGCTTAACGAAAATGCGTCTGACACGATTCGAACGTGCTACCTACGGATTCGAAGTCCGTTGCTCTATCCAGATGAGCTACAAACGCATATAAAACAAAAAAGGTGCAAAGAACTAACTTTGCACCTTCGGGTGCCTAGTGGGATTTGAACCCACGACAACCAGATCCACAATCTGGCGCTCTACCCCTGAACTATAGGCACCATACTAAAAAAAAACTCCTTGTTTTAGCAAGAAGTTTTGAGCCATGCAAGGATCGAACTTGCGACCCACAGATTAAGAGTCTGTTGCTCTACCAGCTGAGCTAATGGCCCGAAGTCAAAACGACTTAATGATGAAAATATATATGAAACTAAAAAAATTATCAACCCATTTAATCATATTTTTCTGATTTTTTTTTAACATTTTTTCAATTTCGGTTTCATAACCTATTGACAATAAACCGTCTTTTTTCTATATTATTTCTCACATAGCTTACATTGCTAAGTCTTGCGGGAGTGGTGGAATTGGCAGACACGCTAGACTTAGGATCTAGTGCTTCGGCGTGAGGGTTCAAGTCCCTCCCCCCGCATAAAATGTAAACTTGTAATATTTGCGGAAATAGCTCAGTGGTAGAGCGCCACCTTGCCAAGGTGGATGTCGCGGGTCCGACTCCCGTTTTCCGCTCTAAGGCGTTTGCCTGTAAAATTAAATTATGCGGAAATAGCTCAGTGGTAGAGCGCCACCTTGCCAAGGTGGATGTCGCGGGTCCGACTCCCGTTTTCCGCTCGAACTTACAATAGAGACGCAAAAACTTGTGTCTCTATTTTTTTATCACATAAGGAGTCACAAATTGAAACTTACAAAAGAATTCAAAGAACTTGAAAAATCAGCAGTAGAATTAACTGTTACAATTTCTAAAAAAGATGTTGAAGAAGCATACAAATCAACAATGAACAGCTATGTTAAAAATGCTCAGATTCCTGGTTTCCGCAAGGGCCATGTACCAGCTAACGTACTTGAACGCAAATACGGTGACTCTATTAAAGCTGATACAATTGGAACATTGATTGACCAGTCTTTTGATGAAATCTTCAAAGAAGAAACAGAAAAACGCCCTCTTCCATATTCACAGCCAACAATGGATAAGGCTCCAGACTTGGATGTAACAAAAGACCTTACATATACAGTTAAATACGATGTATTCCCTAAAGTTACTGTAAAAGACTTCTCTGGAGTAACTGTAAAAGAAACACAGGTTACAATTACAGATGACGATGTAATGAATGAAGTAAAAAGCATGCAGGAACGCAATGCTATGGTTATCGATAAAAAAGATCCTGTAGTTGCAAAAGACGATATCGTTACTGTTGATTTCGTTGAAGTTGGTGAAGACGGAAAAGAAATTGCTGATACAAAACGCCAAGATTTCGTATTTACAGTAGGAACAGGTGAAAACCTCTACAAAATCGATGATGAAATCATTGGTATGAAAAAGGACGAAACAAAAGAAATTACTAAAAAATTCAAGAAAGATTATGAAGATTCTGACTTAGCTGGAAAAACAGTTAAACTTAATGTTACAGTTAAAGCAGTTAAACTTCGTGACCTCCCAGCTCTTGATGATGATTTCGCTCAGGACTGCAATGAAAAATATAAAACTTTGCAGGATATGAAAGATGACATCAAAAAGAATATGGAACTTGCAGCTAGCCGCCGTGTTAAAGAACTTAAAAACAATTCTTTACTCGAACAGCTTGTTGAAAAGAACAAATTCGATATCCCAGCATCTATGTTGTCAGCAGAACTTGATGGCCGCTGGAGAATGATGGCTCAGCAGTTCCAGACAACACCAGAGCAGTTGGAAAAATTAGTAACTTCATCTGGTCAGTCTAAAGAAGCTATGCTTAACGAATGGACAGGAGACAGCGAAAAAATGCTTAAATCACGCATTATCGTTGATGCTCTTATTCGTGACCGCAACATCAGCGTAACTCCAGAAGAAGTTGAAGCTGCTTATGTAAAAATTGCAGAAGAAGGTGGAATGACTGTAGAAGAAGTTAAAAAACACTACGAAGATCCACGTGCAAAAGAATACATTATTGATGATACAAAAGAAAATAAACTTTACGATGAAATCTACAAGGAAGTAAAAGTTACAAAAGGTGACAAAGTTGCTTTCAAAGATTTATTCGCAAATAACTAATTACGTGAATAGTTAATAGTAAAAAGTGAATAGTTGAGCAAAAAACTCTCTATTCACTTTTTTTATGCCCTTTTCACTTTTTACTACCCTAACAACGAAAAATTCATTATATTATAAATGATACATATTTAACTTATAGGATTTTTTATGAACGAACAAATGAACACATTGGTACCTTACGTTGTAGAAAAAACAGGTAACGGTGAAAGAAGTTATGATATTTTTTCTCGTCTTTTGAAAGACCGCATTGTTTTTATAGACGGAGAAATCAATGATACTATGGCTGATTTAGTTGTAGCCCAGATTTTATTTTTGGAATCAGAAAATCCTGATAAAGACATCAGTATTTATATCAACTCTCCTGGTGGAAGTGTTACTGCTGGACTTGCAATTTACGATACAATGAAATATGTAAAATGTGACATTCAGACTATTTGTATGGGACAGGCTGCTTCTATGGCTGCAATTCTCCTTGCCGGTGGTACAAAAGGTAAACGCTGTGCTCTTCCATCAAGCCGTGTAATGATTCATCAGCCAAGAGGTGGCGTAGAAGGTCAGGAAAGTGATATCAGCATTTTGGCAAAAGAAATTATTAGATTAAAGAAACTTTCCATAGAATATCTTGCAAATGACACAGGAAAAGATGCTTCAAAAATTGCTGAAGATATTGAAAGAGACTGTTTTATGTCAGCTGAAGAAGCACGTCAGTATGGAATTATTGACAACGTAATGACATCTAGAAAATAAGGATATAGGTTATATATGAAACGATTTGGCTCTAGCGACGCATATTGTTTTTTCTGCGGTAGTTCTGCAGGTAGAGACAGAAAACTTATTACTGGCCCAAGTGGCAACACTTTCATATGTGATAAATGTGTTGCAATTTGTCAGGGAATACTTGAACAGCAGGAATCTGATATTACTCCTATTGAATTAAAAGATGTTCCTACTCCAAAAGAATTTAAACAGTATTTGGACAACTATGTAGTTGGACAGGAAGATGCTAAAAAAACATTATCAGTTGCTGTCTACAATCACTATAAAAGAATGTCTGTTTCAGCAATAAGTCAGGCAGATGATAATGCTGTAAAAATTGAAAAATCTAATGTCTTATTAATTGGACCAACAGGTTCTGGTAAAACTTTACTTGCACGTACACTTGCACAGAAATTAAAAGTTCCATTCGCAATTGCGGATGCTACAACTCTCACAGAAGCAGGTTACGTTGGTGAAGATGTAGAAAACGTTCTTTTGAAATTAATCAATGCTGCAGATGGAAATATTGAAGCTGCAGAACGTGGAATTATTTTTATTGATGAAATTGATAAAATTGCCCGCAAATCAGAAAATACTTCAATTACACGTGATGTAAGTGGCGAAGGTGTTCAGCAGGCTCTTCTTAAAATCATTGAAGGTACAGTTGCAAGCGTTCCTCCTCAGGGTGGACGTAAACATCCTAACCAGGAAATGCTCCAGATTGATACAACAAATATTCTTTTTGTCTTAGGCGGGGCTTTCGTAGGATTAGACAAAATTATTGAACAGCGTGTAGCTTCTCATTCAATGGGATTCGGTTCAAATGTAGGCCAAATGAACGAAGAAGATAAGCAGCAGCTTTTAAGCCAGGTAACTCCTGATGATCTTGTAAAATTCGGTTTAATTCCAGAACTTATTGGTCGTATGCCAATTACCTGTTCATTAAAAGAACTTACACGCGACGATTTGGTAAATGTTCTTACAGAACCTAAAAACGCTATTACAAAACAGTTCCAGGCATCATTTAATATTGATGATGTAGAACTTGTATTTGAAAAAGAAGCTATTGAAGAAATTGCAGATGAAGCTATTCGTCAGAAAACTGGTGCCCGCGGACTTCGTACAATTGTAGAAAAAATGCTTATGGATGTTATGTACGAAATCCCTGATATTAAAGGTAAAAAACGTTTCACTGTAACAAAAGATGTGGTACAGGGAAAAGTTTCAAATCTTAATGACCAGATTCTTTCTCTTCCTGATGCAAGCTAACTTTTAAGGTTATAAATGAAGATTTTCGAATCATTATCAGAAGATTTACAGAACTCTTTAACTAAACTTGGAATTACAGAACCAACAGCCGTTCAAAAAGAAGTAATTCCAAGAATTATAGAAAATGAAAATGTTTTATTTCAATCCGAAACAGGAACTGGTAAAACCTTTGCGTATCTTCTTCCTCTTATAAATAAACTTGAAAATTTAAAAGATAATCAGCGGGTACGAATTATTGTTATTGCCCCTACTTTTGAATTAGCCTCACAAATAAATCAGGCTTGCAAATCTGTAACAACTCATAAATCATGTCTTTTAATTGGTGGTGCTCCACTGAAAAGGCAGATTGAAGTATTAAAAGAAAAACCTGAAATTGTAATTGGAACAGCAGCACGTTTAGTTGAACTTATTCAGTTAAAGAAATTAAAAACTGATGGTGTTATGTCCGTTGTTTTTGATGAAACAGACCGTTTAGTAAAAAAAGAAGCAATTGAAGATACTTCCCGATTACGAGATTTAATGCCCGGTGGAACACAAATCATTGCCTGTACAGCAACTATAAATAAACAGACTAAAATATTTTTTGCAGATGCCAAAAACGTCGTTTTACCACCGGAAGATATTCTTAAAAAAAGAATTACCCATTGGGCAATTTATGCAGAAACCAGAGATAAAATCGATACTTTAAGAAAATTTTTAGCTGCAGAAAAACCTGAAAAAGCTTTAATTTTTACATCCCGTGCAGACCAGGTAGAAAATATATATTCAAAACTTACTTACAAAAAAGTTCAATGTGCAGCCCTTCATGCAAAAACAGATAAACAGCAGCGCAAAGCCGCAATGGACCGTTTTAGAAGCGGCAAGGAATCTGTATTAATTACAAGCGACCTTGCAGCTCGTGGACTTGATATTCCAGATATTACACATATTATTCAAATGGATTTACCAGACGATGAAGATTTCTTTGTACACCGCAGCGGACGTACAGCCCGTGCTGGAAAAACAGGAATTAATGTTGTAATCGGCGATGAATATGAAATGCGTCATTATGCACAATTAGAAAAAAAACTTGGACTTACCGTTTATCCAAAAGAATTAAGAAACGGAAAGGTTGTTGAACCATATGTCGATGAAGATTGCGATTGATACTTTTGGCTGTGACCATGGTCGTTCAGGCCAGGCCGCTTATATTATAAATTTTAGTTCAAATCTCCCTGAAGATTACAAAGATAAAGTAGAATTATTTGGACAGGAAGAAGACCGCTATATTTATACATCAGGAAAAGAATTATCCTACAATTCATTTCCTATGACAGATAAAATTAAAACGATGCGTTTTTTTCATCGTCACGGAATTAATAAATTTATTAAAAAGAATAAATATGATGTAGTTATTTACCCTGCCGTTAGCCGAGTTATTCCAACAAAGTTCAAAGACCATATTGGTATTGCAATTGTAAACACAATCTTATCATCGGTTATTAAAAACGAATCTAAAAAATATGGCCGTCAGTTGAAAAAAGGTCTTAAAAATATCCAGAAAATTATTGCCGCAACTCAGTACATCAAAGAGGATTTAATAAGTCTTGGTGTAAAATCAGACAAAATTACAGTAATCCATAACGGTATTGACCACAAGTTATTCTTCCCAATGATGGACATAGCAGACGATATTGTAGATATTAAACCTTTTGCTATTAAACGACCTTATTTTGTATATGCATCAAGTCTTTCAAGCCCAGAAAAGAAACATATTGAGCTTATAAAAGCATTTGAAGTATTCAAAAAAAATACAGGACTTCCACACCGTTTGGTTATTGCAGGAAATGATGGCGACTATGCTGATACAATTCACAAAGCAACATTTGATTCTGAATTTGCAAGTGATATATTTTTAATTGGCTTCTTCCCACATGAAAATTTTGCCCGTCTTTATGCCGGTTCTGAAGCTTGTGTTTTCCCATCTGTAATGGAAGGAGTTGGTTTACCAATTCTTGAAGCAATGGCATGTGGTATTCCTGTTTTATGTTCCGATAAAGGCGCATTAAAAGAAGCTGGAGGCAATTCACCTCTTTACTTTGATTCAGACAATATTGATCAGATAGCAAACTGCATGCAGCAAATTGTAGAAGATAAAGAATTAAAAGAAAAAATTGTTTCCGACAGTATTGTCTGGGCAGGTGAATACAACTGGGAAAAAACTGCAAAAGAAACATTAAATCTTATAGAAAAATAAAAAAAAACTTACCTATTATAGTAACTTTTCAAGTCTTTAAAAATTCGTTATAATATTAGGACTAAACTAGGGAGACTGTCGTGTTTTTAAAAAGTCTTGATATATATGGATTTAAATCATTCGCAGATAAGACTCATATAGATTTTGCAGAAGGTATTACAGCTTTACTCGGTCCAAATGGTTGTGGAAAAAGTAACGTTGTAGATGCAATTAAATGGGTACTTGCAGAACGTAACTCTAAAAATCTTCGTGCAGAAAAAATGGAAGACGTTATTTTCAATGGTACAGAACGTCGTCCAGCTTTAAATACAGCAGAAGTTACACTTACAATTGCTAACGATAAAGGCCTCCTCCCTCTTGATGAAGAAGAAATTGCCATAACACGACGACTTTACCGTTCAGGTGATGCAGAATACTTTATTAACAGACGTCCTGCAGGTCCTACAGAAATCAGACGTCTTTTTATGGACACAGGTGTTGGTAAAGCAGCCTACTCTGTAATGGAACAGGGAAAAATTGACCAGATTCTTTCAAGCAAACCAGAAGATCGTCGTTACCTTTTCGAAGAAGCAGCCGGAATCAGCCGCTCAAAAGCAGAATGTCAGGAAGCAGAACGCGAACTTGAACGTACTCGCCAGAATATGGTTCAAATTGAAATTGCCATGGGCGAAATTAAACGCCAGTATGACACTTTAAAAATCCAGTCAGAAAAGACAATCAAATACCGCAAATTCAAAGAAGACATCTACAGTTACGAACTTGACCTTACCCTTCTCCGCTTAAAAAACTTTGTCCAGGAAAAAGCACGTCACGAAGAAGAACTTAAAAAAGTTGAAGAAAAGCGCAATAAAGTTCGTCAGGAAATTGAAGAAATTACAAATACAATTTCTGAAAATATGGACAAAGTTAAGGCTATGCAGGATGAATTGTATGCTAAACAGGCAAGTCTTCTTGCTATTGGCCAGGAAAAAAATGGCAAACTTGAATTAATTAAGCAGCAGAATCAGCAGGCTTTGATTATGAAAGAAAAAATCAACAGTCTTGAAGGACGTAAAGCTGCTATTCAGGAACGTATTGATAATCTTCAGGAAGAAATTGACGAACAAAATGCCATTCTTCATGAAAAAACAAAACAACTTAATGATATTAAAAATAACATAGCTTCATTTGAAAAAAATATTGAAACAAGCGGTTATAAAATTACAGACAACGACCGTCATGCAGATACTCTTCGAGTTAAAATTGGAGATTTGGAAAGAGCCCGTGTTGATCTTCAGACTGAACTTGCTTCAATTACAGAAGATATTGTTTCTAAACTTGATGAAAAATTAAAAGATGCAGGCTTCAGCGAAGGAGCTATGCGTATTGCTAAAGAAGAACTTGATACATCCCTCGGTAAATTAAAAGTTTATCTTGAAGGACGTAAAAATATTTTTGCTGATTATGCTGCTCAGTCTCATTCTGCAGAAGATTGTACTAAAACTGTTCGTGAAGCAAGCGAAGCATTTGCAGAAGCTGGAAAACAGTTAAATGATTTGGAAGGGGCTCTTGCTAAATATCAAAATGCATCTCCTGCCTTCATAACAGAATTCCTTAGTCCTGAAGGTATAATGACTAAAAAACGTGAAATTGATAATAAAATCAATGATAACGTTAAACAGGTGGAAGACATTAACCAGCAGATTATTGTTCTTCACTCTGAAAACTCAGAACTTACAAAAAAGATTAATGAATATAAAGAAACCTGCCAGAAACTTAAATTAAATGAAATTCAAATGCAGGAACAAATTACTGCCAGTCAGAATCAAATCAGTATGTTGAACAGACAAAGTTCTTCCGAACAGGCAAATCTTCGCGAAACAGAAGATGAACTTTTTATTGAAACAAAACGTGCTGATGAAATTCGCGAACAGGTAAATATTTATCAGGATGAACTTGCAGAAATTGAATATCGAGGTAAAAAACTTGCTGATGAAATGAACAAACTTGATGAAGAAATCGCAAAGGCTAATAAAAGTGTATCTGGTAAAAGCGATTCTCTTGATCGTAAGCAGGAAGAACAAAGAAAATACCAGGAACAGTATGAACATCTTACTTTAAGTTTAAACTCTTCTGATAATGATATTCGTAACATTAAACAGAACTTCCAGGATCAATACTCTCGTAATCTTGTTGAATTTGAAGAAAGAATGTACAAAATTACAACACCTGCTGCAGATTTACGCGAAAAATTATCTGAAGCAAAAAAAGATTTTGCAGCATTAGGCAGCGTAAACCTTATGGCTCCTGAAGAATTCGGTGAAGTAAAAGAACGTTATGAGCGTCAAAAGTCAAACTACGATGATACACAGAAATCTTTGGAAAATCTTGTTCGCGTAAGTGAAGAAATTAAATCTAAATCTGCAGAAATGTTCCTTGAAACATATAATCAGATTAAGAAAAACTTCCACAACATGTTCCGCCGCTTGTTTAATGGTGGACGTGCAGAATTAAAACTTGCCGATCCAGCTAATATTTTAACTTCTGGTATTGATATTTATGCTCAGCCACCTGGAAAGAAACTTGAAAATATTGCCCTTCTCTCTGGTGGTGAAAAAACTATGACTGCCGTTGCGTTACTGTTTGCCACATATCAGGTTCGCCCTAGTCCATTTTGTCTTTTGGACGAAATTGATGCAGCACTTGATGATAAAAACGTTTCAAGCTTTGTAACTGCTCTCGAAAGTTTTGCCAGCGTAAGCCAGTACATTGTAATTACTCATAATAAGAAAACTGTAATGGGTGCTTCAACAATGCTTGGTATTACAATGGAAGAATCTGGTGTTAGTAAGATTATTGCCCTCCGCCTCGACGAAGATATAAAACGTGGTGCAGAAGTTGAAAAACCTAACGATAACTTCCAGGACGAAGATGTTCCAGATGAAGAAGGCGTTGTTTTACCTCCTAGACCACCAAGAAGAAATTAGCACAAAATGAATAACCTATTAGAAAAGTTAAAAGAAATATTTTCTCCTCTTATCGATAAAGTTCGAAACTTCTATGAAGAAAACAAAAAACTTTCTTTGATAATTGCAGGTATGCTTGTTGTTATTTTAATTTGTCTGATTTTGTTACTTACCGTTGGTAAAAAAGATAAAAACAAAACTAAAGAAATTCCCGGACAAACGCTGGAGTTTACAGAACGTTTATTTACTCCAGACGGCCCTGCCCTTCCAAGAGAATACTCAACTTCCCGTAAAACTACAAAAAAATGGTCACAGGAAGAAGCCGAACCTTATTTCACCGTTCCTGCTGAAAAAGAAATAAACTCTTTGGCAACTTCAAATGACAATATGATAAATGAAATTTTAGGAGCTGCTCCATGAAAAAATTATTGATTGTTTTATCATGTGTACTTCCAATGTGTTTATTTGGTTGTGCCTCAAAATCCGCTCCTGTTACAAACGAAACTGAAGCTCCTCAAATAGAAGAAGATGTTGTTTCAACAACAGAAGAAGAAACTTCAGAGGCTGATGATGCTGTTGAGTCTGATATTGATAATACAAATGATGAAGTTGAAGATTTAGAAAATAATACTGCAAATGTTTACCCTGAACTCGAAGAATTGGAAGAACCTGAAGTTATAACACTAGATCCTCCTTTACCAGAAGAAGAATTAACTGTAGAAGAACAGGAAGAGGAACCAGAATTAGTAGAAACTGAACTTCCTTTGGAAGAAACACAGGATACTCTTGTTGTAATAACAGATGAAACTGAAGAAGCTTCTAAAAATCCAGATGAAGAACCAGATAAGAATGCAAATGATAATGTAGAAAATGAAGATTCTGAACTTTCAGTAAGCGAAACAGATGATGTAATTGATATAACTGATGATGATGCATCAGCAGTAGAAGATACATCTGAAATGATTGCAGAAGATATAACTCCTTCTAGAAAAGTTACAATTAAAAAATCAGAATACCTTGATATCGTTTACCCAGGAAACGGTTGGGTATATATGGGACTTACAGACGGCTCAAAAGACCTGGTATACAATGGTCGTAAGCTTGGAACAGGCCAGACAAAATTTACTCTACAGGCTAAAAATCCAGGTATAAAAATAATTCACTTCTATAAGGAAGACAACTTATCTGACACAACACTTGATGATTATATCGAAGTTGAAATCTTAAACGAAAAAGGATCTAATAAAGATCACGTTACAGCACCCGAATATAAACTTCCACTTACCAAAAAGGCAAAAGAAATTATAGAAGTAAATACAAAAAAAGCAGAAGTTAAAGAAGAAAAAGTTACTGAAACTGTTATAGAAAAAACTCCTGCTGAAACAGTAACACCTGCTGAAAAAACTTACATTCCATCCCCTGCACCAGTTGAAAGGGAATCAACAGAAACTAAGAAATCTACGGCAGATTCAAAACTACTATTAAAAGAAGCTCAACTTCTTTATAATGAAAAAGAATATTCTGCTGCTAACAAGAAGATTGAAGAATTCTTTGAAGTTGCTGTAAATAACCGTGATGAAGGATTATATTTACAGGGCCAGATTCTTGAAGCTAAAAGCAGTATTCAAAATATAAAAGCCGCAATTGAAGCATATACAACGCTTACTAAAAATTATCCTGCAAGTAAATACTGGGATGATGCAAATAAGCGTATTATATATTTAAAAAGATTTTATTTGGAGGTTAGATAGATTTTATGAAGAACATTATTAAATCTATTGTACTTTTAAGTTTAGGAAGTGTTTTATTATCTTCCTGCTACATCAACAGACCTGTAAAACCAGAAGAAGCAGTTAGAACTATTACAGTTTCTGGGAAAGGTTTTGTAACTCTTAGTCCTGATGTTGTATCACTTAAATTTATTGTTAGAACAACAGAATGGAACGTTTCCCGAGCAGTTGAAAGAAACGCCGCAAACACAGCTAATGTTTTCGCTGCATTAAAAGAAGTTGGTGTTGCAGATTCTGATATTTCTACATCTGATTATCAGATTTCTCAGGATAATTCTAAAGACTATCCAGGTCAGTATACAGTAAGAAATTCAATTGCAGTTGTAATCAGAAACCCAGACATTACAGGAAAAGTAATTGATGCTGCAGTTAAAGGAAATGCTGGTGCGAATGGCCTCACATCATTCACATATAATGTTACAGATAAAACAGGTGCCTTACGTCAGGCTCGAACATTGGCTATACAAGATGCTCAGGATGCAGCTTCACTTTTAGCAGGAGCTAGTGGTTGTAAAATTAGCAAGGTTCTTAATATCCATGAAGATTATACTTCTAGTGAAAGTGGAGATGTATTAATGAATCGTGCCTATAAAGATACACCAACAACTATCGAAACAGGATCTGTTACTATTTCTTCGAATGTAACAATCACATACGAATTAGAAAACTAAGGAGACTTAAATGTTAGATTATAAATTTATTAAAGACAATCTTGCAGCTGTAAAAGAAAACATTGCTAACAGAAATATGACAGCTGATGCCGACAAAGTTGTTGAACTTTACGATAAAGTTACAGCTCTTACAACAAAATTACAGGGACTTCAGCAGAAACGCAATGAAAATGCAGCAGCAATGAAACAGAAGCTTGACAATGATAAACGTCAGGAACTTATTGCCGCTGGTAAAGCTATCAAAGATGAAATAACAGGAGTTGAAGTTGAACAGAAACAGCTTGCAGCCGAACTTGAAGAAGCTGCTCGCCAGATTCCAAATATGGTTCATCCTAAAGCACCAATTGGTAAACTTGATACAGAAAACCTTGAAGTAAAAAAAGTTGGTACACCACGTAAATTTGATTTTGAACCAAAAGATCATGTACAGCTTGGTGAATCTCTTGACATTCTTGATTTTGACCGTGGTACAAAAGTTTCAGGTCCTAAATTCTACTATCTTAAAAACGAAGCCGTATTCCTTGAACAGGCTTTGATTATGTATGCCTTGAATACACTTCGCAAACATAACTTTGAAATG
Source organism: Treponema sp. (assembly GCA_045597485.1). Lineage (GTDB taxonomy): Bacteria > Spirochaetota > Spirochaetia > Treponematales > Treponemataceae > Treponema_D. The sequence goes on from JAZLKI010000035.1 coordinate 80,460, forward strand.
TTTATTACACCTGATGTTGCTAAAGAAGAAGTTCTTAAAGGTATTGGTTTTAATCCACGTGGAAATGAATCAAATGTTTACTCAATTGAAGAAGAAGGAACTTGTCTTGTAGCTACAGCAGAAATTACACTTGGTGGTTACCATCAGGATGAAATTCTGGATAAAGCTACTCTCCCACGTTTCTACGGTGGTCTTTCACATTGTTTCCGCCGCGAAGCAGGTGCAGCTGGTCAGTTCTCTAAAGGTTTGTATCGTGTACACCAGTTCGACAAAGTAGAAATGTTTGCATATGCAACACCAGAACAGTCAGACGAAATTCATGAAAAACTTCGCCAGATTGAAGAAGAAATCTTTGAAGGTCTTGGTATTCCATTCCACGTTGTTGATACTTGTACAGGTGACCTTGGTGCTCCAGCTTACCGTAAATGGGACTTGGAAGCATGGATGCCTGGCCGCAACGGTGGTGAATATGGTGAAGTTACATCTACTTCTAACTGTACAGACTATCAGGCACGTCGTTTGAACATTAAGTTTAAAGATGACGATGGTAAAAATAAATATGTTCACACATTAAACGGAACTGCAATTGCTGTAGGACGTGCTATGCTTGCAATTCTTGAAAATTATCAGAATGCAGATGGTTCAGTTTCTATTCCTGAAGTTTTAGTTCCATACTGTGGATTTGATAAAATTTTACCTAAAAAATAATAATTAGTGGTATTTTTATGGAAGAGAATAAGTCTACAAATAAAATATTTTATATATTGTTATTCTTCGCTGTTGTATTAGCTGGATTTCTTGCACGCTTACTCTCTTCTGTAATAATTCCAATTATATTTGCAGTAATGCTTTCTTTTGTATTACTGCCACTAATAAAGAAAATAAACCTTAAAACAGGAATCCCTTGGGTTATATCTACAATCATCGTGGTATTCCTGTTTACTATTGCCTTTCTCGGAATTTCTTCACTTTTGATCAGTAGTTTGACAAAGATTATAGCCGAATATCCAAAATATGAATCTAAATTCATGGCTGTATATCAGGTACTTGCAAAAAGTTTTAATCTAGAAATTGATGAAACTAAAAGTTTTATTGAAAACATGTGGAACTTTTTAAAAGTGAGAGAATATGTTCAAAAAGCAGCTGTCTTTTTATCATCAGGAACATTTGCTTTTGGTAAAAACCTGTTTCTTATTATTTTAATGTCCACATTCCTTTTAATTGAAATGCGCATTACAAAGCGTAAAATGTATTATGCGTTCTCAAAAGATAAAGATAAGATTTCTAAAGTCAGCCACCAGATTGTTAATGAAACTATGCAGTATATTTCAATTAAATTTGTAATATCACTGGCAACTGGTATTATTTGTTTCCTTGCAACCTGGCTTACAGGCATGGACTTTCCAGTTGTTTGGGCTTTTCTTGCTTTTACAATGAACTTTATTCCTATTTTTGGTTCAATTATTTCTGTAGGATTAACTACTATTTTCGCTATAGTTCAATTCAACCCTTCATGGACAATTCCTTTATTCATTTTAATTTTCCTTACATCAGTAAACGTATTGTTAGGAAATATTCTTGAACCAAGAATTGAAGGTAAAAACCTTGGCATTTCTCCATTCGTTATTTTAGTAAGTTTGTCTTTCTGGGGTTACATCTGGGGATTCACAGGAATGCTTATTGCTGTACCTTTAACTGTAATCATAAAGATTGTTTGTGAAAATATTGATTATTTAAATTCAATAGCAATTATACTTGGTAATAATCCTAAAAAAGATAACGAAATAATATCTAAAGATTAATTAAACAAAGAACTTGTTGCCTTCTCGTACAAGAAACGCATATCTTCTTCCTGCATAGTTGTATATTTCAAATCTACACAAGAACTTTCCCCGTCCTGACTTCTGTATATTTTATTTACAACACATGTAACAAAAATATCACGAGAAAGAATAGGACCACCCTTAATTGCAAATGAAAGTTTTAATCCATATTCATCTGCAGGAAAGAAAGTACACAATTTACTGCTCATACCTAGAACAATACGCTCATGATCAACAAACAATACAGAAAGAGGTTTGATTCTATTTTCCATAGCTTCAACAGTTTCTACATGCTTATCTGTTAAATATTTACAAACAGGAATTAACAGCAGTCCGTTACCGGCATTTTTTTCAATCTTTGCCTCTTCAACAAATTTTTCGAGCAATACTTTAGCAGATTTCTGATTCTCAAGAGGAATAATTTTCCATGCTGGTCTTGTAAATAATTCAATTTCATCAACAGGCACACAATTAATTTTCAAATCTTTTTTTGTCTTACATTCGAAATAAATCAATGCAGAAAAATCATATTGTCTTTCTTCAACAACATCAATTATGCGGTCAATTTCATTAGGAATTTCAAGCTGCAATCCATCTTTAGTTTCTGAAACTTTAGAAATGAAAAATAAGCCTACTCTATTAAAATAAAATTCAACCTTAACAGTTTTATTAGCAAAAGAAACAACTGACTGTGGTGGATTTTCAAGATTAATAAAACCTTCTTTGTTTACTTGAATATTTTCTCCTTTTATAGCAACAGGAAAAATTTGGGATGTAAGAGATTTTATAACTTCATCATTTTCGTCAATATTTTCATCAACTGGAGTAAGAGTAACAGGAACATTTCCATCAATTAAATACTGAAGAACTAATTCTCGTTCAATTCCTGAAAGTTTATTTTTTTCCATCATACTTTTGCCCACCTGTTTATAGTAATCTGGTAGATTGAATTTTCTCTAGATTTATTTAAATACAATGTTACATCAACTGTTCCGTGAATGCAATAGAATCGTACAGGGATTTGAATAATCTCATCTCCTATAAATGGTTCACCATATATCCATTTATCAAAAAGTTTTTCTTCTTCTTTAATTTCATCAGGAAAATCTTCACCAAATTTAATTTTCCAATCTTTTTTTAGTTCTTCCTGGAAAAATATGTAATTAAATAAATACTGTTTATTAAAAAACTGTTCTATTCTGTTCTCTGACCCTTTTGCTATTTCTAAACAAAAATTCTTAACATTTTCTTTTTCAGAAGAACTTAAAGAAGAAATATCAAGTTTTCCAAAATTCTCAAACTCAGGATATATCGCATTTTGACTTTTTGGCAGCACTTTCATAACTTCGATATTATTTATAACATCATCTGAAAGTTTTTTTGCTTTTATTGATTCTTCAAGAAGATATGAATCTATTTCTTTACTCCAGGTAATATCATTTTCACGCTGTATTACAGTACTTTTTATAGTATTATCCTGTGTATTTAAAATTTTTGATTCAGTTTGATTCTTACATGATAGCAGAGGGAAAACTAAAATAAATAATAATATAAAACGATTATTCATTACCCCCTCCTAAAAAAGTCTTAATAAAGACTATATAATATTAACAGATTTAACTATTGACGTCATTACAATGAATGATTTTTTTCAAAAAAAATTATGATTTTTTTTATACTTTTATTGACATAAATCCATAATTTTGGTATAAATAATTCATCGGGCAGTTAGCTCAGCTGGTACGAGCGTCTGGTTTACACCCAGAATGTCGGGAGTTCGATCCTCTCACTGCCCATATAGACCTTAGTTTTTGCTAAGGTCTTTTTTATTTTTAAATTTTTATAGTTCAAGAACTCCCGACATTTCATGTCGGCGGCAAGATTAATCTTGCCGAACTATTTTATAGGACAATCCTAAAAAATGCTTTCGCATT
>JAZLKI010000036.1:0-25465 GCA_045597485.1 Treponema sp.
CCCCCGAGCGAAGGGGGACACCCCCCCGCCGGCGGGTGACTCCCCCCTTCCGCTCGGTGACTATCCTCTGACGTCGGGTGACTGTCAATCAATGTTTTTTAAAGTCCTACTTTACTTGTGAACCCACCAGCTTTCATTTATAATTAAGATATGTCTTTAAATTGTAACGAAATTAATTTGATTCTTGCTGAACTGAATATTGAAGGGGCTTTTATTCAGGATATAGTTCAACCTGGTTACGACACTATGGCCTTTTACACTTATAAGGAAGGTAACGCAAAAACTGTCCTTGTTTGTACTGCACAAAATTCTGTTCGCATAAATGAAACACGTCGCAAAATCACTAAAAATGATAAGCCACTCCGCTTTATGGAATTTTGCCGTTCCCATATTAAGGGCTGCCGTATAAATTCCTGCCAGCAGCTTGGAGTTGAACGTATTATAAAAATGGAACTTTCCCGCATTGTTTCAATTAAAGATAAACCTAACGAAAAAACTAACAGCATTAAACTGGCCTCTACGGCCTTTAATCTTTCTAACACTGCAGTTTCCAACAGCAAAATTCGGGAAGAAGAATACGAAGAAAACTACATTCTGTATATTAAACTTTGGAATAACGCTGCAAATATTATTCTGTGCGATACAAGTAATGTAATCTTAGAACCTATGTTCCGCCGTCCTGAACGAAATGAAATAAAAGACGTAATATACCAGTTGCCAGAGATTTCGGAAGAGAAAATTGCAGAAGCAAAGGAACGGTTCCCAATCCGCCAGTGGCCAGAAGATGAAGAATACGCTTCTTTTAATAAATACATTGACTACTGGTACTCTGAACATGCAGATAATTTAAGTCGCGAATCTCTCCTGGAAAAAGCTGAAAAATGGTACAACGTTAATCGTTCTAAAAAGGAAGCGGCTCTTGCCAATCTTGAAGCAAAAGTTGAATCTTTCAAAAATGCGCCTCAGTTAAGACATCAGGGAGATTTAATACTTTCCTTTGGATATTTAATTGATAGTACTTCCAAATATCTGGAGTGCGAAGATTATGAAACTGGAAAAACAGTTAAACTTCTAATTGATCCAAAAAAATCTGCACAGGAAAACGCCCAGGATTATTATAAACAGTACAAAAAGGCAATTTCTGGCGCTGAAGAAATTGTTCACGATATTGAGATTACTAAAAAGCAGATTGAAAAACTGGACCGCCAGTATGAAGAATTAAAAAATGAACCTAATCCTGTAAAAATTGAACAGCTTTTGCGAAAAGACACAACTCCTAAACAGCAGCAAAAGAAAACTCACCCTGGCTTAGATTACACAGTTAATGGATGGTATATTCTTGTAGGCCGCGATGCCAACGAAAACGACGAACTTTTGCGCCACCATGTTCGAGGCGATGATTTGTGGCTCCACGTACGAGATTTTCCAGGAGGCTACGTTTTTGTAAAAGCCCGCAAAGGTAAAACCGTTCCACTTGATATTCTTCTTGATGCGGCAAACCTTGCGGTTCATTATTCAAAAGCCCGTAACGCCGGTAAAACAGATCTTTACTATACTCATGTAAAATATTTACGCCGTGCAAAAAATGGTCCAAAAGGATTAGTTATTCCTACTCAAGAAAAAAACCTTTGTATTGAACCCGATAAAAAACGTCTTGCCCGACTGGACTCTCTTCACGAAGAAGCACAATTATTATAGAAAAATAAAAAATTCTATGTTATAATGTATGGGTGAAAACTGTCGATTTAAGCCCAGTTAAGGCAATAGCATTTGATATTGATGGAACTCTCTATAGATCTTGGAGATTCTTCCTTCGCATGATTCCTCACTTTCTTGTACATATGTACTTCTTTGCACAGTATGGTCTTGCACGAAAGGCTTTACGTAGAAATGCTATAACTGAAGATTTTGACGATGCACAGGCTGCAGAAATGGCAAAACGACTTCACTGCACTCCAGAAAAAGCAAAAGAACTTCTTGATAAAATAGTTTATAAAGGTCTTTGTAAATATTTTGATAAAATTCCTCCATGCGGTGGAGTTGTAGATTTTATTTCAGACCTTAAAAATAAAGGTTTTAAAATTGGTATTCTTTCGGACTTTCCTCCAGAACAGAAAGGCAACATTTGGGGCATTAGAGATTTATGTGATGTCTGTATTGGTGCTGAAAAAACTGGAGCCTTAAAACCTTCTCCTATTCCTTTTAAGAAATTGGCAGAACTCTTTAATTTAAAACCAGAAGAGATTTTATACGTTGGTAACAGCCACAAATATGATATTGTTGGTGCAAATACAGCCGGTATGAAAACTGCCTGGATTAATACAAATACATCTAAGCTTTTCGGAAAAAAATCTGATTTAGCAGATATTTCTTTTGTTCATTACAAGGAATTACATAAAATCTTTGAAAACAGCACGGTGCAAAAACCGTAATCTTATATAAAAATTGGGTGGGGATTAAAAAATGATGATCGCAATTGCAATACTCTGTTCTGTTGTATTCTCATTGGGAATATCAATTTATTTCCGTGGAATTGACAAAAATAACAATGCAATGGATAGCGTTAAAAAGTATGCGAACAAACGTCAGGAAGATTTACTAAAGCTATACAACGAAATTCAGGAAAAATTCCGTATTCTTATTTCGGATTTTAACGCTCAACAAACACAAGCTAATGCTGCAATCAAACTTTTAAAACAGCAGAATGAAGAATTCGAAAAGAAACTTGCAACCTTTGATCAGAACATTACAGCTGTTCAGGCTATTAAAACTCAGATTGATCATTATGCAAAAATAATTACTGAATTGAATCAGATGACAGACCACGTTGAAGAAAACCTTGAACGTATTCACAAGGAAAGTGGAATTGTCGACAAATTATCAACAAAGTTAGATAAACAGCAGCAGGTTGTTGAAAATATTGAAAAGAAAATTCCTGAGGTTTCAAAAAATTTCTCTGCCCACAATGCGGAACAGTTGAAGGCTATTGGAACAAAACTTCTTGAACAGTACGAAAACTACGCTCAACAGCTTTCTGGAAAAATTGAGGCTTCTCAAAAAGATGCAGAAAGTGCACTTGCTTCTATTAAACAGAATATTCAGACAGTTTACAACGAAGCTGCTGACCGTGCAGAAAAACTTGAAAATGCAGCTTTCGTTCATTTAAGCGAAAAAGCTCAGGCTCGTTCTGACCAGTACATGGAAGAATTAAAAGCTAAATACTCTGAACTCCAGGCAGAACTTGCAAAGAAATTCAGTGAAATTTCTGCAAATATGGAAACTCGTTCATCTGAACTACAGTCAGTATTCGAACAGAAAGCAAACGACACAGTTCAATCTTACAAAGCTTCAGAAGACAGTTTAATAGAAGAAACTAAAAAACACCTTGCAATTATCAACGAAAAATTCACAGAAAAGCTTAATAATGTTGCAAACAGCTTTACAGAAAAAGTTGATGCTTTACAGGGCAAATATGTACAGCAGCTCGAAAGTATTGGCGGCAAAAACGATTCTGCAATTGCAAAAATTATTGCTCGTTTTGAAGAAGACGGTCAGAAACTCGAACAGGCTTATTCTTCACAGATTGAAGCAATTAAAAATAAAAATACAGATAACTATACTGCTCTTACAAATCAGTTTAATTCCGATTTCCAGACTTTCAAAGCTTCTTACGACAGCACTTTCCAGTCTGTTTCAAGTGAAAATGCCGACAAGCTTTCTGCCCTTCAGAGTGATTACACTGAACAGATTGAAAATATTCAGACTACATTTGGTTCTAAATTAAATGAACTTAATACTTTGAAAGACACAATTGTTGCTCTTCAGAATGAAATTTCTGCTTCTCTTAAGAAAATTACTACTGAAGCATCACAGTCTGTTGAACGCACAGAATCTTCTGTTCAGGAAATTAAGGCACAATGTGAAGCAGCATCACAGAAGGCAGCAACACTCCAGCCAGAACTTGAAAGCAAGATTAAAGAAGTTAATGCCAACATAGATGCATTCCAGCTGGAAACAAATACTAAACTGGAAAGTCTTTCAAAAATCATTACAGATTCTGTGCGCAAAGCAGTTTCTGAAAGTGAAGTTAAACATCTTAATATTCTTGAAGATGTTGATACTCAGCTTAGTACTTACAAAAAAGATATTGAATACAAGCTTTCACAGATTCAGGTTTCTGAAGCAGATATTGATACTTTGGAAAAGAGTCTTAAAGCTGCAATGTCTGAAGTACAGAACCGAATTCTTAACGACTTCGACAATTTTACTAGTTCACAGAAACAGAAGCATGAAGAATTCAGTAACAGTATTAAAGATAATTCAAATGCCCTTGAAACAAAAATTAATGAACTCAACCAGAATCTTGATTCCCTTAAAGAAACTGCAACTGGTAACATGAGTGCTAAACTTCAGGAATTTGAAACATACTTTAATCAGACCCTTTCAACAAAGAATAATCAGATTGATACAGAACTTTCTGAATGGAAACACGACTTTGACTCACGTCTTTCTGTTATTTCAAATAACTACGAAGATTCACGCCGTCAGATTGAAACAAAATATACAGAAGATTTGAAAACTAACTTTGAAAATCTTCAGACACGTGCAACAGAACAAAATGCAAAACTTTCTATTTCTCTTGAACAGACAAAACAGGAAATGGAAGATTCTATTGCCGATATCCGTGATGTAATAAACAAATTCAAGTCTGATACAGGTTCTTCTATTTCTACTATGACACAGAATGCAGAAGCAGAGCTCAAGCGTGAAATTGAAAAGAACGTTGAAAATATTCAGGCTAACCTTTCTAAATCTCAGGAAAGATTACTTCGCGATTTACAGGACTTTGAAGAAGCTATTCGTTCTAAACAGGAAACAGGAACTTCTACTATTGATGCAGCGCTTTCAGAATTTACAACATGGAAACAGCAGTTCAAAAATCAGCTTTCTGATTCTACAGACTTATTCAATTCAGAAATTGAAGCATACAAAGCAAGTTCAAAAATGAAACTTGATGAAGTAGCACAGAATTTGATGGATGATATGAATTCTTATGGCGAATCTATTCAGATGCAGCACAAAGAATTGAATACAAAGATTGCAGAATTGCAAAACAAAACAGATGCTTCTATTTCACAGTATGAAACCCGTTCTAATCAGATTCTGACAGAATTAAATTCTATGTATGAACAGATGCTTACTGCTACAGAACAGAAAGTTCGTGAACAGAACGCAGATGCTTCTTTGAAAATTGAATCACTCAAAAAAGATATTCAGAATGCCGCAGCAACAAGTCAGGCTACTCAATCTGATTTAATTTCTAAGATTCAGGATAATGCAAATACTCTTCAGATTCAGATTGGAGAACTTGCAAAAGAATTGCAGGATGTTCGCAATAACATTTCAGTTTACGACAAGGCAGATAAGATGAAGCAGCAGCTTGAAGATCAGATTCAAGACCTTGCCTCTTCTTTTGGTAAACTTGAAATTTTTGCCGATACTGCAAATAAAATGAATGGCGAGTATAATTCTATCGTAAAGATGAACGAAGATATTTCTCGTCAGCTTACAAACTTTGAAGCTCAGAAAACTAAGGTTTTAAATCTTGAACAGCAGTTCACTCGCATGATTAATCTTGCAAATTCTATTGATGACAGAATCATGTCGTTGAACACTACAAAAGATGACCTTCAATCTATGGAAGTTACAGTACGTAATTACAACGACAGATTGCAGTACGTTTCTGAACAATATGAACGCCTTGAAAAGAAGGACGAAGTAGTATCCCGCATTATTACAGACGTTGATAATCAGTTTGATAAACTTAAAGATTTGGAAATGCGTCTTATTGATTGTAACCGCCAGGCAACTTCATTACCACAGGAAATAAAAGAAGTTCAGGCAAATGTTGATAAGATTCTTCAGAATGGACCTAAAATTTCAACAGCAATTGGACGTCTCGAAAATCTTGAATCTCTTATTTCTGAAACTGAAAATAAGATTGATGCTTTGAACTCTGTAAATACTGGACTTAAGAAAACAGAACGTGACTTAATGACTATGTCCAGAGATATTGATAATAAATACAATGTTCTTAAAACCATTACTCAAAAAGAAATGGCAGGAAAACCAGCACCTAAGAGCCAGTCACTTAACCCTCAGACAAATGAAAGTGTACGTCAGCTTAAACGCCAGGGTTGGACAAATGCCGAAATTGCAGATAAGTTAAATCTTAGCGAAATTGAGGTTGACTTGATTTTACAGTTGCCAGAGTAGAAAGAAGTTATTTTGAAAGCAGAACAACAGCTTCTGCTTCTACAGCTTCTGAAGTACCAACCGGTGGGAGTTTCTCACCGGTTTTTGCTTTAACAAACACTTGTTCTGGATTTACATCTAATATAGAAGAAATTGAATTTATAACTTCCTGGCGGCGACTCAGGAATTTTGGTTTTTCCAGTTTAATAACACAATCCAGGTTTTCAATTTTCCAGCCGGCCGCATACACATCTTTTAAAACTGCTCTTAATAAATCGGCAGAATTGGCATCTTTCCATTTAGCATCTTCTGGAGGAAAATAAGAACCTATATCTCCAAGGCCACTGGCTCCTAAAACGGCATCAGTAATGGCATGTAAAAGTACATCACCGTCGGAATGGCCATCTTCGCCTTTTTCAAATGGAAATTCCACTCCACCAAGAATGAGTTTTCTACCTTCTACAAGTCTGTGTAAATCGTAACCAAGCCCTACTCGAATCATCTTATTTATTCTCCAGTTTTTGCAAATCTGCAGGATAAGTAATTTTTATATTATTAACGTCACCTTCAACAACTTTTACAGCGCCGCAATAAACACCCCAAATTTCTGTATCATCAGTATATTCTTTATTATCTGCAATCGCTTTTTCATGTGCAGAAAGCAAGCGTTTAAAATCAAAACACTGTGGGGTTTGAACAGCAGTAAGGTGGCTCCGCTGCAAGTGACGTATTATAAATCCATTTTCATCAATTTCTTTTTGTGTATCAACAGGCGTAATGCCTGGAACAGAAGCACCATTTTCATAGGCTGCATTAATTGCATCTAAAATAACCTTTTCAGAAATAAATGGTCTTGCTCCGTCGTGGATTAGAACAATATCGGGATTATTTTTAATTGCCTTTAAACCATTATAAACAGATTTCTGTCTTGTGTCTGAGCCTTCAACATATTGTGGCAACAAACAAAAGTCGTTGGAACAGCGATTAAGAAGTTCATTAAGAACTTTGTCTTCTTCAAGGGCTTTTTTACAATCCTCTATCCCCCCTGCAGGATAAGTAATAATAAAATCTGTAATTCTATAGGATTTTAAGCAAGCATTTAAAAAAGTTTTAGCACAGCCCGAAAGAACTGTGCCATTATTAAAAGGAAGATACTCTTTTTTTGTAATGCCACCCATTCTTGTTGAAGAACCAGCAGCAGTAATAATAATTGCAATATTAGAATTCGTCTTCTTCGAAATCATCATCTGCATCCATATCATCATTTGAAGATGTATCAGCAGAATCTTCTGAATCGTCAGAATCATCTGATTTGTCTGAAAGGTCATCCATCAAATCATCATCTTCATCGTCATCAAGAGGATTTGCATGTTTAATTTTCTGAACAGGACCAAATGGTTCCAATTTCTTGTGAATTTCCTTATCAATTTCATCAGGAGATTTTCCCAATGCATAAGAAATTTCATCAATCAAAAGTTTATTAGCAGAATCATAAAGTTTGCGTTCCAAAATAGGAAGTTCCTTTACTTTACTGCGGTTATAAAGACAACGTACAATTGTAGCAATGTCTTTTACTGTTCCTTTTTTAAGAAGATCAAGGTTCATCTGGTAACGAAGTTTCCAGTCTGAAGTAATAGGTTCAAAATCATCAGAAAGAAGTTTCAAAGCCTCTTCTGCTTCTTCTGCAGTTACAATCTGGCGGATTCCAAGATTTTCTGCATTATCAACAGGAACCATAACTACCATGTCTGAAGCTTCAATATAAATCTTGTAATAAAGAGTTACCTTATCTTTGAAAGTTTTTTCAAAAACTTCACGAACAATACCAACACCCTGACTTGGGTAAACGACCTTCTGGTCAACTTTGAATTGTGTATCCATAATTAAATGTATTATATCACAAATTTTAGGAAAATTCAAACGCAGGATTAAAATAAAAAAGGAACACGGATTAAACCTAGGATTAATTCGAAAGATAGGAACCACAGATTATGGGGATTTAGGGGATTTTTTTTAGAAAAGCGGAGCAGAAATCAACTTGATTTTGGTTCTGGGCGATAGTGCCACGGACAACGCGGTAGAGAATGTACAGAGCGAAGCGGCGAGCCCAGCTGGCAAAATCAAGGTGAGTTTCTGCGGGAGCATTTTTCTAAAAAATGGTAGTAGTATTAATAATATTCAGATTTCCTATATGTTCCCTTTTTATTTTAATCCTAGTTTTATTTCTCATAAAAAAATGATAAAACGTAACGTTTTCAATCATTTGGTTGAATCTTTCATTGTTTTCATATAAACTCAACTAATCCATGGAATTAGAAACAAATATTGAAAACACAAGTCTTCCTGTAGATCAGCAGGAATCAGAAAACACAGTTACATTTGAAGATTTAGGCCTAGATGAATACACATTAAAAGCAGTTGAAAAAAAAGGCTTTGTAACTCCATCTCCTATCCAGGTTTTAGCAATCCCACGTTTACTTACAGGTGACACAAATCTTATTGCAAGAGCACGTACAGGGACAGGTAAAACAGCCGCATTTGGTTTGCCAATTATTCAGAATGTCCGCGAAAAAAGCGACCACGTTGAAGCATTAATTTTGGAGCCAACTCGTGAACTTGCAATGCAAACTTGTACAGAAATGCAGTCTTTTGCAAATCACGATTTCCCACGTACTACAGTTCTTTACGGTGGTGCCTCTTATACAACTCAGATTAGAGATTTAAAACGTGGCTGCGAAATTGTAGTTGGTACACCTGGTCGCATTAAAGATCATATTGAGAAGAAAACTTTAGACCTTTCAAAAATCAAATATTTTATCCTTGATGAAGGGGATGAAATGCTTGATATGGGATTTATTGACGATATTGAAGAAATTTTCCGTCATGCAAATCCTGATTGCCGTATTCTTTTGTTCAGTGCTACAATGCCTGCCCCAATTTTAAAAATTGCCGGCGAGTTTATGGGCGAATACGATATTATTGAAGAAGAAAAAGTTATTGATGAAGCCCTTCTTATTGACCAGAAATATTGGGTTGTAAAAGAAAGCGAAAAAATTGAAGCTCTTGTACGCCTTATTGATATTTCTCCAGATTTCTACGGCCTTGTTTTTACAATGACAAAAGCCGATGCAGACCGTGTTACAAAAGAACTGGATCTTAAAGGTTATGAAGCAGCAGCGCTCCACGGTGACATTATGCAGAATCAGCGTGAAAAGGTTCTTGAACGTTTCCGCATGAAAAAAACTCGCATTCTTGTTGCAACAGACGTAGCAGCCCGCGGTATTGATATTTCGGGTCTTACTCACGTTGTAAACTACTCTTTACCATTTGATACAGCTACTTACGTTCACCGAATTGGTCGTACAGGTCGTGCAGGTACAACTGGTATTGCAGTTACTTTTGTACGCCCGGAAGAACGCCGCAAGCTTGGCTTCCTTACAAAAAATATTCTTAAGGCAACTAAGAGTGAACTTGCAGCCGGAAAAATTCCTACAGTAAATGAAGTTCTTACTGTAAAAGAAAAACGGGTTATTCAGGAATTAAAAGATAAACTTTTTACAGCTAAAACTGAAAGTGAAGTTGCAGAGGATTTGGCAGAAGGCGTTGCAGAAGAACAAACTGCAGAAGAATCATCTACAGAATCTTATATCCTTAATGAGGTAGATGATAAATACATAAATCTTGCAAAAGAACTTTCGGAAGGTCATGATGCTGAAGCTGTTCTTGCAGGATTACTTTCTATTGTTTACGGTGAAAAACTTAGTTCAAAACATTATGGCAGATTAAGCACAAAAGAATTTGGACCTCGTGGTGACCAGATGCGCATTTTCGTTTCTCTTGGTAAACAGGATGGTTACCGTGCAAAAGAAATTGCAGATTATTTTAGTGCCCTTCTCCACATTCCAGGGCGCATGGTAGATGATATTGATGTTGCACAGCAATTCTCATTAGTAAGTTTACCTGTTGCTTCTGCTAAAAAAGCTATTGAACTTTCTAAAGCTAACCATAAATTACCACATATGCACCTTGATTCTAAAGAAGAAGGCAGAGGTTCACGTAAATCTCGCGGTGGTAATGGCGGGTTCAAAGGTGAGGCAGAACACACTGAACGTCGTGAAAGACGCCGCCCAGATGGATTTAACGGTGGTAAGCGACGTGAAGGCGGCCGTTCAAAAGGCAACAGACCTAATGTTCATACACAAACAGAAAGAGCCTCTTCTAGAAAAACTAGTGGAGCCAGCATTTACAAGAAATCAAACAGTAAGGCTGAACGCTTTTAAAATATTTTTATTTATAAAAACGCAAGTTGCGTTATAATAAAAGTATGAGAAAAATTCTTTCTGGTATAATTCTCATTATTTCTTCCATTTTCATTCTTCTATCTTTTGTTTCCTGTAATGAAAGTGAAAGAAATTTTTATTTAACAGAACACGTACAATATCTCGAAGCACCTCAAAGTTTTGATATTTATGATATAGAACGACACACCTACGATTTTACACCAATGAATAAAAGCCAGCGGGAAAACTTTTCTAGAGTTTTAACAAAACCCGATACCTACCTGTGGCTTAAAATAGACTTTGTAGTTCCTACAAATCTTCTTTTTCGTGATCTTGCTTTTTATATTCCACAGCTACACTCTGCATCAAAAGTATATATAAATGGTAAGTTTGCCGGACAGTATGGAAGCTTTCCTCCAGATGAACAGGGAGCAGGTTTTCAAAGTCAGATATTCCTTTTTTCAAAAGAGGACTTAGACTACAAAGATGTAAATAATATTTACATTCAGTGCTGGCCCGGAATTTTTGGCGGACTTTATGGTGATATCTGTATTGGAAATCAAGCTTCTCTTTCACAGAAAGCCGCCGCAATCAATTTCCATAATTCCCGTATTACTCTTATTTTTGCTGGAATAATGCTTGTTTTATTCCTGCTTTATCTTTTTTTATATTATGTTATTAAAAGATTTGAAACAACTAAGGAATATTTATATTACGCACTTTCGTTGTTGTACACAGTTCACTTTCTTGTTCCTTTCTTCCTCCCAGAAATTTCATGGATAAAAGCAAGTTCCATTTCATATCTTTCTATTTTGAAAATTTTTGGAGGCATTGGAGCTGTAGCTACTATTTATTTTGCAAACTCGTTTATTCTGACCTATATAAATCATAAAGCAACTATAAAAAATACTGTTCCTCGGCTCTTATTATTCCTGATTCCTTCAATTGGTATTTTATGCATTCCTTCTTATAAATACTTTACAAAGCTAATGCTTATTTATTTAGGAATCTCGCTTATTCAATTTGCAATAACTGTACCAATGCTCATAAAATCATTGTTCCATAAAGAAACCAGACGTCATGCAATTCTACTTTTTATAGGATTTACGCCTGTTACAATTGCTGTAATTATAGATATATTAATACGAGCAGTTTTTGACCACAAAGCAAGTCCATTCTATACAATTTACGGGTGGCAGATTACAATCCTTATTTTCCTGGGATTCCTACTTGTTCGTTTTTCACGATTTTATTTCCATAATGGAGATTTAAAAAATCAGTTGGAAGACATTAACGCACACCTTGAAGATCTGGTGGTTTTGCGTACTAAAGAACTTTCCGATGCAAATAACAAACTTTCAATGGGTTTGGAAACTGTAGCACATGTTCAAAATAACTTTTTGCCTCCAAAATATAAAACTTACAAAGGCTGGGATATAGCAGCTTTTTACAGACCGTTAGACAGTAATGTATCTGGCGATTTATACGATTATTTTTATACACATGAAAAATTAAATGGCGTTGGACTCTTTGATGTTTCTGGTCATGGAATTTCTGCAGGTCTTATGACTATTCTTGCAAAAGGAATTATTAGTCAGGAATTTCACAATGGTACAGTTCAGGAAGAACCACTGTCTGCAATTCTGGAAAAAATAAATACCGATTATATAAAAGAAAAAGTAGATGTTGAAAACTATATTACAGGTGTACTTTTCCGTTTTGAAGATTTTAACAAACATGATGTTTGCACTGTAGAGCTCGCAAATGCCGGCCACCCTGCACCTTTATTCTACAGCACAAAGCAAAAAACTGTTATAGAATTAAAGCATACCGACTCTTCTAAGCAATATGGCTTTATTGGTATGTCTGGGCTTGAAGTTTCCTTCCCTTCCATTTATTTTACAGCACAGATTAACGATATAATTGTTTGTTTTACAGATGGATTAACAGATACCGTAAACGCAGAAGGGGAATCTTTTTCTAAAAAACGTTTATCAAAAATAATTGAAGCTAACAAAGACAGAACTGCAGAATACATTAGAAATTCTATCGAAAATGAATGGAAACATTTTGCAGACGAAACCAAGATAGATGACGATATTTCGTTCATCGTTCTTAAGAGAACTAATTCCTCAGATTACATTGAAGAAATATAAAACAGCCACTTAGTTTAAATGGCCAGTCTTATTTCTTCTTTTTCTTCGATTTTTTATCTTCTACTACAGTTTCTTCTGCAGAAGTTTCATCTACAGTTTCTGTAGCAGCAGGTTGAACCTCTTCTGTTGCAGGAGCGGCCACTTCTGGTTCAGTTACAGCAGCAGATTCTACAGAAGTTTCTTCTGCAGGAGTTTCTGTTACAGGAGCTGCAACCGAAGTTTCTGGTGCAGGAGCTGGCTTAGCAGTTTCTGCAGGTTTAGCAGCTTCAGGCTTCTTTTCTGTTGCAGAGAAATCGAATCCAATAACTTCTTTTTGAGTCTTATGTCTAGACTTAAGCAACAATGTTTGAGCATTCTGTTTATAAACATAACCAGAAGAATTATATGTTTCAAAGCGAGGGTCAGTTCTAAAGGCCATATTATAAATGTAAATTGTCTTAAATGAACGAATTCCCTTAACAATAACATAATGTGTAAGGCCTTCTGGGAAGTCGATAATAAGTGAAGAATTGTTACTATCTGTTTTATCCAGTGTAATAGATTTAGCACTAGTCCAAGCCCAGATAATATTATTACTTTCAGTTGCAATCTTCTTGAAATGAGGATAGTACCAGTTATTATAAGCAAGAATTGGATAAAGATTAGAAAGTGTACGTAAATCGAATGATGAACTTTCTGACATATAAGAGTTAACCAGAACATATCCGGCCTTCTGCAATGTAACATCACCACAAAGTTCACCATAACGATGCAATGCAATACCAGTTTCTACAGCCTGAATAACAGAAAGGAATGTATCATTATCAGAGATTGTCAAAATGTTGCCTTCGAAAGAACAAGAGTTTGAAATCTTATCAATACACTTCATAACTGCAGACAAGAGGTAATTAGCATATTCAACATTAAGGTCATACAAATCTGTATAAACATTAATAATACCAGTAGCCTGTGCTATGCTTATCTTAGTTTCGTCAATATATGCTGTACTCTGTAAGAGCTTCTTAACGTTATCAACATTAGAATGGATGTACATAAAGTTAGCAATATTTGGAACTGTAAATATATCAAGAGAATTATTATTGGCAGCTTCGTTAATTTTCTTTTCGTAATCTTTTAATGCCTTATCTAATGTAGCGTTCATATCTTCAAGAGAGTTCAAATATGGTGCAGAAAGATATGTACGCTGTTTGCTCTTCTTAAGGTTTGCAGGAATTTCTTCAATTGCACTTGCATAATTACCATTTTCAGCCTGAGCAGCAATGTAAGAAACAATAATCTGTTCAGAAAGGTTTGCATCAGAATTATTACTCTTGAATGCGGCAATAAGATTATTTTTGAAGTTTTCAACATTTCTTGCAAATACCGATGCATCTGCAATATCAAGATCAATAATAGATTCAAATGTAAACTTCTGGGTTTCATCGTAAACGCCATAAGTAGCAATATAGTTGTGAGAACTTAAACCAAAATAACCAGAAGATAATGAATCTGCGTATACTTCCCACACATTCTTACGGCCATTCAAAATAACGCGGTTTCCATCATCTTTTTCTGGACGCATGTTAGAAGAATAATTATATGGAATAGCAAAGTTTGTAATATTTGCAGGCAATTCACTAATAATAGCCAATGATGCATTTGGTTCGTTGGAAGCAAGTTCCAAAGAAATAGATACGTCATCTGTGAAAATAAGTTTAATGGAAAGCTCATCTGTTCTTTCCCAGCCAATAAGTTCTACAGGCAAAGTTTGAGCATTAGAAGTCATAATTACAGCAGGATGCTGGTCGTCACAGAAAAGGTTAAGTCCGTTATAAGAAACATTAAGTTTGTTTTTAAGTTTTCCAGGATTATCAACTTCATCTAATCTGGTTAATGTAAGCTGGAGATCTTCAATTTTTTCAATAAAACTAGAATCTGTTCTAAATTGCAGGACAAAAATGCCGATGATAATAACGATATCGACAATCAGCAGTCCTAATGCTTTTCTTAATACACGAATGCTCATTGTTCTATCAGTTTATATAATGATTCGTTTAATTTCAACTATATAAAGGAACATAAAAAAATGATGAAAAAAAGATTTTTACCAATTCTTGCAATTTCAGCAGCTTTATTAATTGTATCGTGCGCAAGTGCACCAGTATCTGAAACTAACCCTGAAACACAAGCTCCAGTTACTACAAAAAAAGAACCGGAAGATCCTCCTAACGTTAAATTTGCGAAAAAATTACAGGCTTTTTTAGATAAAGGCGACAGTGAAGGAGCTATTGCATTATTTGAAAAGATTCCTGACGAATTAAAAGACGATATAGATTTAAAACTTTTACTTGGAGCCCTGCACTATTCTTGTGGCCATTATAATGATGCTATTGCAATTGCAGAGGAAGTACTTTTAATTGATAAAACAAATATTGATGCATTGGAATTAGTATCTTTGTGTAACCGAGCAAAAGGCGACAAAACTGCATACAAGAATTCGCAGGATAAGATTCTTTCTGTAGATCCTTATAACCCAGCAGCAAATATTCAAAAGGCAGAAGATTATGCATTAAGCAAAAAATATAAACTTGCCCGTGAATCTTATAAAAAAGCACTACGTGGGGATTCTTCAAATGAAGATGCCCGTTTCGGTTATGCTCAAATGTCCTTCTATATGGATGATTTGAAAGAATCAAAAACAGTATTCCAGCAAATGGTAGATGAAAATCCTTCTAATTCTGCAGCCCTTGCTTACCTTGGAAAAATTGCTTACGACGAAGAAAACTACCTTAAAGCCTCAAAATATGTTTCAGATGCCTTAAAATATGATCCAAATAACTACGATTACTGGATGGATTACGGAAAGTACCTTCGCTACCAGGGAAAATTTGATGACGCAGCAAAAGCCTGGAAAAAAGCAACTGAATTAGATCCTAGTTACTTCCTTGCTTACGCTTACCTTGCAGGCCATTATGACGAAACAGAAAAATGGGATTTAGCAATTGAAAACTATCATAAAGTAATCGAAACTAATCCTAAATATTTCTATGCTTATGAATCTACAGCAATTCTTGAATATCACGCAAAGAATTATAAAGAAGCCATTAAATTGTTCTCAAAAGCCTATGAATATAGCGACAGCTGGTCTTATTCTATGATGATAGCTTTATGTTACTTCAAACTTAATAATCAACTTGAAGCAAAAAAAGTTTTACAGGCTGAACTTAAAAAACTTGAGCGAAACTCTAATGCTTATAACTTAGTTCGTTTCTTTGCAGAATCTTATAGCAAGAATGCAGAAGCAAACCTTAAACAGCGAATTGACAAAGAGACTAATAGCAATATACGTGGCAAAATGTTATTCTATATGGGAGCTTACTGTGACATTTACAATGCATCAGAAGCAGCAAAAGAATATTACGGCCGTGTAACAAATATGACAGCACCAATGTTCTTTGAATATAGATTAGCAGAATGGGGACTTGCAGAATGAGCCAGACTCAAAAAAAACTTGAGCTTAACGGAAGAACAATTACATTAGTAGGAACAGCTCACGTTTCAAAAGAAAGTATTGAAGAAGTTGAAGCAACAATAAGAGAAATAAAACCTGATTGTGTAGGAATTGAACTTGACGAAAAGCGTGCAGAATCAATTCAGAATCCAGAACGTTTTAGTCAGTTAGATATTGTACAGGTTCTTAAAAAGAATCAGGGGTTCTTGTTACTTGCAAATCTTATTCTTGCATCTTTCCAGCGCAGAATGGGACTTAACGTTGGGGTAAAACCTGGCGACGAAATGCTTGCAGCAATGAACGTTGCAAAAGATATGAATATTCCAGCTGTTATGGTTGACCGTCCTATTCAAGTAACTTTGAAAAGAGCCTGGTCTAAGAATTCTTTATGGGGAAAATGTAAACTTCTTGCAGCACTCCTTACAAGTGCCTTTGAAAAAGAAGAAATTGACTCTTCTGAAATTGAAAACCTTAAAAACAGCAACGAAATGGATTCTATGATGAACGAGCTGGCAGACTATATGCCTGTTATTAAGCAAGTTTTGATTGATGAACGCGACCAGTACCTTGCAACAAAAATTTGGGAGGCACAGGGCAACAATGTTGTTGCAGTGTTAGGAGCAGGACACTTACCAGGAGTTGAAAAACATTTGCAGGCTTTAGCAGCTGGTACAGAAAAAGCAGACGTTACCGAAATTTCGGAAGTGCCTCCAAAAGGTATTTCTGGCAAAATTATTGGCTGGGCTATTCCAATTATTATTGTTGGAATGCTTGTTGCAGGTTTTATTATTGGCGGAAAAGATGCCGGAATTACAAATATCTGGACTTGGATTATCTGGAATGGAGCTTTAGCTGCAATAGGAGCAATTGCTGCAGGTGCAAACCCAATTACAATTATAGCAGCTTTTGCAACTGCACCTTTAACATCATTGTGCCCATTGGTAGGGGTAGGTTTTGTAACAGGAATAATTCAAGCTCTTGTTTCCAAACCAAAAGTTTCGGACATGGAAACATTACAAGATGATGTTAGCAACGTAAAAGGTTTCTATAAAAATAGAATATTAAAAGTATTACTCGTATTTATTATGTCTTCACTAGGAAGTGCAATTGGAACATTTGCCGGTGGAGCAGATGTTCTAACAAATCTTATTAATAACTTTTAATATCAATAACCATCAGACATTTCGCGGTTAGCATCTTTCTTGCATAATTCATCATATACAAGAGAGCGTTTGCGCAATTCTTCTTTAAGTTCCTTAGGGAATGGCATATTACGCCAGAAGATACCGCGAACATCTTTATCAAGACGCTGCACACCAGTTGATTCTTTTGTCATCCAAAGAATGTAGTCTTCTATAAAGAATTCTTTTAAATCGCCCTTAAGCTTAAGCTGTTCTGCGTGCTGGTAATACTGACCAGTAAGACCTTCTTCCATCCAATAATAAGAAGCTTTTTCCTTTGCAACCTGCCATCTCAAATCTGCAACTGCAGTAAGAACGGCAATTGTTAAATCTTTAGGATACATTGGAATTACAATACGTCCACGGCTAGTTACACGATTGTAACGGTCAAAAGGTTCCCAACAGAAACCACGGTCACCGTATGTTGGAACAAGCAAAACATAAGGTACAATACGGTTTGGAATATTTTTATGAATACGATGGAAAACACCAGGATCAATTGATTCAATCCATCTAAGAACTTCAATAACATTTTCGCGGGTACCAGTACCCTTTTCTGTACAATGGTAGAATTCGCGAGTAAAAAGTGGGAACTGGTTACCACGACGACCAATTGTCATTTTTGCCATCTGACGAACAGTTTCAAATTCAATCTTAACGGCTTCTGTATCGTTAGTAACAATTGCTTCACCTTTATTGTTACCATTCATTTTATCCTGAACGCTGTCGTAAGCAGTTTTTGCATCTTTATATTCATCCAAAGATTTTGACAATTCCTTGTCGTTTTTAGAAAGACGATGCAAAATATCAGAAATATCAGAGAACATTTTTCTTTGTGTTTCGGTATAGGCAGCCTTATGAGGTTCCAATCCCATAACAGGAGCATGTTCACACAAAGAGTTAATAAGATCCTGAATCTTTGTTTCCAGCATCTGACGTTCATTTTCTTTAATATTCAACAGGTTTTCTGAACTCTGCAATTTACCAGAGTTTTTAGACTGCAACTGCATTAAACGAGACTGTTCTGCCGAAGCTGCCTGTTCTGCAGTCATATTTGCAGTTTTAACCTGCTTTTTTTCATCTGTTGCCGAATTATTCATACGGCCAGCAGCAATTTCCTTAAACCATTCATCTACATAAAGAATTGGTTCACAAGGTTTATTTTCGATAATAATTTTTGAGAAAAATGCTTTTGTTTCCTGTTTAAACAAAGAAGGAAGTAAAACACCGAAACGTACCAGAAGTTTTTTTGGCATTGGAACGTTTACATCTGTCATTTTACCAACCATGCCACGCAACAGTTCCCAATAAGCAGTTACAATCTGCTGACGATAAACGGCACGGTCTTTTGGATCTGCACAAGTTAAATATTTTGTAAGAACCTGATGAACACGCTGAGCCGACTGATTTTCGCCAGTAAGGGCTGTTTTATAATATTTTGTATCGTCGTAATAAGTAGCTGGTGTTTCATTCAACATCTTTTCAAGAGGATCAAAACAAGAAACGCTTAAATCTACTTCATGAACCGATTTAGTTTTTACAGGATTAATTACTTCATCTACAGTTTTTGTAAAAAGAGACTGTTTATTAGTAGGATTTGGAATGTAATCTTCAACTACAGTATCTGAACTACCTTCCGACTGAGATAACAATGCTGCAATTTCAGGATCTAATTCTTCACTCATTTACGACCTCCGTAGATATCTCTACATACTTTATTACATATTGTTAAATTATATGGTAAAAACACCATTCTCGCAAGAAAGAATAAGATTAATAAACTACTGTTTTCGCTGGCGAATAACGTATTCAGAGTAGCCTGCACTTTTAAGTTTTTCTTCCATCGAAGAAACATTCTTTGCAGGAACCTTTCTAATTACTACTCTATAAATATCATTTCCTTTTTGGAAAACTACATCTTTAAAACCTTGTTTTAATAACTGTTGTGCCATTTTATTTGCGGCTTCTCGA
This sequence comes from Treponema sp., assembly GCA_045597485.1. GTDB lineage: Bacteria > Spirochaetota > Spirochaetia > Treponematales > Treponemataceae > Treponema_D. The sequence goes on from JAZLKI010000036.1 coordinate 19,334, forward strand.
GTAGAAAAGGCTCCAACCTGAATATCCCAGTAAGTTCCTTCAGGACGAACTTTTGGTGCAGCAGAAGAAGCAGTCGTAACTTTTTTTTCGGCTTTATATTCGTTTGGATATCGCTGCTGCATTATCTTTTCTGCTTTAGCAGCTGTCTGCTGGCTGGCTTTTGTATTAGGACCAAGTTTTACAATCTCTATTTTTACATGTGCAGTTCCGCTTTTTATCATGTCGAGTTGAACTGCTGCCGCTTTTGAAAGGTCAAGTTCACGGCCAGGAACAAAAGGTCCTCTATCATTTACACGAACTTGTACCGATTTTCCATTAGCAAGATTTGTAACTTTTAGAACAGTATTGAATGGAAGACTTTTACTTGCACAAGTCATTGCATTCATATTGAAGTATTCGCCATTGGAAGTTTTTTTACCGTGGAAGTCGCCGGCATAATAGGAAACTACAGCATTCGACTTGTAAACTTGCGCCCACAAAAGATTTGTAAAAGATAATAAAAAGATAAGAAATAATGGTTTTATACGAATAATCATAAGTATTTATCGGAAAAATTTTACTTTTTTTTCATTTTTTTTGTATTTTGATTTCCGTTTTTTAAATGGTTTCACTTATATATAAGATGTGGAATAATTATTCCAAGGAGATATATATGAAACGTTTATTAATTATTGTATCAATTGTATTACAGTTGAATGTATTCTGTTTTGCACAAAGCAAGTATGCAGATGTTCCCGATGTTATTTATTATGCAATTTGTGACGATTATGGGGCCTTTGAAAAATATGTAAAAGAAGGTGGCGACCTGAATGTTACTACAGAAAGAGGAATGAATGTTCCTATAGCACTGGCTTACTTTTCTGAAAATAATTTTAAGAAAGCGTGCTCTCTGTTAAAATCTAAAAAAGTTAGCATTGATACACCAAATGAATTTAACTTTTCGCTTTTACATTACCTTTGCTTTACAGGCGATACAAATAAAGTAAAAATTGCATTGAGCCATAAACCAGATGTAGAAAGAAAATCGGAACCATTGCAGCTTACACCTGTTCAAATGACACAATACATTAATTACATTTTTTATGAAAACCAGCCTTATTACTACCAGGAAGCCGTTTCATATTTTGATATTCAAAAACTTATTATGAAAAAAAACTGGTACGATTTCGAATCTACAAAAATTACGTATGGTTACTATGGAAATCTGGTGCTGGCACTTTTTAATGCCGTAACATCTTTTAATCCATATATATTACCTCAAGAACTTTTCTCTTTTGATTTAGTAAAAGTATGGAAAGATATTTCCCGTGATATGGCAACTGTAACTCCAGAAAAACTTCAAAACTTTATAGATAGATTTTTACCAGGTTCAGAAATTATAGAATGCAAAGAAAACATAAAAGAAAAGCTGATTGAATGCAGTGAATCTGATGATGAATATATGATTATTGCACAGACAGGAAACAGCCCGGTAGCAAAATTTGAATGGATTACAATAGAAGGATTTAAAACCGAAACTGTAGAAGATGATTCTCTACTAAGCTACTCTACTGCCGATGTAAACTTCGGAAATGTGGAATACCGTGTAAAAGACATTTCTTTTGTCATTTTAATCAAAAAGAATTAAAAAAATAGTTGAATGAGTTTAAAAAATAATATATATTATGACTCACCAACGGGGAATTAGCTCAGTTGGCTAGAGCATCGGCTTTGCAAGCCGAGGGTCAGGGGTTCGAATCCCCTATTCTCCAATAAAACCTGAATCTTGTGATTCAGGATTTTTTTTGCCGAAAATACTATTCTGTTATAGTTCTACACAAACGGAAACCTATTTGTGTGAAATTTATTTCACTTGAATTGCTCGCATGTGGTTGTATTGAATTACGATTGTAAACCTTAAAGTTATTAGTATCTGTATCTTGGAAACAACCGCCTCTTACGACTCTTTTTGCATGAACTGCATCGTAGGAGTTGGTATTTATATTTCCCTGAACTTTATCTCTACTATAATTTACTTTTCCGTAGATGCTTGAACCACTTGTAATAGTATCATAAGTATCCCAGCACCATTCACATAAAAGACCAGACATATCATATTGTCCTGTAGAAGTTGGAGCAAATAATCCTACATCATAAGCGGAACCTCTATTGTACGAACAAACATTACCGACCCAGTCATAGATTAAATATATTGAGGCTTTTGTAGTATCTGGAAGAGTGTTTAAATAATTGTTGGGTTCTATACCATCAACTACCATTCCTCCATCTTTATAATAATACGCAACGATTGAATCTGTTTTTGCAGCATAGCAGTTTTTCCATTCCCATTTTGTTTCATCTGCACCACGACCGCAGCATTCCCATTCAAGTTCTGTTGGAAGACGGAATCCGTTAGCCCCAAAGTCGCATTTCAAATCTTTAAATGCATTTGTTATATCCATATTTTGGCCATTTACATTCCAGAAAGTCCATTCATTTACTGCATCTACACTGTAATCTCCAAAACTGTAACATGGGGTAAAACCAAGCATAATACTAAGTCTGTTACAGAAAATTATTGCGTGGTAATAAGTTGCACCACAGATTGGCCATCGTGGGTCACTGGAAAGTCCCATTATGGTTGTACCTGAAACAAGATTGTATAAACGATTTGTAACCAGATATTTTCCCATTTCGTAAGGATCCAGAGTAACATTACTGCCTCTGTCATCTGTAAAGGTTCCTCTAATATCTTCTATTGCATAGTTAGGTTTTGCAATTGTGTGAAATTCTGTAGATTTTGTAAGAACAGGTGCCATTGCTGTGTAAGTTATTTCTGTTCCGTCATATACAATATTTCCTTTATCATTAATATAATTGCGGGTATGAATAGAAAGAGGGATAGATTTATTTCCAGAATAATCTACTGCATAAATATCAAATGTATAACGCTTTCCGTTTCTGTAGAGTGAAATATCTTTGTCGCATTCAATTTTTTTTAGTAATCCTTCTACGCAGATTGAAGGTTCAGCTTTTGTTTTTCCGTATTCTTCATAACCAATCTTAATTACATCAAAGTCGTCGTTATTTTTCCATCGTAATTTTACTTTACCATTCATGTTTTCCAAAATTTCTTTTGAGTTTACTTTGGCAGGTGTAGCAGGTGCTGTATAATCAATTGCAGATGTACGAGAATTAAAATTACCAAAAATATCTGTTACTTCATAGGTGTACTGGTAATGATTAAATCCTGTTAAATTAGTAACACTTACAGAATTCTGCGCACTAAATGATACTGGCAATTTTTGCTCTTCTTCTGCTGCATTATCAACATTTTTTACAGTTAAACAAGCAGTGCAAAAAAAATCAAGAACTACATTATGTTCAATTTTTACCTCAGAAGCATTTAATTTATTTCTGTTTTCTAAAATACTCGAAATAATTGGAAGTTCACTTTTTTAATAATATAGTTACGTTCATTTTCGCCATCAGGAGTATATATATTTTCATTACCGTTTTCATCTTCTGCTATAAATTTTAATTCATAAATACCATCAGCCCAGCTTTCGCAATCAACAGTTTCATTAATTTTTCCTTCATTACCATCAATTTTTGGATAAAGAATTAATTCAGAAGTAGCCTCTTCAACATGATTATTGGTCATATCTTTTACACGTCTATAATTTAAACGGATTTTCGAAGGTCCAGATTCACCATCAGAAATTACAGCATCTACCTGAATTTTGCTATCTTTTATATAAGTTGCAAGATATTCAGTTTCATTAGAAGGAAGATTGTGTTGTTTTAATTCTCGGGATTCAGAAGTTTTGTCTTTGCCTTTAATTGAAAGACTTGTCCAGCTTGGTGGAGTAATATCTGCATTTCCATTTACAAGATAACTCCACTTTTCTGTCCCCTTCATAGAAACAAATTTGTTCTCGCCTTCTTTGTAGCCAAAGTTTTTATCAAGTTCAACCATGACATAAGTTCCGCTGGAAGGTGCAAGAGATTCATATTTTCTTAAGGATTCATTGTATTCTTTTTTTGTTGGAATTATGAGGACATCGTTAATTTCGCTATCAAAATATGGAGCATCAAAACAACTAAGCAAATTTTCGCCAGTCTTTTTATTTTTGATAGAAATATTCTTATAGATAATGGAATCTTTATTTATTCCATCCCAGTAGCCATAACATTTTCCATTACGAGCTGCAGAACTGTTGGAATCTTTGAGTAAAACAAATCCCTTATTTTCAAGTTCCCTACTTTCATTTGAAGAATAATAAATAGAAGCTTCATCCATACATTTATCAAACATAACCCAGATTCTTACAGAACGGAAAATTCCATTTGGTTGAGTCTGTGGAGTTTTTGAAAGAACAGATGGACGAATTGCGCAAACAGGATTAATTGTAATATCACGATTTTTAAGGAATTTAACAGAGGTTTCTGATTCATAAAGATCGAAACTATCCATATCTATAATTTCTTTCAATTCCTGTTCAGTTAATGGTTTTAATGAGGAATAATCAAGAATTTCCCACTTTACAAATTCATATTCATCATCTGCTGAAAAACGAAGAGGAATTTTATCGGTAGGTTTATATTCTATAATTCCAGAAGGAGAAATTTTTCCATTGTTATCTACGAAACGAACCCTAAACGGTTCTGAAGTTTTATAATTAATTGCAGCATCAATATCATGCTTTAGCTCACTGCCAGTCAAGAAGTTGTTACAAGCAGTAAATATGGTAGATAAAAGAATAAGTGTAGTAATTGTAAATATTGTGTTTTTTAAATTTGCATTCATAACCTTCTCCAAAATAATGAAAAGATTATATATGATTATGGGGAAAGTTTATAGATATATAGCAATTGTCGTAATTATGTAATTTCTACAATAGAATTAGTAGGATTAAATTATAAAAAGGAACATATAGGAAAAACGACACTAAAATAACAACTTTACATTTTGTATATTTTAAACTTTACATTATGTAACTTTTAAATTAATATAAAATCATGAAAGAAATTATTAAATATTTACGGCAGCTTAATTCGCTTACGCAGGATGAGGTTGCGACAAAGCTTGGAATTACACGTCAGTCTTATATTAAGTATGAAAATGGAAGTGTTACTCCTTCTGAAAAAATGATTGAAAAAATGGCAGTGATTTATAAGGTTTCGACGGATTATATTCACGAAAATAAACTGCCTCAGCCTGGAAAAAATGAGTTTCTTTACAATACTAATAACAAGATTCTATTTGTAACGGAGGATTCACCTTCGTATTCTGCCTCTAATGGAAAAACTTATGATGCCTGGTTTGATGGAAATACAGTTCGCGTTATTGATTCTGATTTTAAATTTACAAAAGGTCAGCGGTTTAAAATTGTGGTTGAGGATGAAGAAGAGGCAATAGCTCGTAAAAAAGAAGCCTGGGAAAATATTAAAAAAATTATTCGGGAAAAAGTAAAACCTTATCCAAAAGGACCGGATGAAGATCCATTTTATAAAGAAGCGTTAATGGAGGCATTAGATGAAAAATATAACTCCATTAATTGATTCAAATATATTTCTTGATGTATTTCTATTCCGCGTAGATTTTATGGTAGAATCTTCAAAAGTTTTGGATTATTGCATGAGTCTTAATAACCGCTGTTTAATCTCTGCTCATTCTATTACAAATATGTATTATATCATGCGAAAAGAGATTAAAGATGATTTACGACGAGAGATGCTTTTATCACTTTTTGATTTTTTTGAAATAGTTTCCGTAGATGAACAAAAACTTCGCTCTGCTCTTCTTCGAAGCGATTTTAAAGATTTTGAAGATTGTCTCCAGAACGAATGTGCTGTTGAAGAAAAAGCCGACTGCATCATCACCAGAAACAAAAAAGATTTTGAAGGCGCAAATGTAAAAGTTTATACGCCTAAAGAATTTATTTGTAGTTTTCTCACAGAGGAGTCTTATGGAAAATAAACAGAACGAACTCGTATTGTTTGAGTCTCAGGATAAAGGTATTAAACTTTCGGTACCTTTTAATAATGAGACGGTGTGGCTTAACAGAATGCAGATGGCTGAACTATTTGACAGAGATGTTAAGACAATTGGTAAGCATATTAACAATGCTTTAACAGAAGAGTTGAATT
>JAZLKI010000037.1:0-2028 GCA_045597485.1 Treponema sp.
CGCATTGCTTCATTTACTGCATCTTTTAATGTGCGGCTTCCACTTGTAACTGCATGAACTTTTGCACCATACATTTCCATAGAAGAAACATTTGGCTGCTGACGGCGAACATCTACTTCACCCATGTAAACTGTACATTCAAGACCAAGCTTTGCACAGGCAGCGGCAGTTGCAACACCATGCTGGCCAGCTCCAGTTTCTGCAATAATACGTTTTTTACCCATGCGTTTAGCCAACAAACACTGACCAATTGCGTTATTAATTTTATGGGCACCTGTATTTGCCAAACCTTCAAGTTTTATATAAATCTGAGCACCGCCCAAGAGTTTTGTTGCTGTTTCTGCATACAAAAGTGGAGTTTCACGGCCAATATAATCCCGTTGAATAGTTTCAAGTTCTTTTACAAAAGATGGATCTGCCATTGCTTCTTTAAATGCAATTTCCAGTTCATCAAGAGGGCGGCGCAAAACTTCTGCTACATATTTTCCGCCGAAATTGTCAAAAAATCCGTTATCTGATGTTGCCATATTAGCTCCTTGTTACTACTTATAGAAACATAATATATCTTGTTTTTGTTTCTGTCAATAGTAACAACGAAATATATTTGACAAAAGTTTTTCTTTGATGTATAAAAATGCAACTGTGTTGCAAAAGTCATATCATACTAAAACATCAGATTTAATTTCTCAGTTTATTGCCCAGAATCAGGAAAAGGGATTTACTGCTGGCGAATTGTCTGATTTTTTAAAGGCTAATGATGTGGCTGTAAATAAAACTACGGTTTACCGCAATCTTGATAAAATGACTGAAAAAGGTCAGCTGGTAAAACATAAATCTATGATTTCTGATGGATTTGTTTATCAGCCTGCGGAAGAAGAACATCACTGCGAGGAACACATTCATTTTCAGTGCTGTAAATGCGGTTCGGTAATTCATCTTGATGATGAAAAAACTTCGGAATATTTAAAATCAATTTCTAGTGAATTGGGTTTAAAGATTGATTTGAATTTATCTTCGCTAAACGGAATATGCCAGAAATGCAGAACTCAAGCTTAAATAAATTGCGAACAGTTCTGTCTGTTCTGTTGCTGATTTTTACAATTTTCTCTGTTACTCTTGCTGCCAAAGAAGCTGGCCATGAAAGTTTCTGTACTGAAGATAATTGTCCAATTTGTCTGGTTATTCAGTTAGTAAAAACTAACCTAAAGCTTTTGGTTTTAACTTCTGCGGTTATTGCTGTTTTCCATCACTTTGAAAAATCTGAGAAATTAACACTTTCTTCTATATCTAATACTAATATTCAAAATTCACTTTTCTCCTTAAAGACACGTCTTAACGATTAGGTTTCCTTTTTTGGATTAAGAAAAGACAATTTAATCAAGTAAGATGCTGAAACAAGTTCAGCATGACACAAAACAAGGAAAACAAAATGAATAAAAAACCAGTTACCCTTATTACGGGATACTTAGGATCGGGAAAAACAACTTTATTAAACGAAATTTTGAGGCAGGAAAAACGCCATGTTGCTCTTATTGTAAATGACATGGGGTCTATCAACATTGATGCTGCAATCATTAAGAAAAATGGTTCGGCTGTTGCTCAGAGCGAAATGTACGAAATGCAGAACGGATGTATCTGCTGTACTTTGCGCGAAGAATTTTTACAGCAGGTAGAAAAGATTTCTGACAATGAAGCAATTGAAACTGTATTTGTTGAAGCTTCGGGAATTAGTGATCCAGGTGCTATTGCTGCATCTTTCCTTGCTTACGAAGATGATAATCCAGATACAAATGTTTATCTTTCAAATATTGTTACTGTTGTAGATGCTGACCGTATTTACCGCGAATTTATGACAGATTTGGAAAGCTATGATGAAGACGATCCAAATAATCTTCAGTCAAATGATATTACAACTCTTATTGTAGACCAGATTGAATTCTGTAACACAATTGTTTTGAACAAGTTGGACCTTTTGGAAGAAGAACAGGTTGAACAGGTTATTAAAGTAATCCGCGACTTCCAGCCAAA
>JAZLKI010000038.1:0-91237 GCA_045597485.1 Treponema sp.
CTTCATCCTTCATTATAACTTCCCACCATACTCAGTTGGTGAAACAGGTAAATTGACAACTGGTCGTCGTGAAATTGGACACGGAAACTTGGCTCGCCGTTCTTTGGCAGCAATGGTTCCTTCACGCGAAGAATTCCCATATACAGTTCGTGTAGTTTCTGAAATCATGGAATCTAACGGTTCTTCATCACAGGCTTCTACTTGTGGTGGTTGTCTTTCTATGTTGGCAGCTGGTGTACCAATGAAGAAAATGGTAGCTGGTATTGCTATGGGTCTTATTACAGAACCAGAAGGAGACAATCCATACGGACGTTATGCAATTCTTTCTGATATTCTTGGTGAAGAAGATCACCTTGGTGATATGGACTTTAAAGTAGCTGGTACAGAAGACGGTATCACTGGTTTCCAGATGGATATTAAGATTGCCGGTGTAACAACTGAAATTATGAAGAAAGCTATGGAACAGGCTCGTGCTGGTCGTATGCACATTCTTGGTAAAATGAAGGAATGTATCGACAAGCCAGCAGCACTTTCTCCACGTGCACCACAGATTCTTACAATGAAGATTCCTGTAGACAAGATTGGTGCTTTGATTGGACCAGGTGGAAAGAACGTAAAAGCTCTTTGTGCTCAGTACGGAGTTACAATCAACACTGATGATGATGGTACAGTTACAATTTACGGAAAAACTGGAATTGCTGCTGAAGCTGCTAAAAAAGCTGTTAAAGGCATTACAGAAGATCCAGAAGTTGGAACAATCTACCAGGGTACAGTTAAACGCATTATGGAATTCGGCGCATTTGTTGAAATCCTCCCTGGAAAAGAAGGTTTGTGCCACATTTCTAAACTTTCACGCCAGCGCGTAAGCAAGGTAACAGATGTTCTTTCAGAAGGACAGCAGATTCCTGTAAAACTCCTCGAAGTTGATAAACAGGGAAGATTGAACCTTTCTTACATTGACGCTTTGGAAGAAGAAAAAAAATAATCTGGCTGAATACTAAACCTAAGATGGTAAAAATTACCTCTTCTTGATATAAGAGAAATCTACTATTTTATAGTAGGTTTCTCTTTTTTTAACCCTAACTTTTTGCATTATAAAAAATTAAGTTATATACTTATATACAATGCAAAGAGAATTTACTTTTAATATCTGCTCTGTAGTTATTCTCATAATCTTACTCTTTTCTCTTTTTTCCAGAAAAATGACAAAAGGCCGGTCGAATAGATTATTTATTTGGCTTGTAATTATTACTCTGGTTACTTCTATCAGTGATATTTGTAGATGGATTATACCTGTTGGGGTTGTAGATAAAACTGGTAAATTAGTCTTTTTGTACTTCAGTCAATGTGTTTATTACTTATCTAAATTTTTAGTTTCAACAGTTTATTTAATGTATATTCTTTCTTCTTATGGATTATGGGCTAAGCTTAAAGAAAATAAAAAACTAATGGTAGCAATACATATTGTACCGGTTTTAGTTATTCTGACAGTTTTTCAAAATCTTTTTACTCATAATATTTTTTATATAGATAGTAATATGCTCTATTACAGGGGCGTTTTATATCCTATGCTGGTATTTTTTTCCTACAGTGTTGTTTTGGCCAGTATTATAATTATTTTTAGATATAAAATTTTATTTAAGAAATTAGAGTTAGTTACTGTTCTTCTGTTTTATCCGGCAGTGCTTGTAGCATCACTGTTGCATCTTTTTTACCCTAAATATTTGCTTGAACCTATATCAATTACTTTTGCAATTTTTGCTGTTTCTTTAATAATCCATTGTCCCGGTGAAAAATATAACATTGACACTGATACATATGGTTTTAGTGCCTATGTACAGGATTTGGAACATAACTTTATATTAAATATTCCTGCAAATCTAATTTTTATTCACATTGATAATTACAAGCAGCTTAAGCGTCAGTTTAACGTAAATAATTACAATGAACTTTTGCGGTTGTTAGTAAAAGAAATGGGGCAGATACTGTCGGGAAAAACAGTGGATATTTATAATCTTGATAATTGTATTTTTGTATTGAATTGTCAGCAGATAAAGATTTCTGAAGTTGGTGAGATTGCAAATAATATTCTTAATTATTTTAATAATGTCCATTTTAAGAATATGAGTATTTATCTGGAAACTACAATTTGTGTTGTAAAATGTCCGGAAGAAATTTCGGATGTAGAAAAAATCATTTCATTTAGCAACAATTTTTTTACAGTTATAGAAAAGAAAAACGTTGTTACTTATTTAAATGAAGAATCTACCACAAAAAACTTTAAGCTCCGTACCGAAATTGATGAAATTATAAAAAAGGCTATTACAAATGGAAAGTTCGAAATGTATTACCAGCCAATTTATTCAGTCGAAAAAAGGAAATTTTGTTCTGCAGAAGCCTTGATTCGCCTAAAAGATGATGATTATGGTTTTATTTCGCCAGCTTTATTTATTCCTGCTGCAGAAGCAAGTGGTGCAATTCATCAGATAGGTGACTTTGTAATAGAAAATGTGTGTCATTGTCTTTCTACTCACAATTTTGAAAAATTAGGTTTGGAATATATAGAACTTAATCTTTCTGTTGCCCAATGTATTGAGCAGAACTTTGCAGAAAAACTGATTGGAATTCTAGAGAATAATAATGTTGAATCTGACAAAATAAATCTGGAAATTACAGAAACTGCTGCGGATTTTGACCACGAAGTTACTTCAAGGAATATAAAAGTTCTTTCTGATTATGGCCTTACTTTTTCGCTTGATGATTATGGAACCGGCTATTCAAATATTAAGCGTGTAACTTCAATGCCTCTTTCAATTATAAAACTTGATAAAACTTTTGTAGACGAATATCAGAATGATAATATGAAAGTTGTTATTAAGCGCACTGTAGATATGTTTAAAAAAATGAATAAGCATATTCTTGTAGAGGGTGTAGAAGAAAAAGATGCCCTGGATCATTTTATAAACATTGGTTGCGATTATATACAGGGCTATTATTATTCAAAACCTTTGCCAGAAACTGAGTTTATAAGATTTTTACGAGATAAAAATAAAAGGAGGTCGTAATTATGTATAAAGGTTTTTCCATATTCGATCTCTGTGCTTTAATTATTACTATAGGTCTGATTCTTTCAATTGTTCTTAGAAAAATCTGGAAAGATACAACAAACCGTATATTCTTACGTTGTCTCATTATTTCGGGGTTTGCGATTATTGAAGATATTGCCTTTACTAAAATACTTTCGGCTCCATTAACAGAAAAAACAGTATTGGCGGCAAGTGTTTTCAAAGATTTATATTTAGTAACTCTGGTGTTAATTATGAGTGGCATCTATATTTACATGATGTCCAGTATGGGGTTGCTGCACTTAATTAAAACTAAACGAAATAATATTTATAAAACTGTATTTATAGTTTTAATTTCCATATCATGTCTTTTTATAGTTTTAAGTATTCCAAAACACTGGATATTTCAGATTACAAAAGAAAATGGTTATGAAATAAACTGTGGCTATTATGTTTCATATATATTCCTAATTCTTGTACTTTTTTTAGGAATGGGTACTGCTTTTGCTAAGAGAAAGTATCTTACAAGACTAAAATTATTAGATTGCTATATTTTATACCCAATAAATATTATAAGTTTGTCTCACCAGATTTTTATACATGATTATTCATATGTTCCGTTTGTAATTACAATGACATTTTATGTTATTTCGATTACAACTCAACGTCCTGAAACTCTTATAAACCCTACAATAAAGGCTAAAACTTCTTATTCATATTATAGAGATACAGAATTGGCCTTTGTAACAGGAACTATTAAAATCCATATATTTGTAAAGATTATTAACCATAGTCAGTTACGTAAATATATTGGAAACAAAAGTTATATAGATTTTTTGAAGCATGTTTCTGGTGTTATTACAAAGTTTACTTCAAAACTTTCTGCACATACCGATTTTTACTATCTTGAAGATTCTGAATTTGCTCTTGTTTTTGATGAAAATGGTTCAAAACATGTAGAAAATATTGCCACAAAAATATCGGAACTATTTTATAACGAATATAAATTTGGCAAGTTTACGTTATATCCTGATGTAAGAATTTGTGTTATAAAAACACCCGAACATATTAACAATGCAGAACAGTTCATTCATATAGCCAAATCTTTCCATCATGTGGTGCCAAAAGAAAAAACACCTGTTTATTATGGAAACCTTCTTAAAGATAATGAATTTAATATTAAACGAGATATAGAACGCATTATAAAAGATGCAATAGAAAAAGACAGATTTGTAATTCACTATCAGCCAATTTATAATCTTGGTTCAAAAAAATATAGTTCGGCAGAAGCCTTAATAAGAATTGATGACCCCGAATATGGACTTATTAATCCTAGATTGTTTATTCCTATTTCTGAAATTAGTGGAGACATTATTCACATTGGAGAACTTATTTTGCACAAAGTTCTGGGATTTATTAATAGTGAAGAATTTAGAAAGTCAGATCTTGAATATATAGAAGTTAATCTTACTCTTGCACAGTGTATGGAAAATCAATTTGTAGAAAAGATTATGGCTTTAATAAAACAATATAACGTTAGACCTGACCAGCTGCGTTTTGAAATCACAGAAAATATGGAAGGGTATAATGTTGACGTAATTGAAGAAAATATTAAACGACTTAACGACGAAGGCATTAATTTTTCTTTGGATGATTATGGTACCGGTTATTCAAATATAAAACAGGTTCTGGCACTTCCTGTTGATATTGTAAAACTAGATAAATCTTTTGTTCAGGAATTACATGACGGGCAAATGAATATTGTAATTAAAGATACAATTGAAATGCTTAAGAATCTTGGAAAGAAAGTTCTTGTTGAAGGAATTGAAGTGCAGGAATCGATGCAATTCTTTGAGTCTTTAAATTGTGAATATGTGCAGGGGTATTTATTATCTGAACCTTTACCTTTGCAAGACTTTATCCAATTCATTAATTCATGATATAATAAAAATATGAATACTATTACTATTAAATGTGTTGCTCAGGACGGTGCAATTGTTCCTGAATATAAAACTGCTGGTGCTGCAGGTGCTGATATCTGTGCATTTATTAACGAACCTGTAACTATTCCTGCTGGAAAACATGCAATTGTTCCTACAGGTTTATTCTTCGAAATTCCTACTGGTTATGAAGTTCAGATACGTCCCCGTTCAGGTTTAGCTGCCAAAAACTGTGTTACTGTGCTGAATACACCAGGTACAATCGACAGCGATTATCGTGGAGAAATAAAAATTATTCTTATTAATCTTGGTGAAACAGACTTTGTTATTAATAACGGAGACAGAATTGCCCAGATGGTTATTGCTCCAGTTACACAGGCTACTTTTAAAATGGTAACAGAACTTTCTGAAACAGAACGTGGCGCTGGTGGATTCGGCTCAACAGGTGTAAAAGCTTAATGAATAAAGGCGAAAAGCCCCTTAAAAATCATATTCTATTAAAATATTTTTTTAAGGACCTGTTTTTATATTTCTTTGTAGCGTTTCTCTTTTTCTTCATGATTTTTTTTGTAAATCAGATTTTGCTTATAGTAGAAGATTTGCTGTCTAAATCTGCTCCTTTCAAAGATGTTATAAGGATTATGTTTTATAGTCTTCCTTTTATTATTGCTCAGTCTGCACCTTTTGCTACTTTAGTTGGGTTTTTAATGAGTCTTGGCGGAATGATGAGTAGCAATGAAATATTGATTTTTAGAGCCTCAGGTTTTTCTTTTTTCAAGCTGATGGTACCGGTTGCTGCTTTAGGACTTGCAATTTCTTTAGGTTCGTTTTTTGTAAATGACTATCTGCTTCCATTAGGAACAATCAAGTATAACAAACTTATGCGCGAGATTATGAACTCAACCCCTTCTATTGAGCTTGAATCTAACAGCGTAAAAAAACTTGATACTTCGAATGTTGTAATAGGTGAAGTAAATGGAAACAATGTTTCTGACATTATTCTATTTGATTCAAAAAATGACGAAGACCGAATTATTATTGGTGGAAAGTCAATTCTGCAGGGCGCTAAAGAAGAAGGCGTTTTGATGCAGCTGGATATGTCAGATTCTACTGTACTTTCTATAAATCGAAGAAAGGCAGATGATTATGATGTTCTTACTTCGGAACGTTCAAAATTAAATGTATTTGATAAAACTGTTTTAGGTGTTACTTCTAGAAGTGCCCGGGAAATGACTACTTATGATCTTTCAAAAAAAATAAAGTCTATGGCGGCAGATGCAGGTGACGATTCTGCCAGTATACGAAGATTAAATATCTGGCTTATGGAGTTTCATAAAAAATTCTCATTACCTTTTGGTTCAATCTTTTTTGCCATGCTGGCTTTTTCAATAGCTTTTTTATTTGGAAAACATAACGGACAGACGTTAGGGTTGTTACTTGGAATCGTTATATGTGTTTTATATTGGGCAATGCAGATTATGGGACAGCTGTTTGTTCAGCGAGTAGGATTAAATGCCTTTGCCTGTATCTGGGTTCCAAATTTTATTATTGCATTTTTTACTCTGATCTTTATGTTCAGACTTATAAAGAAGTAAGCGGTTTAGAATGAAATTAATAATCTATTTGTTCAAAAAAATAATTCCTCTTTTTATTGGATCAGTAGTGTTCTTTTCCATTGTTCTGAACCTTGTAGATTTATTTATGCATATTGCCACTTATTTACAGAATAACTGTAGTGCTAAAGAGATTTTAATGGTCATGATTTATTATGTGCCTAAAACTATCTGGTATGCAGTTCCTGTAGGAATTCTTTTTTCTACATCTTATGTTTTAAGTGATATGTATGCTAATAATGAAACTATAGCTTTGTTTGCTTCTGGAGTTTCGCTTTTACGTTTTACAATGCCACTTTTAATTACAGGGTTTATTCTGACATTTGCTTTGTGCGGTTACGAAAACAGATTTGTTGTAAATTCCTACGAAAAAAAGATTTCATTACAGAATACACTTTTAAATGTTACAAAGAACGAGAATAATACAGACGTAATTGTTTTGTCTGATAATGGAAATATTATTTATAAAGCTCAAAGATATAATGAAGCAAATAAAAGGCTTCAGCGCTTATATATTTTGTTCCGTAACGAAGATAAAAGCTTTAAAGCTCTTTTGTATTCTGATATTGCATTATGGAATGTAGAAACAAAAGTTTGGGACTTACAGAATGCAGTTCAGTATATTCCAGATGGCAAAGGGATTCGAAAAGAAAGTGCTTCTAAAGAATTCCTTGAACAGCTTACAGAATCTTATGAAATATTTAGGAAAACAAATGTTGATATTCAGGCAGTAACAGCAAAAGAAGCAAAGATTTATATTCAACATCTTAAAAAAGCCGGCCTTCCGTATAATCAGGAACTTTCTGAATATTATAAAAAATTTGCTTTTCCATTTATTATTTTTATCGTAGTATTTCTTTCTATTGGACTAACTGGTAGGACACGAAAAAATGTTTTGTTAATAAGCCTGGCGTCCTGTATATCGGCATCGGTACTTTTCTATGTTACAATGATGGTTACAATTGTTCTTGCTAAGCATGGTTATATTAGTGCTTTTATGGGAGCCTGGGCACCGGTTTTTATATTTACTGCTATTAGCGGAGTATTATTTAGATACAGTAGAACCTAAAAGGGAGTATTTTTATGGTTTTGAAAATATTTGATATTAAACATAAATCTGCAGATGGTAAAGCTCGAACTGGAACTATGCATCTTCCTCATGGAGATGTTAGAACTCCTGTCTTTATGCCAGTTGGAACTAATGCCACTGTAAAAGCTATGCCAAAAGATTATCTGGAAGAAATAGATTTTGATATTATCCTTGCAAATACATATCATCTTTTTCTTAGACCAGGTCCAGATTTAATAAAGGAAGCTGGCGGATTACACGGTTTTTCTCAGTGGAAAAAGAATTTTCTTACCGATTCCGGCGGATTCCAGGTTTTCTCCCTTTCAAAATTACGTAAAATTACAGATGAAGGTGTAAGATTCCAGAGTCATATTGATGGCAGTTACCATATGTTTACACCTGAAAATGTAGTTGAAACTCAGGCAAAGTTTAATTCCGATATTCAGATGCAGCTGGATGTTTGTTCGGGCTGGGGAGAACCACGTAAAAATGCTGAAAAGGCCTTGAAAATTACCTGCGACTGGCTTAAGCGTGCCAAAGGTGAGTGGGAAATACAGCAGGAAAATGGCTACAAGGGAGTTTTGTTTCCAATTGTACAGGGAAACTTTTTTGAAGATTTACGTAAGCAGAGTGCAGAATTTGTTTCAGAAATGGACATGCCTGGTATTGCCATTGGTGGACTTAGTGTAGGGGAACCTCCTGTAGAATTTACTAAGTTTATGAATTATACAGTTCAGTATTTGCCAGAAGATAAACCAAAATATGTAATGGGAATTGGTACTCCAGAATACATTCTTGATGCAGTTCAGGCTGGTATAGATATGTTTGACTGTGTACTTCCAACTCGTAATGCCCGCAACGGCTCCTACTTCACACGCAAGGGGCCTTTATCAATAAAACAGGAACGCTGGATTCACGACTTTGGACCAGTTGACCCTGAATGTAATTGTAAAGTTTGCCGCACATATTCCCGAAGTTATTTAAGACACTTGTTTAAGGAACAGGAAATATTAAGTTCAATTTTAGCTTCATATCACAATCTTTATTTCTTGAATGAATTGATGAAAGAAATTAGAGTTGCAATTGATGAAGACCGTTTTGAACAGTACCGTAAAGAATTCTTAGAGAAATACAAGAGTGGTATCTAAGTTTTAAGGAGGCTTTCGTGAAAAAGTTTTTCTGTATTTTTTTATTAATTTCTCTTTTATTTCCAGTGATTGCAGAGGAAAATGACGTTGAAGATTCTGATACTGTAACTATTGAAGCTTCAAAAGGTGGAAAAGCAGAAATTCCTGCAGCCAAACGTCCTAAAAAAATGGATAAAGAAAAAGCCGAAAAAGCAGCTGAAAAGGACGATTCAGAAGAAGATGAAGAAAATTACCGTAATACAATTAAATATGGTATTCCATCTGAAATTTCTGAATTGCTCGATAAACTCATAAAAAATGAAGATCCTCGTTTTACAGAAGAAATATACGATGTTTTTCAGGAAACAAAAAATAATACAATCCGCGAGAAAATTCTAAAATATTTTACAAAGCAGGAAGATCCTTGTATTGAAGATTACGCTGTAGAACTTTTAAATGACCCTTACGACCAGCGAAACGAAGTTGTAAAAGCTGCGTTCCAGTATATTTCTGCAGTAAAAACAAAAGAAGCTATACCAGCAGTAATTGCTCTTATCGAAAGTGAAAACGAAAGTTACTTTAATGATGCCATTGCGACTATTGGTGATATTGGTGGCCCTGCAGAAGCTATGTTCCTTGTAGAATTTTTGGAACGAGAAGATTTAAGTGATGCACAGCGTCAGACATTAATGCGCAATTGTGGAAAAATGCATGCTGTAGAAACCTGGGATAAGCTGGTTGAAATTCTTGATGATGAAGACGAAAACATGTACGTACGTATGTACGCGGCAGAAGCTATTGGTCTTATGGAAAAGAAGGAGTCGGTACCGGTGCTTGTAGAAACTTTTACAAGTACAGATCCAAATTTGCGTCAGTATGTAATTAAAGGGCTTGTTAATTTCCCAAAAGTTGTAGAAGCACAGGAAACTGTTTTGCAGGCTGTACGAGATGAACATTGGCGTGTAAGACAGGAAGCAATTAAGGCTGTAAAAACAATGGAATTAAAAGATGCAACTCCTTTCTTAATCTACAGAGCAAAAAGTGATTCCGAAAAGTTGATAAAAGAAGAAGCAATTAAAACTCTTGCATTTCTTAATACTGATGAAGGAAATGATTATTTAGTAGGTCAGCTTAAAGAAAAGAAAGTTGGAGATGGCACAAAGAAAAAAATTATTGAAGTTCTTTTAGCAGAAAAACATGTTGGTGAAAAGGAAATTCTTGAGTTGGCAGAAGAATGTGTTACTGATGATAAACGAAAAGATTTGCGCTATGCCATTGGAAAAGAACTTGCGAAATACGAAAATTCCAAATACGAAGATATCTGTTTGAAATATCTTGATTCAAAAGATACAACTACTATTAGTACAGGAATTGATATTTACAAATTAAACAAATTTAATTCTGCCGAAGATAAAATGCGAGCTCTTTATGCTGAAAAGAAAACTAATGCAAGCATAAAGACTCGTATTAAGAAAATGCTGAAAATTGAAGATGAAGAAGCTGAAAATGAATAGATTTTCGGGTCAAGCCCGAAGATGACAGAAGATCATTTAGTCATTCTGAACGTAGTGAAGAATCCAGTTTGTATAGTGATGCTAGAGCTTCGTAGACTGGATTCCTCGACAGGCTCGGAATGACTATGGCCTATTCATACATCTTATTAACTAATCCTAGTGCTGTATTTATCTTTTTTGATTCTTCTTTAGAGAACTCTACTGTTTCTTCTATAAGATTTTCAAGACTTGAGTGACTTTCGGTAAGGGCAGTTGTGAATCCTCTTGAAACTTTGAACCAGTAATTTCCCTTGCCATCATTATAAAGCGCAATAAAACCATATTCTTTGCCTTTTTGTTTTGCTATGGCAGTACGTAAAATCCAGTCTAAAGAATCAATAAGCTGTTCTTTTTGTGCAGCATCGTAAATATTTACGTTCATGTGGCGGTTCCACTTCTTTTCGGCAATAGGAGTAAGCTCCAGGTTTTTTGCAAGATTAATGATAAGAGACATTTTTTCGCCATCAAGCAAAGTTCCCTTATCGCGAGTTTCAATTTTACCTCTTAAGCCACCGCAGGCAGCAATTTTCTGCTGGTCTTTTTCTTCCATAATTGCAAGGCGGAATTGTTCAATTGGCAAAATAACAGTTTTCTTTCCCTTAATCTTCTTTGTTGCAAATAGGAAAGAACCAAGAGAAAGAGCATTGTCTCCATTTTCTTCAAGAATCTGTTTCTGCTGTTTTTCAAGTTTCTTTTCTGAAGGTGTTTTTTTGTCAGATTTGCGGGTTGCCTTAAATGCTTCGGCTTTAAGTTCCAGTCTGTCCGATTTTGAATTTTTACAGGCCATTAATCGTTCATATAATTGTGGATTAATTGTATCAAGCATTGGTTTTGTAAGTGGTGAAACGCTCATGGCAAAAATACGGCTGGTGCGGACAATTTCTCCGGCTACAAGGAAAACCGGATTCTGTTTGAACATAACACTTCCCGGGTGAATGCAAATGTGATCTGCTGTAAGGCTGTGGTAATTTTCACGGCCAGTTCGTACACAAACAAATTGAATCATACCGGCAGCAATACAACATAGATAATCGGTAATAGAACCTTTGCCTTCCACCACAGGAATTCCCATTTTTTCATTTACAATTTCTGTAAGCTGGAAATTAATATTTTCAATTTCGGCCATTACCCGTTCATCAAGATAATTTTTCTTACAGAACTTTTCCCGGTTATCAGTTTGTTTATAGGCATGGTAAAGGTTGATGTAAGTACAGAAGTCCCCCTGCATATCGCGGAAACGGTGATGAGCCTTGCGTGCTTCCATTTCTTCATTTGGCGGAAGAACAAAAGGTGAATTAGCAGATAAGAAAGATGTGGCAATCAAAGTTTTATCAAGTACATCTGGGAAACGCATAATTGCTTCAACGATGATACGACTGATGCGAGGTTCCAGAGGGAATTTGACCATCATATTACCAATGGCAGAAAGAGTATTGTCTTCTTCAAGAGCACCAAGCATACGTAATGTATCTACAGCGCCAATAATACCTTCGCGGCCAGGGTTAGCAATAAAATCGAAATTGTAAAAATCTGTAATTCCAAGTTCAGACATACGAAGAACAACTTCACTTAAGTCGGTACGGTAAATTTCTTCTGTAGTATATTCAGGGCGGGAATCAAAATCTTTGCGACTATAAAGACGGTAACAAGTTCCTGGCTGAGTACGACCGGCACGACCTTTACGCTGATTACAAGAGGCCTTTGAAACAAAAGACTCTATAAGGCTTGAAGTATAATTGCGAGGGTTGTAGAAGTTCAACTTGCAGATACCACTGTCGATTACAGTTGTAATATCACTGATAGTAACTGAAGTTTCTGCAATATTTGTGGAAATTACTACTTTACGCTTGCCGGCAGGGGCAGATTCAAAAACCCGTTCCTGTTCTTCTTTTGGGAGGCGGCCATACAATGGTAAAATGTGAAGTTTTCGGCCTATAGGTGAATAATAAAGTTTATCTACACAGTTTTTAATAATTTTTTCGCCAGGCAGGAAGATTAAAATACCGCCATCTTCGTCATTATCAAGGACACGGTCTACAGTTGTGTAAATTTTGTTCAAAAGCTGGTCGCAGCCGCTGTCAGTTGTTGTTGTAACTCCGCCAGGAACAGGATCGTAAATCATAGCAACCGGGTAGGTTACTGTATCAATTGAAACTATAGGAGCATTTCCAAAATATTCACTGAAGATTTGAGTATTCATAGTGGCAGAACTTACAATTACTCTAAAGTCGCTGCGTTCTTTAAGAATACGTTTTACAAGCCCCAGAACAAAGTCAATGTTTAAACTGCGCTCATGGGCTTCATCAATCATTAAAACTGAGTATTTTGAAAGCCATGGATCCAGCTTCATTTCCTGAAGAAGAATACCATCGGTCATAATTTTAATTTTAGTTTCCTGATTAGTGTAATCTTCAAATCTCATTTTGTAGCCAACAAGGCCAGGATAAGAAGTTCCAAGCTGTTTAGAAATAAATTCACTTACACTAAGAGCTGCAATTCTGCGAGGCTGAGTAACACCTATTATGCCAGAAGATGCATAACCAGCCTCGTAAAGAATTACTGGAATTTGAGTAGTTTTACCAGAGCCAGTTGGACTTTCAACTATTACAACCTGGTTGTTTTCAAGGCAGTCTAAAATCTTTTGTTTTTGTGCGTATACAGGAAGAGATTTATAATCTATCGCCATTCTATTAAATCCTTTGTTGCATCCTTATTAATTTTGATGCGTTTTTCAATGTATTTTGCCCAGTTACTACGTGGGACAGAATAAAGATAATCTACAAAATCCTGATTCAATGGTTTAATAACATATTCGTCTGCAGTATTTATGTAGGTTGTTATAAAATATGGTTCAGCTTTAATTAATCTAAGCGAGCCTTTTTTATTGTCTTTTTCCAGGGTTACAATGTAAAACAGTCCGTCGCCAGTGTTATCCCGCTCACCAACAGGGTTTTTAGCTGAAAAATCTGGCTTTGTACGCTGTCCGCTGATTGTATTTCCATTGGCGTACATTATAAGACTGTCACGACCAGTTTGTGTGTTTACAATTACTTTTCGGTTTTTGATAATATGCGCATGGTTAGCCCATATAATGTCGGCACCTGAATCCAAAAGATCCTGATACCATTTTTCCTGAGATTCTGTAATATTACGGGTGTATTCAGGTTCTGCAGTATGTACAGAGATTATAAAAATATCGCAAGGATTGTCGGCCTTTACCTTTTTGGCATATTCAAGGAATTTTTTACGGGATGCTTCATCGGTTTTAACATAGTTTATGTAGGAAGAAGCATCAGGACGGTTTAACAGCTCTGTAATTGGCAAAAATAAAATTTTCCATCCATTTTTTTCTATAACATTATAGGTAAAAGGAGATTGGACAGAATCTTTAATGCCAGAAAAATAAATCTTATTTCCTTTTGCCAGTGCATCTTCTGTAAGTTGCTTTGTGGTTTTTAAAGTTTCGGTTATACCTGCCAGATACTGGTCGTTGGTGTGGTTATTACATAAACTGAATACATCAAAACCGGCATCTATTGAGGCCTGAACATATTTTTTAGTCATATTAAAACTAGGGTAAGAAGAGGCTGCTTTAGTTGTATCAATAGGCGCTTCAATATTACCAAAAGCTAAATCTACAGGTTCAATTACATGTTTTACATCACGCCAGATTTTTTCATAAGTAGTGATATTGTAATTTACGGAATGAGCCATAATATCGCCACCAAAAAGAAGGGTAATAGTATTTTGCAAAACAGGTTTTTCAGAAGAAAGATTTTGAACCTCTTCTATAGGGGCCGGTTCAATTTCCGCAGGAGTATTTACAGTCTTAGGACTAGTTGCACAGGAAAAAAATCCTAAGGAAAAGAGAATACTGTTAATGCAGATTAAAAACTTTCTATTCATTATGGAATTACAATTTTACCATATAAGTATATTAGTTTAAATAGAAGATTAAATAGCTCCTACAGGATGTTCCATAAAATAAACTGTTATGTAAGCTACAATTCCGAATAAGCCACAGATGTAAACTGCTTTAGTTGTAGTATCAATGCGTTTTAAGATGTGAATAAGTTTTTTCATAATGTACCTCGTGTTTTCTTTATACTTTTATTATAAAGGGAGGGGTGTGTCATATTGTGAGATAGGGTAAAAAAAATTTTTAAAAAATGAAAATTAAATAGTGAATTGACATATTATAATGTTATTTATATAATAACAAAATATTTCACATAGCAAATTATCAGTTTGCGTCGCAAGCTTTATTATAGTTTTTTTCGCCACAATTCTCGTGGTGAAAAAAAAAAGGCCTAGTGATTTTTACATCATAAAGACCTTTTTTAGGAGAACTAAAATGGCTTACATTTTTGAAGAACCATCACACACATTCGACGAATATCTGCTCGTACCTGGTTATACAGGCCCAGATTGTATTCCTGCTAACGTATCATTACAGACACCTGTTGTTCGTTATAACAAAAAAGCTGGAGAAAAATGTCCACTTACAATGAACATTCCAATGACATCTGCTGTTATGCAGGCTGTTTCTGATGATAAACTTGCAGTTGCCCTTGCTAAAGAAGGTGGAATTTCTTTTATCTTTGGTTCTCAGACTATTGAAAATCAGGCAGCAATGGTTGCTCGTGTAAAAGCATACAAAGCTGGTTTTGTAACTTCTGATACAAATATTGGTCCTGAAAATACTTTGGCTGAACTTGTTGCAGCTGTTGAACAGACAGGACATTCTACTGTAGCTGTAACTGATGATGGTACAGCAAACGGTAAATTGGTTGGTATTATTACAGACCGCGATTTCCGTATTTCTCATTGTGAACCTACAGCAAAAGTAAAAGATTATATGACTCCTTTGGCTAATCTTGTTTTGGGTAAAGAAGGAATTTCACTTGATGAAGCTAACGATATTATCTGGGAAAAGAAAGTAAATCAGCTTCCAATTGTTGATAAAAACGGTAGATTGACAAGCTTTGTATTCCGTAAAGATGCTGCTGCTCACGAAGAACATCCACTTGAACTTCTTGATTCACAGAAACGCTACATTGTTGGTGCTGGTATTAATACTCGCGATTATATGGAACGTGTTCCAGCTCTTTTAGCTGCTGGTGTTGATGTAATGACTTTGGACTCATCTGAAGGCTTTACTGAATGGCAGAAACGTGCATTGCAGGATATTCACGCTAAATGGCCAAATGCAAAAGTAGGGGCAGGTAACGTTGTTGATGCTGACGGTTTCAACTTCCTTGCTGAAGCTGGTGCTGACTTTGTAAAAATTGGTATTGGTGGCGGTTCAATCTGTATTACTCGTGAACAGAAAGGTATTGGTCGTGGTCAGGCTACTGCTACAATTGAAGTTGCAAAAGCCCGCGATGCTTACTATGAAAAAACAGGTATTTATATTCCAATCTGTTCTGACGGTGGTATTGTTTATGATCATCACGTTACATTGGCTTTGGCTATGGGTGCTGACTTTGTAATGCTTGGCCGTTACTTTGCACGTTTTGATGAATCTCCAACAAATAAATTAATCGTAAACGGAAACTACGTAAAAGAATACTGGGGTGAAGGTTCTAACCGTGCCCGCAACTGGCAGCGCTACGATTTAGGTGGAAAGAAAGGAATGGCATTTGAAGAAGGTGTTGATTCTTATGTTCCATACGCAGGTAGCCTCCACGATAACGTTACTCTTACAACAAGTAAAGTTATTCACGCAATGTGTAACTGTGGTGCTGTAACTATCCCAGAACTTCAGAAAATTGCAAAAATTACAATGGTAAGTGCAGCATCTATCCGCGAAGGTGGTGCACACGACGTTATTGTAAAAAACACTGTTAAGGCTAACTAATAAGTAATTTTACTAAAAAAATGGGGCTGTCTAAAAAGTTCAATTTGCGGTGGTTGAGCTTGTCGAAACCACCATATTAAGTGTAATGGTCATTTCGACAGGCTCAATGACCGCTACAGTTAATACTTATTGGACAGCCCTGTTTTTTTTTAGAAATAGCTGTTATCAGTTTAATTCTTTATAAATCTTAATTTAAGATTTGTTTTATAAAAATCTTTTGTAGAACAACCGGCCCTACCGCCTCCTGCACAGGCACATGCACAAGCGCAGGCACAGGCACACGAACTGTGAACGCACCCTGTACTGTGATATCCACCGTGGCGATAATATCTTCCGGCACCAAAATTGGCTGTCCGGTTGTATTTTTCTTCTTCAATCTTTGCAAGTATAAAAATGAAAATAAATAACCCGACAATTAGAGAAATTACAATCATAAATATAATATCTGAGAGCTTTTCTTTAGCAAGTGCATCAGACTTTTGTTTCTGGAATGCAAGTGCATTATTCTTGTAATAAACATAGATTGGAAATTTCTGCCCTGGGCGTAAAGTTTTTTTCCAAACATAATATCCGTCTGAAACTGTATATCCTTCGGTTGCATCAAAAGAGTTATCCATTTTCCATTTAATTGTAAGATTATCTACAGCAATATCATTGAACCAGCCGGGGGTAAAACCAATGGAAGTAGTGCCTTTTTCTGGTTTATCCATTTTATACATGTAATCTTGAATAAGAATAAAATCAAAGGAAACAGTTTCTCCTGCATTGTATTTTTGTTTGAAATCTATACGGAGGAACTGTCCCGAATCTTCCATATATCTTATAGATCTTATGTTAGGACTGTTTTCTTTATATGAAATATAATGCTTATTTGGAATGCCTATTTTTACCCATTCTAAAGGCCCTTCAGAAGTAGAGTCAAGAACCTTCCAGTCTATGTGATAGTTGAATGTTATTGTTGCATTTTTATTTACAACTGCTTCAATCTTATAATTTATAATTTCGTCTAAAGGCTTTGCAAAAAGTTTTGCTGTAAAAAGGGAAGTTAGTGCAATTAGACAAACTATGAAGATTTTTTTAGTTTTCATTGCAGCCTCCATTTTTTAAAGGACATTGACCCGACATTTTTGCTGAAAATTCCCTTTGTTGTACAGAAACAGGATTCTGCCATATAGTTTTCCAGTCATCTGTAATCATATTTCCTAAAGGCTTACCGTTTAGCCAGCTTTGACATGGAACTACATTTCCACCTGGAGTTATTGCCATATTGCTTAAGCAAGCTCCGCAAGTTGGTGTTGTTATTCCAAGTTCATCAAAAAAGGAGTTTTCAATCCATCCGGGAGAAGTAAAACTTATTTCCATAGCATTCTGATTGCAATATTCAACTGCAGATTTTAATACATCTTTAATTTCTTCCTTTGAAAGCTGCAGATTTTTGGATTCTTCAGATTTAGCATTACCTGTTGTTATTAAGCCGGAACAGGTAACATACATAACACCTTTACTGTGAAGAAATTCCAGGGTTTTTACATAATCTTTATTAAGTGTGCAAAGTGGAGTATTTATGCTTACACTTAATTGTGCATCCAGGGCATTTTGAATTCCTTCTACAGTATTGTCATAACGGTCTGCGCCAACAAGCTGATTATGAATATCTTTATTCTCTGAATAAAAAGTAATTTGCAAACTGTCTAATGAAGCTTCTTTTAATCTCTGACAATATTCCTTTGAAAGTTTAATGCCGTTTGTATTCAATCTTGTAACAAACCATTTTGAATAATCTATTAATTCAATAAGATCATCTCGCATTGTTGGTTCGCCGCCGGTAAAAGTAATTTGAGGAATGCAGGCTTTTCTACAATTATCGATTATTGTTTTCCAATCTTTTGTTGTTATTTCTGCTTCCTCTGATTGCTTCTGGCCTGCTGCATAGCAATGAATACAGTTCTGGTTACAATGCCATTTACCGTCTTTTGTCATAGCACTGACCATTAAATCCATTCGATGAGGAGCTTTCATAAAAGGTGCATATTCACCAATGTTCAAGTATCCTATTTCAGCAGATACTTCTTCTCTGTATGCAATCTGTTTAAAAGTTGTCATGATTAAAGAAATATCAGCAATAAGGCGCTTTCTTTTTAGAAAAGGATAAACCTTTTTTACAGATGTTGTAGTTTTATTTAAAATATTTTTATATTCGGTTTCTGCAATTTCTTTGCCATTATATTCATTTACATTTTTTATAAATTCTGCAAGTAAAATGCTCCAGCTTGTGTTTACTGGAATTATATCCTGACCATTGATGATAGCAGCACTCATTCCGTAGTTTTCTGATTCTGAATTGAATTCAGGAGGAATAAGATGAATTCTGACAACACCTGGACCTTCAGGATTTAGAGTTGTGTGTAAAACACCAGAAAAGTTATTTAGAATATAAAGTTTTTCTTTTTTTGATAATTTCACTTTTTACATTTCTCCAAAAAAAATCGTTCCTGAAAGTAGGAACGATTTTATTATGTCATTAAAATGACCTTTTATTAATCCAATGCTGTTTTAGCTGTTGTTTCTACTTTTGCATCGTAGCAGCTGAAAATCTTGTCTGTAAATGCTTTGTCCAATTTCTTTGTACACAAGCTTACAAGTGGAACAATAATCAATCCGCCAATCATTGCAAAAGCACCTGAATGGATACTTGTTTTGAACATAAGTGCAAAGAATGGTGGGAATGCAGCAACATTTACACCTGTCATTGAGAATACAAACTGTGTAACTGCAAGTCCTGTTCCCCAGATAAAACATACTACTGTAGAAGCCTTTGTAACTCCCTTCCAGTAAAGTCCGTATAAATATGGAGCAAGGAATGCACCTGCAAGTCCACCCCAAGATACACCCATCATCTGAGCAATAAATGTAACACCTGGGTTTGCATCTTTAATTACGGCAATTACTGCTGAAACAATAATAAAGAATACAATGAAGATTCTCATAATGAAAACCTGTTTCTTTTCTGTCATTTCTTTTTTGCTTGCTGGTTTAATTACATCCAAAGTGAATGTTGAACTTGATGTAAGTACCAGTGATGAAAGTGTAGACATTGAAGCTGAAAGTACCAGTACGATTACTACTGCAATAATAATTGCTGGTAAAGTAGAAAGCATTGCTGGAACGATTGTATCAAAAAGTGGTTTTCCATTTGCAGCATAAGTAATTTTATCTGCATAAAGACGTCCGAATCCGCCAAGGAAGTAACATCCGCCTGCTACGATAATAGCAAATACTGTAGAAATTACTGTTCCTTTGTGAATCTGATTTTCTGATTTAATTGCGTAGAACTTTCCAACCATCTGTGGAAGTCCCCATGTTCCTAATGATGTAAGGATTACTACGAACAAAAGGAATAATGGATCTGGTCCAAAGAATGATGTAAATGCACCGCCTGTCCAGCCTGCTGAAGGAACTGCTGAAAGTTTCTGAGTTGCAGCTAAAAGTCCGCCATTCTGAGTTAATACTGCTCCAATTACAGCTACAATACCAAAGAGCATAATAATACCCTGAATAAAGTCGTTGATAGCTGTTGCCATGTAACCTCCGAAGATTACATAGAAGCCTGTAAGCACTGCCATAATAAGAATTACAACCCAGTAAGGAATGTTGAATACAAGTCCGAAGAGAGAAGACAATCCGTTATAAAGGGATGCTGTATATGGAATAAGGAATACGAATACGATGAGAGAGGCTACTACTTTAAGTGGTGTAGAATCGAATCGTTTTCCGAAATAATCTGGCATTGTTTTTGCATCAATGTGCTGTGTCATAATACGAGTTCTACGACCAAGAATATTCCATGCTAAAAGGGAACCAATAAAGGCGTTTCCAAGTCCTGCCCATGTAGAAGCCAAACCGAAAAGCCAGCCAAACTGTCCTGCGTAACCTACGAAGATTACTGCAGAGAAATAAGAGGTACCAAAGGCAAATGCTGTAAGCCATGGACCAACTGTACGTCCACCAAGAACAAAGCCGTTTACGTCTGTTGCC
Organism: Treponema sp.; assembly: GCA_045597485.1. GTDB lineage: Bacteria > Spirochaetota > Spirochaetia > Treponematales > Treponemataceae > Treponema_D. The sequence continues at coordinate 20,263 of JAZLKI010000038.1, forward strand.
TGGCGGCGAGAGTAGATTCCTACACCAATCATTACGGCGAAGAAAACTACCAGAAGGAGAATTGTGATTGCAATCATTTTTTTATCCTTATAGAGAGTTTGTTTCTATATATAAGATTATCATAGGGAAATATGTATTCTGTCAAATAGAAAAAAATAGACGAAGGGGACAGTCACCGAACGTTGGAGGACAGTCAAGTAACATTGGGGGACAGTCCCCGAACGTTCGGTGACTCTCCCCCAATGTTACTTGACTCTCCTTCGCATGTCATTTCCAATTGTTTTCACCTTTATTTTTCACTATAATATTTCCATTATGGAAGAAAAGATTGTAATTCGTGGGGCTCGTGAACATAACCTTAAAAACGTTGATGTCACTTTACCTCGTAATAAACTTGTTGTAATTTCAGGTCTTTCTGGCTCTGGAAAATCTTCGCTGGCATTTGATACTTTGTTTGCCGAAGGTCAGCGCCGTTATATGGAAAGTCTTTCTTCCTACGCCCGCCAGTTTCTTGGCCGTATGGATAAGCCTGATGTTGATTTAATAGAAGGTCTTTCTCCTGCAATCTCTATTGAACAGAAATCTACAAATAAAAACCCTCGTTCTACAGTAGGTACAATTACAGAAATCTACGATTATTACCGTTTGCTTTTTGCCCGCACTGGTCATCCTCATTGTCCTGAATGTGGCCGTGAAATTAGAGAGCAGTCTATTGATCAGATTATTGATACTGTAATGTCCTGGCCAGATGATACTAAAATGCAGATTCTTGCTCCTGTTATCCGTGGTAAAAAGGGTGAACACCAGAAAATTATAGATGATGCTAAAAAATCCGGCTTTATTCGTGCCCGCATTGATGGGGTTATGGCCGATTTGGAAGAAAATATCAAGCTTGATAAACAGAAAAAGCACACTATTGAAATTGTTGTAGACCGAATTAAAAAATCTGAAGATATCCGAACTCGTCTTGCTGATTCTATTGAAATTGCCCTTAAAAACGCCAACGGCATTGTTGTTGTAACTAAAAAATCTCCCGAAGACGAAAAGGAAATTGAAGTTTTCTTTAGTCAGAAAAATGCCTGTCCTGATTGTGGTATTTCCATTCCAGATTTGCAGCCACGTTTGTTCTCATTTAATAATCCTTTTGGTGCCTGCCCAGAATGTACAGGGCTAGGTGAAAAAATGGAATGGGATTTTAAGAAAATCCTTCCTGATGATAGTTTAAGCTTTAATGAATATGCCCTGCCATTTTTTAATCCTGATTCTGAATGGAACAGTAAAATGTTTGGTGCTGTTGCCGAAGCTGAAGGCTTTACTCTTGATACTCCAATCAAAGATTTAACTGAAAAGCAGTTCGACTTCCTTTGGAATGGTGACGATACCCGTAAAATCCACTGGATTTACAAAAAGCAGAGTGGTGAAGGCTTTAGTGAATATAACCGTCCTTGGCCTGGAGTTATCCGTGAAATGACTAGACGTCACCGCGAAGCCTGGGGCGAAACTATGCGTGCCAATATTGAAGAAAAATTTATGGCCGTTCATGAATGCAGTTGCTGTCATGGTCAGCGTCTTCGTAAGGAAGCCCTTGGTGTTACTGTTGGTGAAAAAAATATTATTGATCTTTGTAAGCTTAGCGTTACAGAATCTATAGAGTTTTTTGACAATCTTACTCTTACAGAAAGTGAAGCTAAAATTGCTACTCAGATTCTTAAAGAAATTAAAGCCCGTCTTCGTTTTTTAAGAGATGTTGGACTTCAGTATCTAACTATGGAACGTTCTGCAGGAACCCTTTCCGGTGGTGAAGCTCAGCGTATCCGTCTTGCAACTCAAATTGGTTCTGCTCTTTGTGGCGTAATGTATATTCTTGATGAACCTAGTATTGGTCTTCATCAGCGTGATAATCAAAAATTAATTGATACACTTATAAGTCTTAGAGATAACGGTAACTCTGTAATTGTAGTTGAACATGACGAACAGACCTTGCGTACTGCAGACTTCCTTGTTGATATGGGACCAGGGGCTGGAATTAACGGTGGTAAGGTTGTTGCCGCTGGTACTCCAGAAGAAGTTGCAAAGGTGAAGGAAAGTTTAACTGGTCAGTATCTGGCTGGTACTCTTAAAATGGATATTCCTGCCCAGCGCCGTCCTGGTAATGGTCAGATTATTAAAATCCGTGGTGCTCAGGAGCATAATCTTAAAAAGGTTGATGTAGATATTCCTCTTGGCTGTTTTACTTGTATTACTGGTGTTAGTGGTAGTGGTAAATCTACACTTATGAGCGATATTCTTTATCCTTCTGTAAGCAATAAGATTATGGGCACTAACTACGATATTGGAAAGTGTGAATCTATTGAAGGCTTTGATGGAATTGATAAGGTAATTAACATTGACCAGTCGCCAATTGGCCGTTCACCTCGTTCTAACCCTGCAACTTATGTTGGTGTTTTTGATGCTATCCGAGATTTATATTCTACTTTACCAGAATCTAAAGCCCGTGGTTATCAGAAAGGCCGTTTTTCTTTCAATGTAAAAGGTGGCCGCTGCGAAAACTGTCAGGGTGCTGGCGAAATTGTAATTGAAATGAACTTCCTTCCAGACGTTTACATTCCTTGTGATGTTTGTAACGGTAAGCGATTTAATAAAGAAACTCTTGAAGTGGAATACAAAGGTAAATCTATTAATGATGTGTTAAATATGACTATAGATGAAGCCTGCGAGTTTTTTGCAAGTATTCCTCATATTTATAGAAAAATTGCTACTCTTCAGGCTGTTGGACTTGGTTACATTTCTCTTGGGCAGAATGCTCTTACTCTTTCTGGTGGTGAAGCTCAGCGTGTAAAACTTGCCAATGAACTTGCCCGTCCTGCTACCAGCAAAACCTTGTATATTCTTGATGAACCTACTACAGGGCTCCATTTTGCCGATGTTAAGCAGCTTATGTCTGTAATTCAGCGTCTTGTAGATAATGGAAACTCTGTTGTAATGATTGAACATAACCTTGATGTTATTTGCCAGGCCGATTACATTATTGACCTTGGGCCAGAAGGCGGTACTGGCGGTGGTACTATTGTTGCAACTGGTACTCCAGAAGAAGTTGCAAAGGTAGATTCCAGCTTTACCGGCCACTTTATAAAGGATATGTTGTCTAAGTGAAAAAAAGTCTTGTCCTGATTTTTCTCGCTTTATTCTCATTTTTTTCGTTATATGCTGAAGCAGATATAACAACTATTACAATTATGTCTGCACGTCAAACCTCGTATAAAAAGTCAGATGATACAGGTAATGACACTATTGAACTGGAAGGGTCAGTTGTTCTTTCTGTAACAAAGAATAATACAACTACAGAAATCAGGGCAGACCGTGTTTCTTATGACAGAAAAACCGAAATGCTTTATGCCGAAGGTAATGTTGAAATTGATACAAAAGGCTTGTCCTCTGGTGGTGAAAAAACGACAGCCAGTTCTCTGCTTATGAATACTTCCACTCTGGAAGGTATTTTTGATGGAGGTCGTGTAGTTCAAACTAAATCTGATGCATTAAATCTTCCTTCTGGTTCAACTTTGATTGTTTTTGCAGATATTTTTGGAAAAAGCAGTAATAATGTTATTGCGTTTAAAAATTCCAGTCTTACTTTTTGTGATGACGAAAATCCCCACTGGCATATTGATGCAACAAGAACCTGGCTTTTACCTGGAGGCGAATTTGCCTTTTTTAATGCTCTGCTTTATGTTGGTGTTGTTCCTGTTTTATATTTTCCCGCCTTTTATTACCCTAAAGACGAATTGATTTTTAATCCGGTCTTTAGTTATAAGGAAAGGGAAGGTACTTCAATCCAGACTACAACTTATTTATTGGGACGAAAGCCCCTTGAATCTGGAAATAAAAATTCTTCTGGTAGTAATTCAGATTCCAGCAGCTCTGCAGATTCTCTAAAAGCAGTTTATAATTTTGTAAAACCTTCTTCTCTAAAGGAACAGAAACTGGAAGGTATTGTTCTGCATAATTTAGATGAAGATTATAAAGGTGATACTTCACAATATTTAAAACTTATGGCCGACTGGTATTCTAATTTAGGCTGGTTTGCGGGGCTTGATGGAAATTTTAATCCAAAAAATCAATATGTTTCTAAAATTGCATTTAATGTAAATCTTGGTTTTAGCAATACAATCTTCCATACCGGTAATGATTTTTTACCATATTCGCCAAATGGGATAGAATTTGAAGATACTTCCAATTTTATGGGAACTTTCATCCCATTCCGATACAGTGGTAAATTAGATTTTGTTTTGGCAAAGCCTTTTTCATTCAGTTTGAATGTGCCAATTTATTCTGATCCATTCTTCTCTGGTGATTTCCTTACCAACCGTTCCGAAACTATGGACTGGATTTCTTACTTCCTTGATTCCAGTAAGGAAAATAACAGTATCTCCTATAGCACCGGCGAAATTTCAAGTTTTTCATGGCAAATGTCTTCTTCATATTCACCTTCGCTTCCAGCTGTTATTAATCCTTATATTTCTTCTATATCTTTTAAAGCAAATTCTTCTGTAAATTTTTCTTCAAAGATTGTTGAAAAGAAAAGTGGAAATGAATCGCTTTTTTATACAGATAGAAAAGGCTCAAAACTGGAAGAAACTGCTTCAAATAGTTCAGATTATGCTTTATGGAGAAAGAATACTCCTAACAGAAAATTTTATTACCCATCTACTATAATTCCTGCTGCTGTAGATTTTTCCCTAAGCGGTACTTTATTTTCATGGCCTATGAATAATAAAAAACAGAAAGATGGAAGTACTGTAACTTACGACATAACTCTTAATAAACCTGATGAATTAAAATCTCCTGCAGAAGAAAAGACAGAGACCCCAGAAGAAAAAAAAGAAGATAAAGATGAGGAAGAGGAGATTTTCAATTTTACAATTCCAAATCTTGAATTTACGCCAGAAAAAGTTTCTGTAAACGAAGGAATTTCATATAAATTATCATATAATATCAATTCAAATTTAAATACCCAGCTTTCGTATTCTCCTAATAATTTATATACCGCAGAAGATTTTGACTGGAATAATATCCGTTCCTTTATGTATACATGGAAAATTCCAATTTCCCTTGCAAGTAATTTTAATTATGGTGGCAATTTCTTTAGCGTTACTAATTCTCTTTCTTTTTCGCCAGTTTTCCAGGAGCATCCTTATATTTCTGATGATGTTGCAAATGGTGGTTATGATTCAACTGAAATTAATAAACTTATACTAGCCGACTACAACGCAGAAAATAGAGATTTGTTAAACACAAACAGCATTTCTATTCGTCCTTTTACTTATATAAAGGCATTTTCCGATTCAAATATTACATGGAATTCAACTTATAAATTATACAGACGCAAATTCGTTGGAACTGCAGACAATGAACAGTGGGAAACAGTTCCTTTCGACTGGGATGACGACACTTGTGTTACAGTTAATTCTCTGTCGGCAACAATCAGTGCAAAAGAACTAGATTTGTTCAAGCAGAATCTGACTTTCTCTACAGTTTTACCACCGCTATTGCGACAGTATACAGCAACGTTAGGTCTTACATTCCCTTATGTTACAGCTTCTTTTAGTACAGGATTCAGGGAAGTTACAAAAGGAAATGTACCAGACTCTGAAAAATGGAAAAAGTCTCCTTTGAACCAGTCAATAAATGTTTCTTTGTTGAATTCGAAAATCAATCTATCTGAATCTTATGTATATAATCTTGAAGATAATCATAATGAAAGTTTAAGACTTTCTGCATCTTTATATGGACTTTCGGTGGCTTACAGCATGGCGTATACAACAGGTTTTGATTTTGACTCTACCGGTTATACAGCCCGTTCCGAAAAAGAATTTTTACCATATTCTTTTAATCTCTCTTATAATTTCCAGCCAAAAACATATTACAGATGGTTTAATCGTATTTCTTTTGCACCTGGTATAAATATGAATTTTACAGCAGATTTAATACGTCCTACAAACACTAACTTTGTTATTTCTCCATCGTTGAATTTTAAAATCAATGATTTTTTGGATATAAGTTTCTCTGCTACTTCTAAGAACTCAATTTTGTACTGGTATTTCCATGAAGGTTTGTACGATGAAGGCGGACCTTTCCCTGGAAACATGTTTACAGATCTTGTAAATTCTTTCCGCTTTGATGATACTGCCAAAAGGGAAGGTTCTGGATTTAAGTTAAATTCTTTAAATCTGAAAGTAAGTCATGAATTGCACGACTGGAAATTTGATATGGCCGTAAAACTGGAACCTCGTCTTCTTCGTGAAAATGGACGTGCTTATTACGATTTTAATCCATATGTTACTATCGGCATTGTATGGAAGCCTATGGAAAGTATGAAAACAAGTATTATTGATGATTATGGTGAATGGAAGCTTGAGTAGATTCATCTGTGGTATCTACTATTTGAAAAATCTATTTATATAGAATATAATAGATATATTGAGGTATATTTGAACGATTATACGATAGTAGTTCCAGATAATAATGTTCTTTCTTGTATTTGTGGAACTAATGATAAAAACTTAAAACTCATTGAAGAGCATCTTGGGGTGCCTATTTATACCCGGGGTAACGAACTTTCTATAGAAAATCAGAGCAATGAACTTTGTGAAAAGTTTCAGTTTATTGTAGACCGGGTCATAGATGAAGTTGCCGCTGGTGGCAAAAACGGTGAAGACATAATCCTTACAGTTTTAAATACTCAGAAAAAAGTAAATCTTGATGAAATGGTAATTAATATTCCTGGCGCATTACGCAGGGTATATCCACGAACTCAAGGGCAGGCAGAATATATAAATCTTCTTCAGTCTAAAGATATGGTCTTTTGTACAGGTTCAGCAGGTAGCGGTAAAACTTTCCTTGCCGTAGCCGAAGCTTTACGTTTAATTATTAATCATAAAAAGAATAAGCTGATTATTACACGGCCTGTTGTAGAAGCTGGCGAAAATCTTGGTTTTTTACCAGGCGATTTGGAAGATAAAATTGATCCATATTTACGACCGTTGCGTGATGCAATGGAAACAATTTTGCCGGCAGAATCGGTAAAACGTATGTTTGAAGCTGGAATAATCGAAGTTGCACCTTTGGCATATATGCGTGGTCGTACATTAAATAATTGTGTTGTTATTCTTGATGAAGCTCAGAATACAACAGTTGCCCAGATGAAAATGTTTCTTACCCGTATGGGGGAAAATACAAAAGTATTTGTAACTGGCGATCCATCGCAAATCGATTTACCTAAAAAAGTAACCTCTGGGTTAATGCATTCAATGAACATTTTGTATAAAATACAGGATATAGGATTTATGGCACTTACGGCAGAAGATGTTGTAAGAAATAAACTTGTTAAGCAGATTGTAAAGGCATATGAGGAAAATGAAAAAGAACAATTCTAAAAAAGATACAGAAATGGCTCGTGCAAAAAAGTCCATTTTAAATGCTGTTGGAAGTTATATTAAAAAGAATTATATGTTTTTATTGCTTTTTATTTTTGGAATCCTTGCTGTTTCAGCATTGAATTTCTTGAAGATAAGCACAACAGAAACTATTGCCAGTTTTAATCTTAATGATTTTGAAATTGGACAGATTGCAGACCGAACTATTATTGCCGACAGAAGTCTTGCTCCAGATGAACTGGAACCTGTTTCTGTTATAAAAGGCGAAAAAATTATTAGAAAAGGTTTCCCAATTACAGAAGAAGGGTATGCAAAATTAAAAAAGATGTCTGCATCACCTTTGTATATTGATTACAGAGCTTTTGCAAATAATGAACTTTATATTATTTTGCTTGCCATTATGTGGTACCTTTTGTTCTCTTTCATGCATGGTGCAAAAAGACTTTTATTCCGAGAACCTTTACTTCATGTAATTTTCTTTATAATGGTTTATGCAATTACAGTTTTCTGTGGAAAATTTGCCTTCTTTGCAAATACTTATTCTATTTGTATTGTTATTCCAACTGCACTTTTTATAATGCTGGTTACAATTCTTTATGGCAACGGTTCTGCAGTTTTACTTTCGATTATAGTTTCACTTGGTGTACTTAATGCCAGCGGTTATGCTATTCCAACCTTCTTATTTACCCTTGCATCATCATTAAGTGCCTGTGCAATTGTTCATAAAATTGAACGCCGTTTGGACCTTGTTGTAGCAGGGCTTGTAGTTGCAGTTGTCGATGTTGTATTTATGCTTTTAATGTTGGTAATTTTTAATGAAACTTTTAGTGATTTACCAAAACTTATTGTTGGTATTATGGTAAACGGTTTTATTTCCGGCATTCTTACTCTTGGTTTTCTTACACCACTCGAAATTATTCTTAACACAGCATCTGTATTCCGTCTTATGGATTTAAGTGATACAAATACTCCAATTTTCAAACAGATGCAGATTCTTGCAAATGGTACATACAATCATTCTATGATGGTATCTCAGCTTGCAGAAAGTGCATGTCGTGAAATTAATGCTAATCCTTTAATTGCACGAGTTGGTGGTTACTTTCATGATTTAGGAAAAATTGATCAGAGTGAATACTTTGTTGAAAATCAGCAGGGAATGGAAAATAAGCATAATGAAATTAATCCAAATCTTTCTGCACTTGTAATTAAGAGTCATGTAAAAAAAGGTGTTGAAAAGGCACATCAGCTTCATTTGCCACAGGTTATTGTAGATATTATTGCAGAACATCATGGAAACAGTGTTATTACTTATTTCTACAATGCTGCAAAAGAAAAAGACCCTTCTGTAAGTGAAGAAGACTTTTCGTACCCAGGAAATCCTCCAAGTACTCGCGAATCTGGGGTTGTAATGCTTGCAGATACAATTGAAGCTGCCTGTCATACTCTTGATAATCCTACATCTCAGCGATTGGAAAAATTTATTGATATGTTAATTAGCCAGAAGGTTGAACATGGTCAGCTTGATAACTGTGAATTAACCTTCCGTGATATTTCAAAAATTAAGCAGTCTTTTGTTAATCTTTTGACTGGTTATTACCATAACCGAATAAAGTATCAGAATCAGCAGGATCCAGATAAAGATACAAAAGAAACTAAGGAACCTAAAGAAAATGAAAAATAGAATTCTTGTTTCAATGCAGGAAGGGGTAGATGCTCCTGCCTGGTTCGACAATATTGAACCTTTTGTTCAGAAAGTAATGAAAATGCTTCATTTTAATCATCAGGAAATTTCCATTATGTTCTGTAACGATGAATGCATTCGGGAATTAAATAAAAATTACCGCCAGATTGATAGTGCAACTGATGTTCTTTCTTTTGAAAATAATGATGTTTATAAAGATGAAGAAGGAAAATGGAAGTGCAGCGGTGATATTGTAATCAGCCTTGATACTTTACCTGTAAATGCGGAATATTTTGACGAAAATAATAATAGTGAATTGAAACGTCTCTTAGTTCACGGACTTTTACACTTAAATGGTTATGATCACGGTGAAGAGCATATTGAAGCTGGTGTAGAACCAAAGTGTAAAATGCTTAAAAAGCAGGAAAAATTATTAGCTAAAATAAAGGATGAGAAAATAGTTTTATGAGTTTATTTAAACGCAAAAAGAAGAATACTGCAGCCGAAGAAGCAGAAATAATTCAGCAGGAAATTCTTAATGAAGAAAAAAAGGTCATGATTCAGGGAGTAGAGGATTTGTCTAAAACTTCTGTAAAGGAAGTTATGATTCCTCGTATTGATGTTGATTTTATTTCTTCAGATACTCCACAGGATGAACTCTTTTCTAAAATTGTAAACAGCGGACATTCCCGTTTCCCAATTTACACAGACTCTATTGATAATGTAATTGGTGTTTTATATGTAAAAGATCTTATAAAATGTCTTGCCGACAAAAAAGAAATAAAACTTACAGAACTTGCCCGTAAACCATATTTTGTTCCAGAAAGTAAAAGAATCGACTCTTTGCTTCGTGAATTTAAACGTCACCACCTGCATATTGCAATTGCCATTGATGAATACGGCGGAATGTCTGGTATTGTAACAATGGAAGATATTATTGAAGAAATTGTAGGTGATATTCAGGACGAGTTTGATAAAGAACAGGAAGACATTCTTACAGTTAGCGATAATATCTGGCTTTGTGATGCCAGAGTTGACCTTGACGATTTGAATGAAGCACTTTCTGCTCAGTTCCCTAATGAAGATTTTGATAGTCTTGGTGGATTTGTATTTGACTTGTTTGGAAAGGTGCCTGTAAAGTACGAAAAAGCTACATGGAATGAATATGACTTTATTGTTCAGGATATGGAAGGCCACCGTATTAACATGGTAAAAGTTATTAAAAATACTGAAGATGGAAAAAAAGATGAATAAAAAACTGACAAAAACTCTGGTTTTACTTTGTTTATTTGCTGTTTCTCCTTTGTTTTCTGCAGAAAGTAAAAACGCACTTTCGATTTATAATAAAGCTGTTGATTTACAGAATGATGAAAACTGGTATGCAGCCAGTCAGTATTTTATTGAAGTTGTAAATTTGAATCCAGCCTTTAGTGATGCCTGGTTCCGCCTTGCTGATTGTTCGTATAAGCTTGGTGAATTTGATCTTGCTTACCAGTATTTAACTAGTGCCGAAAAATATGAAAAAAATAATTCAAATATCCAGAATCTTAAGGGTATGATTTTACTGGCTCTCGGGCAAACAGAAGAAGCCAGAACTATCTTCAATGATATTTTGAAACGTTTCCCAAATGATGTTGATGCTCATTTTGGTCTTGCAGAAATAGAATTGTATGATGGAAAATTTTCTGGTGCCGAAAACCAGTATGTTGAAGCATTAAAACGCCAGTCGTCTAACCGAAAGGCATTGCTTTCTTTAGCGTTGTTGTGTGCAGAAACTAACCGCTACCCACAGGCAGAAAATTATTTACGTCAGGCAGTGCAGTATTATAGCGGAGAAGCTGAAGTTCATTATCTTGCTGCAATTGTTTACCTTATGAAAGGTGATTTAACAACTGCAGAAAAACATGCACGTATTGCTGTTGAAATTAAAGGTGATTATGAACAGGCGTATGAATTGCTTGCTTCCATTATGTATTCCCAGAACCGTTATAATGAAGTAATAGATTTGTGTGATTATTTAATAAGTAAGAACCGAAGAAATTCTTCTGTATGGTATTTAAAGGGTGTTGCATTAGATAAGCAGGGCTATGAAGAAGAAGCCATTGATGTTTGGGCAACAGGACTTTCTATTCAGCCACAAGATGAGCTTATGCGAACAATGCTGGAATTGAAGGTAAAAAATTCTGTAGATTTTGATGATTCAAGAAGAAAAGGCTGGGCTAACTATCATATCAATAATGCCCGTCAGTACGACAGCCGTTTTGATAAAGCCGGAAGTACATATGAATATCAGCGGGCACTTATGCTTGACCCTTCAAATGCCGATGCCCGTATGGCTTATGCAAATATTCTCGAAATGAACGGAATGCATGAACTTTATTTAAGTCAGCTTCAGTTTATAAAAGATACTTCTGATAAAGAATTAAAAACTTCTGTAAAAGATACAATTGAAGCTTATGATTCTTTACTTCAGGATACACTTGCTAAAAAATGGAAAGTTGATCCATTCTATTTAGATAAAATCCGCTGGAATATTGCTGTTTTCTACGAAGAAACAACATCTACATTTAATCATGCAGATTCAGACAGACTTACAGCCCTTGCTTGTGGAGACATTTTTTCGGGCGTTGCAATTACTTCTGTTAAAACTCAGGTAACTCCAGTTTCTGGTTATGGTGAAGCTTTTAAAAATGCCCGTGCCAATAATTTCGATTATTTTGTAATTGTTTCTATGAGCGAAGGTGATGAAGACCTTACATTAAAAGCAACTATGTATTCTGGTCGCACAGGTACAGAAACTTTCAACGAAAAATATTATGCAACTGGAAACAATCGTTTTTCTACAGTTCTCCGCAGATTCAGAAATTCTGTTTTAGAAAAGCTTACAGTTCGCGGAAAAATTCTACAGCGAAATGGAAAAACTGTTCTTATTGACCTTGGACGTTCAGAAAATATTGTTCGAGATGCAGAATTCAAAGTTATTAAAAAGGGCTGTGTAAAAACTGCAGATTCAGGAACAGGTTTGTTCTATAAAGATTCAGATGTTGTAGGGGTAATTACAGTTACAAATCCTGGTGAAGAAGTTTCTGAAGCAACAATAACATATCACGGTTTTTATGACCGCATTAATGAAGAAGATGAACTTGTTCTTGTAAGTATGCCAGATCAGAACACAGAAAGTGGAATGGATACAGTTCCTAATGCAGATGAAAGTGGTAAACCTGTTGTTAATAATGCTGTTCGTGGTGACCAGCTTGTAGCAGAAATTAAAAAGGCTGTAGAACGCCCTGCAATTCTGGAATTACTTAGAAAGATTTATTAAATTCTATCAAGAGCTGCATTCAACCATTTTTTAGAAATAGTTGGATAAATCTGTTCAATTTTTACAAAAGTTCTTACAGCAGCTTCATAGTCTCCTGAAAGATACTGTGATTCGCCAAGATAGAAATAGGCTCTGTTGCGGGTTTCGTCACTAATATTTGTTCCAATCAACTTGTTTAATGAAGTAATTGCTTCTGAATATTTTCTAGTAACAAAACTTGTTTTTAAGATATCAAATAAAAGATAATCATCACCCCCATCTGGCGAAATCATATCTTCTTCGAAAATATACTGAGTAAGATTTGTATAATAAGTTTCTGTTTCCGAAATAAGTGTACGGGTTTTATTTGCTACAACTTCAGAAGCAGCTTCTTTTTTGCCAATACCATCTGTGTAATCAATATATGGAAGAGGTGTTTCCCGTAATGTTCCTTCAGGGTAGAATTTTTCTTCTTCAACTTTCTTTTTTGCAGTCTGTTTTGCCTTTGTCTTTACGTGGGCACCAGAAATTGTTGCATTAAAAGAACGTAAAATTACACGGTATGGAGTATCTGCAATAGCAATAACTGCGTAATAATAATCTTTAAAATCTGGAGCATTGTCTGTGTAAGAAGAGGTGTTTGCATCTAAAACAGCAATAGGTGTCATTGTTTCAATTTGAGAATAGGAATTAATCTGTTTGTCGCTTCTGTAAACATATAATACAGAAATTTCACTATCAGGGTTTTGGGGAAGAGTCCATGTAATATTGATTTTTGAACCGCTGCCAGCTTTTGCCTGAATATCCTGAACAATTGGCTTTTCAGCAAAAAGTAGTGCTGTACAGAAAATACTTAATAGTAAACAAACTGATTTCTTCATAATTTTTATAATATAGTTAGAATTGTATAAAATCAAGTTTGTTGGTATTCTTAAGATATGTTAGAAGAAGTAAAATTTCCAATTGCACAATTAAAAGAAGATATTATGAACGTTTGGGGGCGTCTTTGACTCTGCTTCCATTGATAAATCTATAGCGGAAAAAGAAAAACTAACAGAGGCTGCAGGTTTCTGGGATGATCATGAAGCTGCCGAAAAGGTAATGAGCCAGATTCGTAAACTTAAAAGTAGAGTTGAACCATGGCGTGCATTACTTGCAGAAATGGACGACCTGGATGCAATGTATGAACTTGCAGAAGAATCGGGAGAACAGGGCGACGAAGATGAAGTTCGTTCTATGTTTGATTCGGCAAAAGAAAAATTCGAAAAATTAAATATTTTAAATCTTCTTTCTGGCGAAGTAGACCAGAATGATGCATTCCTTACTGTTCATGCAGGTGCTGGTGGTACAGAAGCCTGCGACTGGGTATATATGCTTAGCCGTATGTATTTGCGCTGGGCAGAACGTCACGGTTATAAAACAGAAATAATGGACGAACTGGAAGCAGAAGGTGGTCTTAAATCTATTACAATGCAGATTTCCGGCGACTTTGTGTATGGTTACTTAAAAGGTGAAGGCGGTATTCATCGTCTTGTTCGTATAAGTCCTTTTGATGCCAATGCAAGACGTCACACTTCATTTGCTTCGGTTTATGTGTACCCTGTTCTGGATGATACTATTGAAGTTGATATTAAACCTGAAGATTTAAGAGTAGATACTTACCGTGCCGGTGGTAAAGGTGGACAGCACGTTAATAAAACAGATTCGGCAGTTCGTTTTACACATATTCCAACTGGTATTGTTGTTGCCTGCCAGACAGAACGTTCACAGATTATGAACCGACAGTCGTGTATGAACATGCTTAAGGCACGTTTGTACGAATACTATCGTGAACAGAAAGAAAAAGAGAATTCAAAATTTGCTGCCGAAAAGAAAGATATTTCATTCGGAAGTCAGATTCGCTCTTATGTTTTCTGTCCTTATACCATGGTAAAAGACCACAGAACTAAGTATAACGTGGGTAACATTCAGGGTGTAATGGATGGAAATCTTGATGAATTTATGAATTCATACCTCGTAGCAAAATGGAAGGGCCTTCCTATGGATGGTTCTGGTGATGATGAGGACGACGAGTAAGGTTTCTAAAAAATCATTATTTCTAGTTATTATTTTTCTCTTTGCAAATTTGCTTTGTGCTGCTGAAAGTAAATGGACTATTGCAGCGCAAAAATTTTCCTATTCAAAAGGTCAGGTTAATAATTCTGTTACAGATGCAACTGCAGTTTCTATTCCTGCTGATATTCTGGAAAATATAAATCGAACTCTTGCTCGAAACGTATACCCAGACGAAAAACTTGAGAGAGCCAGATATGAGTCTAGAAAGGAACGTCAGTCTTTATATCTTCAATTAACTTCTGAATATAAAAAACGAGATGCCCTAGTACTTCAAAATTATTCAGATTCAAAACTTAAAAAAGCTCTTGCAGATGAAAGCAAAAAAATAAGTGAACTTGAACAGAAAATTAATGTAAATTTAAACTTATTAAAAGAACAGGAAAATCAGCTTGAGCTGGAAATGGAAAAAGCTTTAAGTGGCGAAGATATAAACCCCTTTGAAGATACAGAAATTAAACGTTTTTCAAGATTTTTTAAACGTATTTTTACAAAGGAAGAAACTGTAATTTCCAGCGAAAATATTGGTTGCTATAAAAACGATACAGCAGCCTTGTATGAACCTTCTGAAGCTTTACTCGAAGAAGGATATACCAGCCATAATTTTGAAAAAGCAGTTTATTCAGCAGGTATAAATGCACTTATGACAGGTAACATAACCGGTTATGGCGAGTATCTTTCGGTTGAAGTAGATGTATATCTTTACCCTGGAGCAAAAAAAATTGCTTCGGTAATGGAAGTTGGTTCAATAAACGAACTGGATTTAATTACGGTAAGTCTTGCAAACCAGATTGTGCCAGGTTTAACAAATTCTATGCCTGTAGAAGTAAGCTTTTCTATATCTTCTGCAGAATCAGATTCCTGTGAAATATTTATAGATGATGTTTTGCAGAATAGTGACAGTAAAAAAATCACAATTGATTCTGGGGTACATAGCATTCAGTTTGCGTGTAAAGGGTATAAAACTGCAGAAACATCATATTATTTTGAAGGAAATAAAAAGTATCAGGTAGATGTAAATATGGTGGAACTGCAGGAAGGAATTCTGAATATTGCTTTGAGAAAGCCTTTGAATGGTCAGGTGATTGTAAACGGCCATGTGGCAGATGAAATTGATAATAACCGTACTCAGATTAAAATTAATGGTAACCAGATTTTAGGCGACTTTATTTCAGAAAATGGTGAAACTGCGTTTTTTTATGTACCTGAAAGTAACTATTATGATGGTAGTTATGTTACAATTAATCCTAAGCCGATGGACAGAGAAAAATATCTGGATACAAGACGAAAATGGATGTATGGGGCTTATAGTGCCTTTATGGTTTCCCTGATTCCATATTTCTATACTTATGGTAATCTTGTTAATCAGGCTAACTTATATAATGATGGTAAAATTTCCAGAGATGAAGCTATGAAGTGGCAGACTTCCTATAATGTATGTTCTGGTATAGTCATAGGTTGTGGTATTTTCTGGGGATATGAGCTAATAAGGTATCTTGTAGCTGCAAACTCAGTTTTACCAGAAAAAGGGAAAATAAAATCAGAGGATAAATAGATATGAAAAAAACTTTTGGCGAAAAATTAAAATCTTTATTTTCAAAAGGAAGTTCTGTTAATGATGATTTTTACGATGAATTAACAGACTTACTTGTGGAAGGTGATATAGGTGCTAAATCTGCCTTTATGCTGGTAGAAGAACTTGAAACTATCTGCTCTAAAGAAAAAATAATAGAGGAAGAAGGTATTGTTCAGAAATTAAAAGAACTTCTTCTTCGTGATGTAAAGAAGATTGATCTTGTACCTGAGACTGGAAAACAGAATGTGTGGATGGTACTTGGCGTAAATGGTGTTGGAAAAACTACAAGTGTTGCAAAACTTGCAAATTACTTTAAGAAAAACGGAAACGATAATGTGGTGCTTGCCAGTGCCGATACATTCCGTGCAGCAGCCATAGAACAACTTGCAATGCATGGTGAAAAAATTGGAGTTCGCGTTGTAAGTCATCAGCATGGTTCCGATCCTTCTGCCGTAGTATATGATGCTGCCGATGCTGTAAAAGCTAAAGGCCCAGGTCTTGTAATTGCTGATACAGCAGGACGTCTTCATAATAAAGAAAACCTTGTACGGGAATTGCAGAAAATTGACAAAACTTGCCGTTCAAAAGCCGATGAAGGTTGTTATAAAAAGATTATTGTAATTGATGCTACAACTGGGCAGAATGCTTTACGCCAGGCAGAAGTTTTTCATGAAGCAGTAGGAATAGATGCTGTTATTATGACAAAATATGATTCAACTGCTAAAGGTGGAGTTGCAATCTCTGTTGGCCGTGAACTTGGACTTCCTGTAGCTTATATTTGTACCGGTGAAAAATACGATGATATTCAGACTTTTAATCCGGAAGAATATATGAATGAATTCCTTGGTTTATAAGATTTGAAAAAAAACTGTGCATTTATAAAAAAAGTTATCTTCTTCTCTGTAATAGCAATGACAATTCTTTTTATTGCAGGTTGCAAAAAGCCAGAAAAGGTATTAACTGAAGCTCAGATAAATGCAAAAGAGAAATTAAAATATTTTACATCTCAACTGAACATATATGCTGCCTGTGGTAAATGTGAAATATCGCAGCCAGAAATTTATTATTATCCCGATGCACTTAAAAAATTTCTTAATCAGAAAAAAATAGTAAATGGAAAAACACTTTTGTATCTGGAAGTACTAGATCCGGGGATTGCCGGCATAATAGAAAGTTCCCGTTTTTATGATGAACTGGATGACTGTTTGTGGGTAGATTCACTTTTAATTACCATAGAGGAACTGCGTATAGCAGAAGAAATTTCCAGTCTGGAAGAAGATTTTGAAGAGTTTTCAATGGAAGAGGAATCTGAAGAAATAGAAAGAATCCTTTCTAATGAAATTGAAATTAATGAAATTCTTGATGCAGATAAAGATTTAAAATTCATGGAATATGACGATGAAGTTTTTGTTCCTCAGAAAACAGAAAACGGCTGGATTATAATTCATTCAAATAAAGATATAGTAACCAGAACTATGTATGACGATCTTTATAGAATTGTTGAAAAGGAAAAATGGATTATAAAATCTTCTTCTGATGCAAAAAATGAAACTAAAGAAAATTATGAATATTATGAAGATACGTATAACTTAAATAAAAAGACTGTTAATACGGAAGATTCTGAACGGATTACTTATTATAATCAGGAAGGGTTGATTTATAAAGCTGAAACTTACGAGAAACAGGAAGATAAAAAAATACTTATAAGTGAAAGTATTCGAACCTACGAAAATAACAAAATCTCCAGTAACGAAGAGATAGAATACAATTATAAAAATAACTACAAAACTCTGGATTATAAATTCTCAAAGAAATACATTTATTTTTATAATTCAGATGAAGAAATTCCTGCAGATTTTAAGTATTATGAGAATAATCAGCTTAAGATGTACAGCAAGTATTCTGCAAAAGATTCTTATATAAACCAGATATATTTTGATGGTGGTTTTTCTGTAAAAACTGTTTATGAATCTGGAAAAAAAGTAAAAGAAATTTATTATCTTAATAATGAGGTAACCAGAATAAATTTATATGAGTAATAAAACTGTGTTTTCAAAATTATTTTGGATTTCCTCTGTTTCAAAGCGTTTTGCCCGGGTAGACAGAAAGGGGCGTTCTGCGGTTACTTCTGTACTGGCAACTTTGGGAATTGGTTTTGGCGTTATGACTTTAATAGTTGTAATGAGTGTTATGAACGGTTTTCAGATGAGCTTTATAGATTCAATTCTGGAGATATCTTCGTATCACGTAAGAACTGCCGATATTACCTCTCAAAATGAAAGTGACTTTATTGAATATTGTGATTCCAATAAAAAGATTGTGAGTTTTAATCCTTTTTATGAAGCACAGGCTTTAATGACTGGAAAAAAAGGCGGCGCTAACTCTGTTGTATTAAGAGCGGTTTCTCCAGATATTCTTGAAAACGATGCCGGTATGAAAAAAGAAATGAACATGGTACTTGGCCGTTTTAATCTTGAATATGATGATTCTATTGTTTTAGGTTCCAGCCTTGCAAGAAAACTTGGTGTAACAATTGGCGACGATGTAAATCTGCTTGTAATGAGCGGTGGAAATGATGTTGACCTTTTTTCACAGGACAGACTTTTTACTGTCAGCGGAATATTTTCATGTGGTTATGGCGAAATTAATAATTCTTACGGTTTTGTAAATCTTAATGCTGCAAAAGAATATTTTGGAGCAGGGGCAAAAAAACAATGGGGAATTAAATTAAAAAACTACAATGACGATATGGTTGTTTGCGGCGGGCTTGAAAAAAAATTGCCAGATGTAAAAGTAAGTTCCTGGCGTGAGTATAATAAGACTTTTTTCGGGGCCCTGCGAATAGAAAAAAATATGCTTATGCTTCTTGTATGTCTTATTTTTGTTGTAGTTGCAATAAATATCTATAATGGTATGCGCCGACTTGTATTTGAAAGAAAATCTGAAATTGCAATTTTAACAGCTCTTGGAGCACGGCCTGCAGAAGTTAAACTTATTTTTATAGTACGAGGCTTTATGACTGGTGCTATAGGGGCTGTTGCGGGGCTAATACTTGGGCTTTTAATTAGCAGCAATACAGATTTAGTATTTATGGCCGCTGCAAAGATTATGTATTGGCTCCAGTATTTGTTTACAGCTATTACAAATCGCCAGAACCTTGCATTTATTCAGGTTAATTCTTCGTATAGATTGTATGCTTCAATTCCTGCAAGAATATTTCCAGCCGAGGTTGCATTAATTACATTGTTTGGTGTATTTGCGCCATTAATTGCTTCCTGGGCTGCAAGTAAAAACGTATTGAAAATGACAGTTTCGGAGGTACTTCATAATGAATAGTATTGTAACAATTAAGGACCTTGAAAAAAAATATATTACCGACAGTGAAACTCTTACAGTTCTTAGCAACTTGAATCTTGAAGTTGAGCAGGCAAGTAAGGTTGTAATTGTTGGCGAAAGTGGAAGTGGAAAAAGTACCCTGTTGAATATAATTGGTGGCATAGATGAAGTTACGTCTGGTTCTGTTATTGCCGGAAAATGGGAGCTTTCGAAATTAAATGAAACCCAATTGTCGGAATACAGATCTACCTTTCTTGGTTT
Source organism: Treponema sp. (assembly GCA_045597485.1). Lineage (GTDB taxonomy): Bacteria > Spirochaetota > Spirochaetia > Treponematales > Treponemataceae > Treponema_D. Next base: position 39,963 of record JAZLKI010000038.1, read on the forward strand.
GATTTTTCAGTTTCACTATCTTTTAAAAGATTTTACTGCTATTGAAAATGTATATATGCCGGCTTTAATTGCTGGTATTCCTAAAAAAGAAGCTGTAGAAAGGGCAGAGCAGTTACTTTCCGATGTTGGCGTAATAGACCGAAAAAATCATTTGCCATCTCAACTTTCGGGTGGGGAGCGCCAGAGAGTTGCTGCTGCCAGAGCTTTAATTAATAATCCTGAACTTATTCTTGCAGACGAACCTACAGGTAACCTGGACCCTGCCAATGCAGAAAAGATTGGCGACCTGCTTTTTTCAATGGTAGAAAAATACAAGAAAACATTGATACTTGTTACTCACGATTTGAATCTGGCAGCAAAAGGCGACAAACAATATAAAATTGTAAAAGGAAGCTTAAAATGACCTTTAAGTCTTCTCTAGCCATAGCCCGCAGTTTAATTTTCCCAAAAACCGAAAAACGTTCTTCGGCACGACGTAGTCTTTTTGGCGCAATGCTTTGTATAGGATTAAGTATTGTACCTTTGATTGTTGTAATTTCTATTACCGATGGCATGATAAACGGTATGACAGAAAGAATTATAGGACTTTCTTCAAACTGTCTGCAGGCCTACGTTTCTTCAAAAATCCCTGAAGTTAAAGATTCTGAAAGCTTCTTTGAGTATGCAGATTCTATTCTGACAGTAAAAGGCGTAAATGCTGTTTACCCAGAAATAAATATTTCGGCATTGGCTGCAGGAAAAAATAAACGCAGTGGAATAGAGATTCGTGGAGTTGCTGCTAATATCTTTGAAAATAATGAGGCATATAAAAATCTTTTTGAAATATGCAGTGGCAGTGTAGATGATTTTTCTAATCCTGAAAATTTGCGTCAGGCAGTTATTGGAAAAAAACTTGCCGAAGAACTGGAACTGGAAGCAGGGGATACATTTAGAATAATTACAACTAAAACAACCGGCGATAAAATTTCTCCTAAGCTTTCGTCATATAAAATTTCAGCAATTATAAGTTCCGGATATCAGGAATTGGACCAGTTCTGGGTATTTGTTCCAATTAACAGCTGTTATAGCAATCTTACTTTAGACAGTGCAACTTACAATGTAATGATAGAAACAGGAGATCCTTTTTCGGCAGATTTAGTACGTATTCAACGAGATGTGCGAAAACTTTTAGGCCGTTATGCAAATGTATACCGCTGGGACGAAATTCATGCAGCTGAATTTGAAAATTTTTCTTCAACAAAAGTAATGCTTGTTTTTGTAATGCTAATGATAGTTCTAGTTTCTTCTGTGAATATTTCATCGGCAATTGTAATGCTTGTTATGGAACGTCAGAAGGAAATTGCCATATTAAAGAGTCTTGGTGCAACTCCAAAAGGTATTACTTTATCATTCCTTATTGCTGCTTTGGCTTGTGCAACTGGAGGCATAATTTTTGGAGTTCCTGTAGGAATTTTGTTAACTATTTTTTCAAATCAACTTGTAAAAGCACTTGAACTTGTAATAAACTGTTTTACCAGACTGGCCAATGGCTCCTATGTAAAACTTATGGATCCGGCTTACTATCTTGCAGAAATACCTGTAGAAATACCGGTTGTACAAATTCTGGTAGTAATTGTGGCAGTTCTAATTTTAAGTCTACTGGTTTCTTATTTGCCATGTCGTAAGGCAGGAAAAGAAAAACCTCTGGATATTTTAAGAAAAAATTAATAGGGAATATAAATGAAAATTTGCGGCGTCTGTGGATGCTCTTTTGATGAAATAGCAAAGTCTCAAACAATCGGTTGTTCAGAATGTTATTACGCCTTTGCAAAAGAATTTCGTGATACATTAAAAGAATTTGGAATTGGGGATGTATATAAAGGTTCTCTTCCAAAACGACTTAAAGGCTATCGTTCAAATCTTGTAGATAGAATGACAATGCAGATTAAACTTGAAGAAGCTATTGCTGCCGAAGAATACGAAAAGGCTGCTTTATACAGAGATTACTTAAAGGTTTTAAATCATGGAACAGACACAAACGATGGACAGCAATAATAGGGAAAAAGAAAGTTCCTGGTTTGCCAGCGATGGTTCTTATGATGATGTAGTTCTTTCTACAAGGGTTCGAATTGTTCGTAATCTCGCAGATTTTTTATTTCCTTCAAAAATGTCGGAAGATGACCGCCAGAGAATTTGTGCACTTACTTACGATGCATTTTCTTTAGACCAGCGTTACCATTACATAGAACTTAAAGATATGTCGAAACCTGGAATTCAAATTCTCAAAGACAAGAATATTCTAAAAGATAAAGAAGCAGATGCAGTTGTTTTAAATAAAGAAGATGAAAGTGTTGCCTGCCTTGTAAATGAAACAGATCATATAAAGATTTCTGCTTTTGTACCAGGTCTTGACTGTGAAGCAGCAATGAAAAAAGCTTACCAGATTGACGAATTTTTGCAGCAGAAACTTCAGTTTGCAGCCAGCTTTGATTTTGGGTATTTAAGTTCGAGAATAAAAGATTGTGGTTCAGGAATGAAGATTTCGGTCAGAATCTTTATACCTTCTATAATCCTTGCCGGTCAGTTTGATTCAGTATTAGCTTTGGTTCAAGAAAAAAAACTGCTTCTAAAACCAGTATTCAAATCAGAAGAAATTGCAGATTTTTCTAACTGCCTTTTTGATTTATGTACAAGCAATGCTGCAGAAGGTACAGAATTTGATCAGATGGCAGGAATTCAAGCAATTGCAACATTAATTTTGAAAACAGAACGCAAGATTCGTCAGGAATTTGCCGATAATAATCCTACAGTAGTGTTAAATTTTTTCAAGCAGAGCTACGCCAGAGCAATGTACTCGCTGCTGCTTTCTTATGAAGAAGCAGTTAGTATTATCTCAGCTGTAAAATGGGGAATACAGCTAGGGCTTGTAAGTGGTCTAACAGAAAGTGAATTAAATGCCTTGTATTTTAGAACAAAATCTGGACATTTAAAGTATCTTTGCGATAATTTCGCTTTTACTTTTGAAGACGACATTAAGACCAGCGAAAATCTGCAGATTAAACGATTAAGAACTATTGTAATTCAGCAAGCTTTTGAAGGAATCGTTAATGAAAAACCTGTCTCCTAGAGCAAAAAAAATTCTTCTGGTGCTAGCCCAGGATGAAGCTAGACAAATTGGCAGCCCTCAGTTGTTGCCAGAGCATATTTTATTATCCCTGCTAAAATCAAAAGAAGGAATTGGCTATAAAGCAATAGAAAAATTAGGCCTTTCTTCAGTCGATTTCCAGAATCAGCTTATGGAAATGTTTGCAGATAATGAACCATCCCCAACATTAGATGAAGTTCCTAAAAGTCGCAGATATAATTTTTTACTTGATATTGCAGATATTGAAGCTAGCGCATTGCATAACGATTATATTGGTACAGAACATCTTTTACTTGCATCTATAAGAGATGAAGGTAGCATTGCTTCCCGCTATTTTGCAAAATCCAATTATAATATTATGGATGTACGTTTTACAGTAATGGAATTGCAGAACGAAAATCTTTCATCAATCCGTCAGCAGAATGCAGAAAATCTTGTTGATACTGTTTTCAGAAGTCTATTAAGCGACGATATGGGCAGTGGTATATTCAGCGCATTTGATGAACAGAAGGCAAATAAAAAACAACAGCAGGATAAATCTAAAAATTCTAAACAAGAAAGTTTCCTTGCAGAATATAGCCGTGATTTAACAAAACTTGCCCGTGAAAATAAAGCAGACCCTGTGGTTGGGCGCGATAAAGAAATTCACCGTGTAATTCAGATTTTATCTCGACGTACAAAAAATAATCCTGTTCTTACAGGGGAACCTGGTGTAGGTAAAACTGCAATCGTAGAAGGATTAGCACAGCATATTGCAAGTGGGCATGTTCCTTCAGATTTAGTTAATAAACGTATTTTGTCTTTAGATTTGGCAGCTATGGTTGCTGGTACAAAATATCGTGGTGAATTTGAAGAGCGAATGAAAAAAATGATGAAGGAAGTTCAGGAAGATAAAAGTATTATTCTTTTTATTGATGAACTTCATACAATCATTGGTGCAGGTGGTCCAGAAGGAACAATGGATGCCTCAAATATTATGAAGCCAGCACTTTCTCGTGGTGAAATTCAAATTATTGGTGCTACCACAACTAAAGAATATACAAAACATATCGAAAAAGATTTAGCTTTGGAACGCCGCTTCCAGGTTGTAAAAGTTGAAGAACCAAGCGATGCAGAAACTGTTGAAATTTTGAACGGAATTAAAAGTAAATATGAGGCTTACCATAACGTTATATATGATGCAGAAGTTGTTCCTAGTATCGTAAAATTAAGCCGCCGTTATATTCCAGAAAAAGTTCTTCCAGATAAGGCAATTGATATTCTTGATGAAGCAGGTGCTGCAAAGAAAATTCAGGAACAGGCAAAACCTCAGGAACTTGCAGAACTTGAAACAAGCATAAGTAAATTGATTGAAGAGAAAAAAGCTCTAGTTCAGAATCAGGATTATGAAAGTGCAGCTTTAGTTCGCGACAAAGTAATTGATATGAAACGTCGCTTGAACATTTACAGCAATATGCTTCAGACTGATACAACAGGTAAAAAAGTGTCTGTTGCCGATATTGAACATATTATTAGCGAAATGACAGGTATTCCTCTTGATCATCTTACATCTTCTGAAACTGAAAGAATTATTCATATGGAAGATGAACTTCATAATACAGTTATTGGACAGAATAGTGCTGTAAGTATTATTTCTGGTGCAATTCGCCGTTCAAGAGCAGGTATTTCATCTCCTAAGCATCCTGTGGGTTCTTTTGTATTCTTAGGTCCAACTGGGGTAGGAAAAACTCAGTTAGCAAAGGCTTTAGCTAAATATTTATTTGGTAGTGAAGATTCGTTAATCCGCATTGATATGTCAGACTTTATGGAAAAACATACTGCCAGCCGTTTAGTTGGAGCGCCTCCAGGATACGTTGGATATGAAGAAGGTGGTGTGCTTACAGAAAAAGTTCGCCGTCATCCATATTCAGTTGTACTTTTAGACGAAATTGAAAAGGCACATCCAGATATTTTTAATCTTCTTTTGCAGATGTTGGAAGAAGGTGAATTAAGCGATAATCTTGGTCATAAAGTAAATTTCAGAAATACAGTTGTAATTATGACAAGTAATGCTGGTGCACGCCAGATTACTAACGAAGGTAGGGTTGGTTTTGGTTTAGCAGAAGGTGTAATTTCTTATGACGAGATTAAAGCCGGTGCTATGAATGAATTGAAAAAGCTTTTAAGTCCGGAATTATTGAACCGAATAGACGATGTAATTGTTTTTGATGCTCTTTCTAAAGAGGAAGTTTCAAAGATTCTTGAAATTCAGCTTAAAGAACTTTCAGACCGCCTTGCAGATAAAAATCTTACAATCCATATTTCTGAAGAAGCAAAAGATTATATGATTGAAAATGGTTACAATCCTGCTATGGGTGCCCGTCCAATGAAGCGACTTTTACGTAAGGAAGTTGAAGATCCTTTATCAATGGAAATTCTTTCTAATCTTGGAAAAAATATGAATAGAGTTTTAATTGATTGTGAAGATAACGTATTAAGTGTAAAACTAACAGCAGAAGACAAAGAAGCAGATCTTGTGTTGAAAGAAAAAAATAAAGATTTGAAATTACATTTATAGGAATAGTATGAAAAAAGTAGTGGGCATTTTAGCCTTGTTTTTGTTTATTCAAACAGCATTTTCTCAACAAGTCGAAAAAATTAGAGTTGGTGTATTAAATGGTCCAAGTTCTATTCCAGCGGCCTGGTTAATGGAAAATAGTAAGACAATTGAATTTTCAAAATATGCTGATCCACAGGCCTTGCTTCCTAAATTAATAAGAAAAGAAGTAGATGCAGGTTTTCTTCCTGTAAATGTCGCTGCTAAAGTTTTTAATAGTTCAAATGGAGCTATTATTTGTGCAGCAGTTACGGGAAATGGAAATCTTAGTGTAATTTCAACAGAAAATATAAAAAGATTTACAGACTTAAAGAATAAAACAATTTATGTTGCAGGGCAGGGGGCTACTCCTGAATATATGACCCGCTACCTTATTGAACAGAACGGGTTAGAAATAGACCGTGATGTAAAATTAGATTATTCCATTCCTACAGCACATCTTGCAGCAAACCTTATTGCAGGAAAAATTCAATATGCAGTAGTTCCAGAGCCATTCGCTACAATTGCTGTTTCAAAATCTGAAAAAGTAAAAAATGTTTTAGATTTACAGAATGAGTTTATGGCTATGAATGATACATCAGAAAATTACCCACTTACAGTTCTTGTTTTACGAAAAGATTTTGCAGCAGACCATAAGCAGGCAGTTGATAATCTTTTAAAAGAATACGAAAAAGCCTGTGAATGGACACTTAAAAATTCACGCCAGGCAGGAAAACTAGTAGAAAAATATGATTTGGGACTGGAAGCTGCAATTGTTACAAAAGCCATTCCAAAATCAAATTATGTATTTATTCCGGCTAATAAAGCCCAGTCAAATATTGAAGCCATATTACAAGTTTTCTTAAATTATTCACCAGAAGCTATAGGTGGAACTTTACCTTCCCAGGACTTTTACTATGGTAAAGAAAATCCTTAGTTATTCCTTCTCTATAATAATAATTTTTCTTATTTGGGTAATTTGTGCCCATTTTATTAATTCAGACCTTATTCTGCCCACACCTTCAAAAGTTTTTTCAAAAATGCTTGTTATGTTCAGACGAAATGATTTTTGGAAAGGGTTTGCATTTTCTTTTTTACGTGTTATTGCAAGTTTCTTTATATCAGTAATTTTAGGTTCATTAATAGGATTTGTAACTTCAATTTCGGAATTCATGAAAAACTTCTTTGAACTTCCTGTTGCAATCATTCGTTCAACTCCTGTAGTTGCCATAATTCTTACAGCTTTGTTCTGGTTTAAGTCTGATTATGTTCCAATTTTTGTGGCAGTTTTAATGGCTTTACCAGTAATAATTACTTCGGTATTTCAGGGGGTTACAAAAAAAAATGAAAAACTCCTTTTTATGGCAGAATGTTTCAATTTTACTAAAACTCAAATCTTTAAATATGTAACTTTACCAGAACTAAAACCTCACTTTTTAAGTGGCTGCCAGTCTACTTTTGGCTTATGCTGGAAAGTTGTGGCTGCAGGCGAAGTTCTTAGCCTTCCAAAATTTGGTTTTGGTACAATGATAAGCAAAGCTCAGGTTCACCTTGAATCTGCAGAAGTTATGGCTATTACTTTTGTACTTGTACTTGTAAGTTTTATTCTTGAAAAATTAATTTCGGTGGTGTTTAAAAATGCAGGGTAAATGTATAGGATTTTTTGGCCCAACAGGTTCTGGTAAAACTACTGAATTAAATAGAATTGCAAAAGAACAAAAACAGGTATCCTATTATTTTCAGGATAATCGTTTAATAGAAAATCAAACAGTATTGAAGAATGTAGTACTACCTCTGGAAAATATTCTTGCAGGTAATAAGGCAGTGGAAGTTGCAGAGGAATGGATACGCCTCCTTGATTTGCAAGAAAAGCGTGATGTTTTGTGCGGGAAACTGAGCGGTGGCGAAAAGCAGAGGGTGGGCATTGCGAGAGCCTTTGCATATGATGCCAATATATTTTTACTAGATGAACCTTGCAGTGCTCAGGATACAAAGCATAAAGAAATAATTTCCCAGTTAATTACTCAGTTGAAACAGAAAGGAAAATTAATTTATCTTGTGAGTCATGAAAAAGATTTTTTAGAAAACTTATGTGATGAAATTAGGGATTTTCCTAAAACCAAGACCTAAAAACAAGACAGAATGACAAATCACTAAAAAGGATATATAATAATAAAGTTATTTTTAGTTATGGAGTTTTGTAATGATTAAAGAATTTCTTCCTTATGATAAAGTTCGTAATGATGCATTAAAGCTAGCACATAAAATTTATAAAGACGGATTCATTCCAGACGTAATTTACTGTTCTTTACGTGGTGGTGCTTATATGGCCAACGTAATCAGTGAATATTTTAAAATCATTACAAAAAAGGAAAAACTTCATCCTGTTCTTTATGCAGGAGTTGTAGCCCGCTCATACTCAGATGTAGCACAACATACAAAAGTATTTATTGACGGCTGGACATACCCTCCAGAAAATCTTCGACCGGGAGATAAAATTCTCCTTGTAGACGATATTTTCGATTCTGGTCGTACAATTAACTCTCTTGTAGAAACTCTTATAAATAGTAGAGGTATGCCAAGAGAAGATATTAAAGTTTGTGTTCACGATTATAAATATTTTACATATTACAAAGAACAACTTCCTATTCAGCCAGACTATTATTGCCGAAAGTTTGAAATTAATTCTCCAGATGAAAACCGCTGGATTCATTATATGAGTCATGAACTTGTTGGTCTTTCAAAAGAAGAATTGGAAAAAAATTATTATTCACAGGATCCAGAATTAAAAGATGTTCTTGGACCTTTCTTAGGAGAATAAGAATTTTTTATATGAAGAAGAGTTTAGTTTTTGCTTTATTATTATCGATTTTCTCTTGTAATTTGCTTTTTGGCGAAATAAATCTTGTAAGTCCAATACAAGGTCAATGGGCAAATAAGCAGATGCTTGTAATTGATAATTCAGCAGATGGTGACTTCTTCTATTCAATTGACGGTTCTGACCCTGAAAAATTTGGTTTTGTTTACGATGGCCCAGTTTATCTTGATATGACCGGCAATGTTACTCTAAAAGTTGTGCATATTGCAGCTACAGGAAAAAAAGAATCTGTAAGCGTAGATTATTCAGTTACAGTTGATTCTGCTTACGATACTTCATATCGCGATTTTGTAAAAACTTTTATTGACTGTGGTATTATTAATTACAGCGCCGGAGCAAAATTTATAATTCCAGAAAATCTTGTATTCAGTCTTGGTTTTCCTCCAGATTCTTTTATAAAAGGAACAACTCTTTCTGTAAGTAGCAACTGTGCTTTGCAAAGAACAGTACCTTGTGTAGTTTGGGATAAACAAAAGAACGTAAAATATAGATTTGTTATAAAAATCTTCCCACAGTCTGCCGGCGATAATATTCATCTCGATGTACCTTTTTCAATTAAAGATTGGGATACAATAAGTTTTAACGATAGAAATAAGATTTATAAAATAGATTCTGAATATTGGGGACTTCCTGTAAAACCTCGTGTTTTAGACCGTTCTATAAGCCATATGCTTTCATGGCAGGATCTTGATTATACAGAAGGAAATCCTATTGAATTTCTTGTACTTCCTCCTAAACCTGAATTAGAAAAACATTCAAATGACGACGGAAGTTTTATTTATACAATCAATGGCGATGAAGCATATACATTAAGTTTCCGTAATAACGAAACAGGGGAATATTCATATCTTTATTCACAGATTGGGGCAGATTGTTTTACTGGCGATAGAGCTTATGGCAATCTTGATATTGGTATATTTGCAAATGGTGTATATCAGGGCTCTGTTGTTGAAAATTATAAAATTGATAAACGTCCACCTGTTTTGCCAGAGTTGAAAACCAATGCAAAGGCTTTTTATTCAAATGAAAAGGTGTCTGTCGAAATCACTGCCGAAAAAGATTGTGAACTTTATTATGCGGTAAGTGAACCTACTGTTCTTGAAAAAACTTCTAATCCTTACACTGTAGATTCTGAAATTTTAGCTAAAATCCCTGTGGGTGAATTTAAACTTTCTAAAAATAACAGTTTCCGCTTAAGCTGGGGACAAAAGGGGAATGGGCCTGCTTATTATAAGGTTCAGGCTTATTCAAAAAGTGGCAATAACGTAAGTCAGATTATTGAATATAGTGCAATTGTAGACCAGTTAAACTACTATTACGACAGTTCATATGCAGGTTCCAGCATTGCAGAAGGAACTGCGGAACATCCATTTACAACTTTTGAACAGTGTGTAAAAGGCTTGCGAAAAAATATTACAGCTACTATGCGTGTAAAAGGAAATATTATTATTGATAAAGAATATGAACTTCCTGCAAAAGTAGAAATTATAAACGAAGGTGATGGTAATATTATTTTCCGTGACGGTGGTTCAATTGTACTTAAAGGTTCTAATGTAAAGATTACCGATTTTAATATTTCAAATGGAGACAGTAGTACTACCGAAGAAATTGTTCCATTCTTCAAACTGGAAAACGCAGTTCTTGAATTAGATAATTGTCTCATAGATGCAAACTTTACAGGAAATGGAACTGTAATAGATTCATATAATTCTATTCTTAATATTGAAAATACTATTGCTGCTATTAATGCTGTTAATTATTCATCATTAATTTCAAGCGTAAAATCTCGCATCACAATTAATAATTCTTCTGTTTCTGCTAATGGTGATACTTGTGTATTGTTATCTGCTACAAATGGGAATGTTTCATTAAATAATAATAACCTTTCGGTTACAGGTAATTCTCTACGCATTGCGGAACTTTACGGTGTAAAGGCAGAAATTATTGATAACAGATACAAGGTTCATAGTCTTGTTAAAAATAGTAAACAGTCTCCAGTCTACGTAAATAAATCAACTTTACTAGTGGAAAAAAATAATGTTAAAAGTGGCTACTAAACATTTTCTGGTAGGCTTTGATGAAGCAGGAAGGGGGCCTTTAGCAGGTCCTGTAAGTGCTGCTGCTGTTATTCTTCCCGAAGATTTTCCAATTGAAATATTAAATGACTCAAAAAAACTTTCTGAAAAAAAACGAGAAGCTGCTGAAGTTTTAATAAAAGAAAATGCTTGTTGGGGAATAGGTTTAGTTGATCATAAAAAAATTGATGAAATAAATATTTTGGAAGCAAGCATGCTGGCAATGAAAATTGCTTTTGAAGAATTACAAAAAAAACTTCCTTTATGGTGTAAGGAACAAGGAATAGAAGATTATGAAATTTCTGGAATAACTGATGGAACTCGTTGCCCTGATGTGCCAATTGCATGTCGCTGCGAACCAAAGGCTGATGGAAATTATCCTCCTGTAATGGCTGCCAGTATTCTTGCTAAAACATGCCGCGACCGTATTATGATTGAAATGGATAAACTGTATCCCGAATATGGCTATGCAGGTCATAAAGGTTATCCAACACCTGCACATAAAAAAATATGCCGTCAGATAGGTCCATCACCAATCCAACGGCATTCTTTCAAATATTAAAGGTTTATTTTATTTAAGACTATTCTTCAGTTGGTTCAGGTCTCTTTGAAACAACGTGAACTACTTTTCCAGTTCTTTTAATTCCATCGTCTGCTTTTTGTTCTGGTTTATCTGATTTTGTACGATAAACTTTTTTCTTGCCTGTACCATATTTAGCTTCTTTTGCAGCTTTCTTTTCTCTGGCAGCTTTAGCTCTGGCTTTTCTATCTTTTTCAACAAATTCAAGAGATTTTTCCATACCCTGGAAGAATTTCTGCATATCATCAGCAAAGATAGCAATCTGATGACGATCAGCTTCAACGCCGTCTCTATTCTTGCTTTCTACAATCTGAAGAAATACATCTCCAGTTCTGTTTTCTTTTACATTGAAAAAATATGAACGATTGTCCAAATAGACTTGTGTTGTGAAAAGTTCTCCACGTGCTCCCATAGTATTCTCCTATTGCAAAAGGGTAAGCCCTTTATAAACCTTATCGTAAAGAACCATCCCTTGATATTAGTTTCGACAGAAATTAATTGTTTAATTAATATAACGTTTTTGAAAAAATTGTTCAACGTGGTTTATGTTTTTAATAATTAATAAAAAGTAGGATTAGATTATAAAATTTAGAACACAGATTATCAGGATTAAAGGGATTAGACAAATTTTTTTTTTAGAAATAGTTAGTAGAAAAATATAGAACAAGTAAAGTCTTGTCACACGAACCAAAATGAATGAGCAATTGCAGCTACACAACGGAATTAACGTTCCTATGGGGTTAGCCTATTTTATAAGATATCATCACAGGCTCGTTAGAGCCGTTCATCTTAGCCATTTCACTTATAAAAAAAATCCGTGTGACACCTATTTCTAAAAATTAATCCCTTTAATCTGTGTTCCTTTTTTTACGAATTATATCTACCATTTTTATTTATTAAAAGTAGAATTTATTTCTTTTACTGCCTGGTATAAATCTTCAATTGCTTGAGCAGTTGTATGCTGTCCAAAGCTAAAACGTACTGCTGTTTCTCGCAATTTTGAATCAACATGCATAGCTTCAAGCACAGGTCTGCTGTTTTTCTTAGTTGAACAGGCGCTGCCGGTAGAAATGTAAAATCCTTTTGAATCTAATGCACGAAGCATAACATTTCCTGGAATATGGTCAAAGGCGGCCTGAACAATATAAGGTGAAAAATCATCAATACGTTCAAGGCGGCCTTCTGGAACGATTGTACATCCCTTTAATTCAGAAAGTTTTTTTATAAATTCATCAGTTGTCTTTTTTTGCTCAGCAGTATCTTTGTTATAGTACCTTTCAAGACATTTAGAAAAAGCTACGGCACCAAGAACGTTTTCTGTACCACTGCGAAGTCCTTTTTCCTGCCCGCCACCACGTAAAAATGGATCAACTGCATCTTTCATGTAAAGAATTCCAATTCCACGAGGTCCACAGATTTTATGTGAACTTAAAGCTGCACTATCAATGCCTTTATAAGAAAGATTTAAATTAATTTTTCCAGCTGCCTGAACACAGTCTACATGGAATTTCGGACGACGTTTACCTTCGCAAGCTTTAGTAATAGCATCTGCAATTTCATATATTGGCTGAATAGAACCAGTTTCATTATTTACAGCCATTACACAAACAAGCATTGTATCGCTGGTAAGAAGATTTGTAACAGCTTCTGGAGTGATAATTCCATATTTATCTGCAGGAATAGGAACAACATTCCATCCGCAATGTTTAAGTGCTTCAGCCTGTTCCCGTACTGCAGGATGTTCAATTGAACTAAAAAGAACAGTACCTTTTGCTGGCTTAGACATTACTGCAAGAATTGGAATCTGGTCACTTTCAGTTCCACCAGAAGTAAAATATACAGTTTCAGGTTTCACACCAAGAGCTTTTGCGGCACGGTTTCGAGCTTCGTCTAATAAAGTTTTAGCTTTTTTACCAACCTGGTGTGTACTGGAAGGGTTACCCCAGTTTTCAAGTGTAAGTTTTACAGCTTCATTAAGAATATCTTCATCTGCTGGAGTAGTTGCTGCCCAGTCAAAGTAATGTTCAATATCACGCATTTTATTTAAGCACCGAAAGAATATCGTTATCTGTTACTTCTTCTGCAGAAATGTTTTTAATTCCTTTAAGCATAATTACAGTAACGTTACTGTTTACGTTCTTTTTATCCTTGTGCATTACGTTTAAAAGACGTTCACCAATTCCACCACCAGTAATTACAGGAGGCAATTCTTTTGTTTCCCAGTTATACATTTTTAAAATAGAGTGAACTTCGTCTACAAAAGCCTGATTACAGTAGTCTTTGTTGAATGCAAGCTGAACAGAACGTCCAATTCCCCATGCAACAGCTGAACCGTGTGTTACAATTCCTAAACCTGCTACTGATTCAAATGCATGACCAAAAGTATGTCCAAGGTTTAAATAACGGCGAATATTTTTTTCTGTAAAATCCTGTTCTACAATTGCAGCTTTGGCTTTTACACATTTTTTAATTATAACTTCAAGCAAAGATTTGTCGCGGGCATTAATTTTGTCAGCATCGTTTTTGAACATTTCGTAAAGTTCTTCATCAAAAAGAAGTGCTGTTTTAAATGCTTCTGCTAAACCTGAATTATACTGACTTTCAGGAAGATACTGTACAAATTCTGGGAAGTAGTAAAGCTTTGAAGCAGGGAAGAATGATCCAATTATATTTTTGCAGTTTTCAAAATCACAACCAGTCTTACCGCCAATAGAAGCATCTACCATAGCAAGAAGAGTTGTTGGAACAAACTGAACGCTGGCACCACGCTTAAAAATAGAAGCTGCAAAGGCTGTAGTATCACAGATTACGCCGCCTCCAATACCAATAAATACATCATTTCTTGTAAAATTAGCTTCAACCGCAGCTGTAACAATTGTAAGTACACTTTCGATTGTTTTATAAGGCTCTCCCGATCCTAAAATAAGCAAACAATCCTGACCGCAAACACCGTCATCAAACTTTGCAATAAAGTCTTTCATACAGTCTAAACTTGCCACTGTTGCATCAGTTACGAAAAATCTGCGTTTAGTTTCTTGATTATCTTTTCCATAAAAAAGAGATACTAAATCTGGAGTTCCAGAAAAGAAAGAGATTAAAGATTTGTCTGTGCCTGGATTAATAGCAGGATAAGAAATTGTAAAATTATCAGTACTCATAATAAGTACATTTTAGTATTTTTTATCCATTTCGTTAAGTTCTTTTATGTTTTTTTCAAGACGAGTTATTTCTCGATTAAGCATTTTTTCGTAATCAAGGTTGCCGTTTACAATGCGTTCCCGTTCATCTTCCCAGTTTTGCTTTTCTGTAATAAAAAGAAAGTTAAAAGACGAAGCATTAGATTTTTCGCACCAGAGTTTTGCTTCCTGCCAGTAGTAAAGGCCTGCTTTGTAACAGCTTAAAGCCTTTTCCATGTTGCGTAAATATTCATCTTTCCAGGGTGAATCATAAAAGTAAATGCATTTTTTGTCGTAAATACGGCCTAAACGTAAGTGCTGTTCAATTAATTTTAAGTTGATATGCATCTGGAAAAGATAACGGTATTTATCCCACTGTTTTTCAGTTGTAACTTTAAAATCACAATATTGAGGATTGCAAAAATCAGCCTGAGCCGCTTTTTCCAGCCAGTAAATGTTTTCAATACAATCATCCGGGTACTGCTGGTAGTGAACGTGGTAAAGTTTATACCAGTCTTCCTTGTATTTAACCATTTCTGCAGAAACAGGTGCAGTGAATACTGAGAGAAAAATAAAAATTGTGAGCAAGCGAAGAAAAGTCTTTTTCACAATGTTATTATCGGATTTATTTTTTATTTGTTAATTAAAATGTAGGATTAATTCGAAATAATGAACCATAACTTAAATGGAATTGCCACAAGTATTGCTTTTACATATGATATCGCTAAATTTTGCATTTTGTAGGTAATTTTTCTTTGTTTGATTTGATATATATATGTTCACAAAATCATAAAATTACCTACAAAAATAAAAAACTGAAGATTTGTATGTAAAGAAAAACATTAAACAATGCTTCAGTATTACAAAAGCTGGTTATTATTTACCTACAAAACTCTGTTTTTAATCATTTTGTAGGTAAAACCCTAGTTTAACATATAAGAAAAAGTTAATTTTCAACAAATTAATTACATACAAAAACTAGATTTCGCTGTTTTGTCAGTTTTTTTGGAAAAAAATAGGTCCCCTTGGAACTGTGCCAAGGGGACCTTTTGTTTATATAAAGCTTAATTTTACTTAATCTCAAGAATATTAAAAATAAACTGTGTTACTTCTTCAATAGATTTACTTGCATCAACACGAATAACCTTCATTCCAGATTCAGCAGTGCTTGCTTCATATTCTGAAATAACTTTGTCGTACTGTGCGGCAATTTTTTTCTGTTTTTCTATTGTTTCGTAAATTTCCTTTTTTTCGTTACGGGCATTTACTCGGCCTAAAGAAATTTCTGGATTAATTTCAAAGAAAAATAAATATTCTGGAAGTGGAAATGGAGAGTTTAAAAGACGAGGTAATTCATCTCCACAAGATACAGACTGGTATGCCATGCTGGAGAAAAAGTAGCGGTCGCTTACAACAATTTTTCCGCTGTCGCAAAGTTCCTTTACACCGCCTTTACCAAAAATATGCTCACAACGGTCTGCTGCAAAAAGGTAAGCGTTAGTTTTTTCATCAACCTGGAATTCTCCGCCTAACATTCTGCGCAAAAATTTTCCAGTTTCATTTTTAGTAGGTTCAGCGGTAGCAACGTATTTCTCAGGATTCGTTTCGCAAATTTTCTTAATTTGAGTGGAAGTTCCGGCTCCATCAATGCCTTCAAGTACAATAAAGTTCTTTAAAATCATAAGATAATTATACTTACTACAACAATTTTATACTATATATTGCTTTAAAAAATTGGTATAATTATGCGACTAAAATGGACTCTTTATACAAAAATGGCCGTGTCCGCAGTTACATCTTAATTATCCTCGTTTTTGTGTCATTTATTGTTTCAATGCCATTAAAAAAATATGTTGGTGGCACTGTAAAGAGTAAAATAGAGTCTTTTGTACAAGATTTTCATGACCAGACAGGCTTTAATATTTCCTACGAGTCACTTTCACCATCTTTGCTTTCCAGTTTTTATATTAAAGGAATTACTGTTTCAGACGAAGATAACGATCACATTCTTTCAATTAACAAAACAAAGATTTCTTACAATCTTTTAAAATTAATAAAAGGTGATGTGCAGAAAGGAATTTCAAATGTCCTTATTGATGGTATCAGACTTGATGTAACACAGTTGCTGAATATTGTTGATAAAATCCAAATTATAAATGAAAAATCACAGTTTGACTTTTCAAAAATCAGAAACATGATTCCAGAAAATATTAAACTGAAGAATATTTACTTTGTATATAACGACCAGAATGTTAATGCAGATTTAAATATTAAATCTATTTATGTAAATAATAATATTCAGAAAAATAACCTTGATTTACAACTTGACGCTCAGGCTATGGCAAAAGTTATACCTTTAAATAAAGAATTGTCTGGAAAAGTTGAAATTAGTGGAACTCTGGAAGATATTCTTGATAATTCCCGCCTTACATTAAAATTTTCAAATCTTACCGATGGTATATATAAATTTGATAAATTAAATCTTCTTGTTTTTTATGCTAAAAAGATTCTGGAAATTCATACAATTCAGAATGTTAATCCTATTTCAATTGGTGCAGACTATCATTTTGAAACTGGCGATGTAAATTTTCAGCTTACCGCAGAAGATTTTAGACCTCTTTCTTTATTTACAGTAACTTCAAAACAGAAAGAATTAAAGAAGATTCAGAATCTCCGCCTTTCCACAGATACAATTTTGAAATCTAATCTTATTAATAAAACTTTTGATTATATTTCAGATACAGATATCTATATTCCAACAGAGCTGTTTCAGGGTGGGGCAGAAACAAAACTTGCAATTTATGGCAATCAGGATGAAAGTGAGATTACCGAACTTAAAATAAATGGTGAACGTTGTAACCTTTCTGGTAAATTAAAATATATTTATAATAATTATCAGCTTTCGGGTATTGTGGAACTTCCGTATTTTTTGTTGGAAAACGGTAATAGTATTTCAACAGAATTATATATCGATCCGCTGGATAAAGGTTTTATGGTCTTTTCGCCACAGCTTTTTGTTGGGGAAAAATCTTTAACAGCTTTGCAATTGTCAATGGTTCCTCGCTCAGACTCTTTTGATTTTAATTTTGAAGTTTATGACTATTCTCATCCAGAAGAATATGATCCTGGTAGTATTAAAATTGATGGAAGTTTGCTTTCGAAATCTAAATATGTACAGTCTAATATAACTCTATCAAGTCTTTATCTTGATAGTATTGCCGAAATGGCAGGGGAACTGCTTGATAAAGAAAATCAGGAAGTTATAAACAAGTTTAAAGGTAACCTTGCTAATTACATTTTCTCTGGTGATGTTTATGCTTCTACAGATTTCAAATCTGTTTCTTACAATGTTCCATACGTTCTTCTTGCTAACAGTAAAAAAGATAATCAACTTGTTATGTTTTCTTTGAACGGAACAGAGCAGAATCTTCAGCTTGATCAGCTTTCTTTAGTTGCCGGAAATTATGCTATGCAAATGGCTGCTACCTTAGACAAGAGCCCAGATTCTGAAGATTTATTTTTTACAATCGACGTAAACTCGGGTTCTGTTCCTTATCATTTTTCTGGAACTGTAATGCCAGAGTTGTGTAATATAACTGGTGATTATGGTACAGACATTGTAATTCGTTTTAATAAAAATAAAACTTTTGATGGTTCAATATTATTTAATAGTATTCCATTAATGATTGCAGATTCACCTGTAATTTTTTCTACGGATGCGTCTTTCAATTATTCAAAAGAAAATGGTCCTTCGGTACAGGTTTCTCATTTCGAAATTGAAGGTTCCAACAGTAATATTTCTGTAAATCCACGCTTTGCTTTTTCTGGAAATGCAACAAAATATGGAGCCCAGTTTAATTCCATTTCTTACAGCGATTTATATTCTGCATTGCAGGGAACCGCAGACGTAATGTTAAATATAAACGACAGTATTTTTGATTCTGTAGGAGTTATGGCAAATCTTAAAAATCCGCTTACAGAAGAACGTATAAGTATTGATTTTAATATGTCGAATCCTGACCAGCTGGAATTCACACTGAATAATTTCAAGAAATCCTATTATTTGAATCTTCAGGTAATTATGAATAATCTTGGATTAAATCGTATTGCAGTTCAGAAGAATGAAAACAACTTAATTTCAGGGTCATTAAATGCATTCGGTACGGTTGAACATCCTTATGTTGCTATAAATGTAGAAGATTTCAGCTATTTGATTGCTTCCGACTTTTTAAGAGGAAATGGAAACATTATTCTAGAAGACCGTGATTTTTCTATTAATAATATGAATATTAATTACAGCATGATGAATATAGAAAATATTAATGCTGCAGCCTCTCTTGTTTCTATGGATTTGAATGCAACAGGAGATTTTAAATATGCCTTTAATAATAAAACAGTTTCTGCCCCACTTGTTCTAACTGCCGGTAATGCAATTATTCCAGAAGGAAAATTCCTCCCAGATTCTATAAGTGCTTCTTTATCTACAACAGGTTTTTCTGGTTCGTTTATTAAGAAAGAATTCCCGCTATCTATTTCGGCTCTCTATTCTGATAATACTGTATCAATTTATTCTTCTGAAAATGCCGGAGTAAATGGTATATACACTACAGACGGACTTCTTCAGTTGTCTGTAGATAACCGTAGTTTTATGAAATTCAATCTTGATGGTATTGCCAATAAAGATATTTGTAATCTCGATTTGTATGATGTGAATGTTGATTTAGGTAAACTTTGTACATATGTAAATATAGATGATTTTATGTCTATTCATAACGGTGATTTAACTGGAGAAGTAATAGTTTCCGGAAAGGTTTTTGACCCAGATTTTACAGGTTCAGCTTTAATAACTTCGGGTGAAGTCGTTATGCCATGGCTTACACCACAAAAACTTAAAGTTGCAGACATGAACTTTGTTTTTAATCACAACGAAATTGAAATGCAGGATACCTTACTGACAATAAAGAGTGGTGAAAAAGTTAATATTCGATTTACATTCTTTATGAATAAATGGGAATTAGAAAATATTGAAGGAACTGTAAAAAACTACAACAAAGAACTTTTCCCTGTAAAAATGCCACTGAATGTTGCTTCACTTACAGGTAATGTTTATGTAGACCTGAAAGTATTTATGGATGCTGAACATGTAGAAGTAAGTGGCGATTGTTTTGGTGAAAATGTAAAATTAAATTCTTCGTTATCAGAAATTTCTGCAATGACCCAGGATAATGATGAAGAACTTCAGGCACTGCCAATTTATGCAGATTTAAATATTCAGCTTGGTACTCATGCCTCTGTAAATTTTGATCCAATTTTACGTTGTGTATTTGTTCCTAATACAAAAATGAATATTAAATTTGATCAGGCTACAAACTCAATGGAAATAGATGGTGAATTGAATCTTCGTTCTGGTGATATCGCTTATTTAAATAGAAACTTTTACATCAAGTCGGGAACAATCGATTTTTCTCAATCTACTATTGATAATCCTTTGATTACTATTACAGCGGAAACAAGAGAAAAAGATTCAAATGGGCAGAACGTAAAAATTATTATGGATGTTGAACGCCAGCATCTGCTTGATTTTGAACCAAAATTCTCTTCAGTTCCAGGTAAGTCAGAAAATGAAATTCGCGTTATGCTTGGACAGATTGCCGTTGCCGATTCAAGTAATGCAGCAAATTTCCTTTTTGCGGCTTCAGATTATGCTATTCAGTCTACTGTAGTGCGCCAGGCCGAAAACAAGTTGCGAGATTTATTAAATTTTGATATATTTTCAGTACGTACTAACGTTTTACAAAATACGCTTAATATGGGTGTGTCTGGGGATTTATCAAAAAAGAACTTGTCAATTGGTAACTTTTTAGACAATACAACTGTTTATATAGGTAAGTACCTGGGAAGTTCTTTATATCTTGATGCCATGCTACATGTTTCTTTTGAAGATGCTGTAGATATCGATGATATTATTACTCCTGGTAAAGTACTTTTCCAGCCTGAATTAGGTATGGAAGTTGAGTCGCCGTTTGTAAATATTCGTGTGAATATGGCGCCTGATATTAATGCGTTATTGAATAATCAATTTGTACCTTCCACGTCGTTAACTCTTTCTTGGAAAATTGCATTTTGATGGGAGTATAGAAAAATGTATAAAAAAATATTGTCTGTCTTGTTTGTACTCATGACATCTTTCTTTGTGTTGTTTGCAGAAGATGATGAGTGGTACTGGGATCAGCCTATTACTAAAATCGAATTCAGCGGATTAAAAAATATAAAGAAAAATGATTTAACAGGAATTGTCAGTTCTTTTATTGATAAGCCTTTTACCGATCAGGTATATAACGAAATTTTGGACAGACTTTATGCATTGGATTATTTTGATGATATTACTCCATATGCAAAACATGCTTCTAAATCAAATACAAATGTACTTCTTGTTTTTGAAGTAGTAGAACGTCCTGTTATTAAAAACGTAATTTTTACAGGTAATAAAAATATTCGAAATGGTGAACTTCGCGATCAGGCAAAATTAAAAGCCAGCGATATTTATATTGAATCAAAAGCATTATTAGATGAACGTTTAATCAGAAATTTCTATCTTCAGAAAGGTTATACAACTTCAAGTGTTACTCACTCAATTCAGGAAACAGAGGATGGCAGTGTTATTCTTACATACAATGTAATGGAAGGTTTAAATACTGTAATTCGTGAAATTAATTTTGTTGGTAATACTATTGTTTCTTCACGTGCTTTAAAAAAGAAGATTACATTAAAAGAAGCTGGTTTATTAAAAAATGGTGCATATCAGCCAGCTATGCTTGAACAGGATAAGCTTATAATTCAGGCATATTACCGAGAACGTGGTTATGCAGATATTTCAATCGTAGATGTAAAAATAGATTCAACAGAAAATGAAGCAAAACAGAGAAATGAACTTTCAATTACTTTTGTACTACAGGAAGGTTCAAAATATACATATGGTGGCTTGAAGGTTAGTGGAAATGAAGTTTTCTCAAATGAAGAACTCCTTAAACAGCCAAAACTGAAAGAAGGTGCCATTTATAACGAAACTAAATTTCAGGAAGATTTAAGCCGGCTTGCAAATGTATATTACGAAAATGGTTATATGTCTAACGAATTTTATCCTGTTCCTGTAAAAGACAGTGACAGACATGAAATTAGTTACGATTTAACTATTCGTGAACATGAACGAAGTCATATTGAAAATGTAATTATTAAAGGAAATACAAAAACTAAGGATTATGTAATTACCCGTGAAGTGCCAATTGCTCCTGGTGATGTATATTCAAAAGATAAGATTGAGAATGGTATCAGAAACTTAATGAACTTAAGATACTTCTCAAATGTAATTCCTGAAGTTCAGCAGGGGTCAGAAGAAAAACTTGTAGATTTAATTATTAATCTTGAAGAAACTTCTACTTCAACATTCAATTTTGGTCTTACATTCTCTGGAACTAATGACCCAACAGCTATTCCTATTTCATTATTCCTTAAACTTGAAAATTCGAATTTATTTGGTGAAGGAAAGACATTATCTGCTTCAACAACTATTTCAAATACTGAACAGAATCTTGAACTTTCTTATTCTCAAAACTGGATTGGTAACAGTCCAATTGGTTTCTATCAGAATCTTGCTGTTTCTCATACTAGAGCAAATGTTCCATATAACTATTGGACACCATCTCTTGAATTAAATCAAAACTACTACTACATGACTTTCCAGAACTGGGCAGCCACAGTTACCTCTGGACTTTCAAGAAGATGGACACCTGATTACGCAATTTTGTCTCTTTCTGGAGGTATTTCTACTTCTTTATCTAGAAATATTTTTGATGAAGGAGTTTACGTTCCTGTAGATTATAATGTCTCATTAAACGCTAACCGTTGGGGTATTCATAACTCTGTATTCTCTAGTTTCTCTGTAGATAATCGTGACCTTAGTTACGACCCAACTAGAGGTTGGTTTGCAAGTGAAAAAGTTACATGGTATGGTCTCTTACCAAGTTTCGAAAAAGAATTTTACTTAAGAAGCGATACAAAACTTGAAGGTTACTTTAAGCTTCTTGATATACCTTTCTCAGATTACTGGTCATTGCGTCTTGTACTTGCTGGTTATACTGGTTTGTCATTGCAGGTTCCTGTAGAAGGTGGTATTGGTGAAGGTGATAAACTTTACATCGACGGTATGTTCAATGGTCGTGGATGGAATAATGTTTATAAACAGGCACGAGGAATGGCTATGCTTTCAAATAAACTTGAATTACGTATGCCACTTGTTCCAGGAGTTCTTGGTGTAGACTTCTTCTGGGATGCCGCTGCAATTAAGGATACTGCTAGTGATCTTTCAACATTAAATATGAATGATTTCTACTTTAGTTATGGTCCTGCTATGCGATTATTGCTTCCTCAGTTCCCATTGCATCTGTTATTTGCATGGAAATATAGAGTTATTGATGGTACACCTAAATTCGACGATGAACCATTTAATCTTGTATTATCATTCAATATTGCAAATCACTAATAGTAGTATTGAATATAGGATATGAAAATGAAAAAAATAATTTTAGGTCTTTTATTTGTTTTAATGATGTCTGTACCTGCTTTTTCACAGCAGATTACAAAATTTGGTGTTGTTGATACTGCAAAAGTTTACAATGCATATTTCAGAAGTTCAAAACCAATTCGTGATTACGAAAAGAAAAAGAATGAATTTCAGGAAGAAGTAAATAAGCTTACAGATGAATTAAAAAAACTCCAGCAGAAAAAACTTGATTATGAAAGTGCTGGTAATGATTCGGCTGCAATGAAAACTGATGCTGAAATTACAAAAAAGAAAGATTATTTGACTGAATATACTAATGCAAAAAATGTTGAGCTTGAATCAATGCAAAAAACACTTATGAATTCTGATGATTTCTATAAAAAACTTTATAATTCATTGTCTAGAATTGCTGAAAGTGGTGGATACAGTATGATTTTGAGTCTTCAAGATGCTAATGCAATTTTGTGGTATAGTTCTTCCGTAGATATTACCAGTCAGGTAATTTCGGATCTTAATTTATAATGGCTAATGAAGAAACATTAACCCCGATGATGCAACAGTATCGGGGTATCAAAGAAAAATATCCTAATGAAGTTGTCTTTTTTCGTTTAGGCGACTTTTACGAAATGTTCAATGAAGATGCGGTAGAAGTATCGCGTCTTTTGAATTTAACACTTACTCATCGTGCAGCACAACCAATGTGCGGTATTCCTTACCATGCTGCGAAAATTTATATTGCACGACTTTTACGTTTTGGAAAGAAGATTGTAATTTGCGAACAAGTTGGTGAAATTCCAAAAGGTGGAAAGGGAATTGCAGAACGTAAAGTTGTCGAAATTATAACACCTGGTACTGCAGTCGAAGCAGAATACTTAGACGGATATAAAGCAAATTACCTTGCTGCTTTATCAGTTTCTAAATCAAGAGCAGGTTTTGCTTTTATAGATATAACAACCTCATCTTTTAATGCTACCAGCTGGCCAGCTTCAAAGATGGCTGAAAATTTTGGCAAAGAATTAAATCGTGCATCTCCAAGAGAATTACTTCTGCCCTTATCCTTAAAAAATAATAAAGATATACAGACTGTTCTTGCTTCTTATGGCGATATTTCAGTTTCTTATTATCCAGACTGGGATTTTTCTGCAGATATTTCTTATAAAAAACTTACAAAACAGTTTTCTACTGCAAATCTAAAAGCATTTTCTCTTGATGAAACAAGTGCAGAAGTTGTGCCTGCAGGCTTTTTGCTTGATTATCTTGAAAAAACGACAAATGCACAGATTCCACATATATCATCTATAAAAATTTATTCTGACAATGAATATTTGATGATGGATGATTCTTCACGCAGAAATCTTGAAATAACAGAAAATATGCGGGATGGAACAAGTCAATTTTCTTTATTGGAATGTGTAAATCATACTAAAACTGCAATGGGTGGCCGATTATTACGCAGTTGGCTTTTATTCCCATTAACAAAATTAAAATTTATAGAAGACCGCCAGAATAGAATTGAAACTCTTTATAATAACAGACCATTACTTGAAAAATTAAAGAATGATTTAAGTTCAATTCTTGACGTAGAACGTTTTGCTGGTCGTATTGCTATGGATAAAGCACATGCTAAAGATTTGCAGGCTTTACGTCATAGTCTTGAAGTATGGTCTAAAATAAAAGATTATTTGAATCAATATGATTTTTCATTTGTTAGTTCAGAGATTTCTGAAAAAATTTGCGGTCTTATTGCAAATTCTCTCTTAGATGATCCTGCAACATCTCTTACAGATGGTGGAATTATTCGTGCCGGCTGGTCAGAAGAGTTAGATCATTGGCGTTCAATACATGATAATTTTAATCAGATTCTTTCTGATTATGAGACAGAAGAAAAACAGAATACTGGAATTTCTACATTACGTATAAAATATACAAATGCTTTTGGATATTTTATTGAAGTTAGTAAAGGAAAACTGGCTTCAGTTCCAACTCATTTTATTATGCGTCGTGCTCTTGTAAATGGCGACAGATATACAACAGAGAAATTACAACAGCTTGAACAGGAACTAAATGAATCCTCTACAAAGATTCTGGAACTTGAGCGAGATTTATTTATAGAAGTTCGTTCTTCGTTACACCAGTATGTTCCTTATCTCTTGCAAATTGCAGATGAAATTGCCAATACAGATTCAGTTTACTCATTGGCACAGGCAGCAATTATTCATAACTGGGTTAAGCCTGTAATTGAAGATTCAACAATTTTTGAAATTAAAGATGGTCGCCATCCGGTTGTAGAAAATCATTTACCAACTGGTGAGTTTATTCCAAATGATTCAAAACTTTCTGCAGATGATGAAGAAATTGCATCTTTCGCATTGATTACAGGTCCTAATATGGCTGGTAAAAGTACGTATCTTCGCCAGAATGCTTTAATTGCGTTGCTTGCACAAATAGGAAGTTTTGTTCCTGCTACTAAGGCAAGAATAGGAATTGTTGACCGAATTTTCTGCCGAGTAGGGGCATCTGACAATCTTGCAAAAGGGGAATCAACTTTCCTTGTTGAAATGACAGAAACTGCTAATATTTTACATGCGGCTACTAATCGTTCTCTTGTAATTATGGATGAAGTCGGACGTGGTACTTCCACTGAAGATGGATTAGCAATTGCAAGAGCTGTCTCTGAATATCTTCTTGATACTATAAAATGTAAAACTTTCTTTGCTACTCATCACCATGAACTTTCTCGTATGGAACATAAAAGTCTTATAATGCTTTGTATGGATGTTCTTGAACAGGATGGTTCAGTTGTGTTCCTTCGTAAGGTAAAAGAAGGGGTTACAGAGAATTCTTATGGTATTCATGTTGCTAAACTTGCTGGAGTTCCAGCTGCAGTTATTGATAGAGCAAATACAATTCTTGCCCATATTCAATCTGTTGCTACTGGAAATTCTGCAGTTTTAGATAATATTCCAGAGCCAGAAAAGAAAGAAACTGTTCAGTATAATACTCCAGGTTTATTTAGTGATGAAGAAATAATTATTTCAGAAATACTTTCTACCGATTTGGACAATATAACTCCAATGAATGCTTTGCAGGCAATTTCCCGCTGGAAAAAAAGTTTATCTGGTCAATAAAAATTTAAAAGACATTTCCTTTTTTCTCATACTTTAAACATATATTAAGTATGAGAAAATTTATTTTTAATCTAAAGTATATATTCTTCTCGTTAATAAGATTTTTCTATTCCTGGCTTCAAGGTGGAGAAGCATGTGCTGTTTGTGGTAAAACTGTTTTCACTTCTGCAGTTTGTAAAGATTGCAAAGAAAAATATTTTTCTGTTGAACGCGCACTTAGTTTTTCCAGATGTGAATGTTGTGGGCGGGAGTTAATTTCTACAAAAGGATTATGTACAAAATGTCGTGAACAAAGAGTTCTTTATAGTATTGATAAAATTATTCCTCTATTTTCCTATCGATTATGGCACAAAGAAATTCTGTTCAAATGGAAAATGGGTGGTATACGTAATATTTCAGGATTTTATGCAGAACTTGTTAATGAAGTACTTAAAAAACTTGAAATAAAGAATATCGTTCCTGTTCCCCCCAGAAAGGGGAAAATTCAGGAAAAAGGATGGGATCAGATAGATGAATTGTGTAATTTTCTTGAACTAAAGTATAACTTTAAAATCTTTAAATTACTAAAAAGAAATTCTTCTGTTCAGCAAAAAAAACTAAACAGAAAAGACAGACTTGAGACAATCAAAAATGCTTATTCTCTTGCGGATTTTTCAGGAAATATACCAGAAACAGTGTGCCTGATTGATGATGTGTGTACTACAGGTTCAACAATTGAGTGCTGTGGGCGGTTATTAAAATCTGTGGGAATAAAAAAAGTGTATGTAGTTACACTATATATTGTAGATTAAAGGAGGTGTGGGGAAAAAATAAGTTTGCATTGCAAAATACAGAATTTCGGAGTATATTTATAAGAGTATAAATTTATTAGAATTTATGAGGAGTAACTATGGCTGATGCTCAGTTTCAATTGGTAACATTTCATCTTGGAGAAGAATTGTATGGTGTTAATATCATGGATGTTAAAGAAATTGTAAGACTCCAGAATGTTCGTGTTATCCCTAATGCTCCATATTATGTAGAAGGTATTATCAATCTTCGTGGAGAAATTATTCCTATTATCGATTTGCACAAGCGTTTTAAAATTCAGACTGTAAATAAATCTGAAGATATTGAAATGGAAGGTGGATTTATCATTCTTAACATTGATGGTAGTAAAATTGGTATTATCATTGATAAGGTTGAACGTGTAGTATCTGTAAAAGCTGAGAATGTAAAAGAACCTCCTCAGATGCTTAGTAGTATTGGTAATGAATATATTGAAGGTGTTATTAGAGAAGAAGCTGGTTATTTGATTATGCTTAATACTCGTAAACTCTTTAATGCAAAAGAATTGCAGAAAATTATCGAAAATCAATAGTTTTATTTTATTAAAAGTTTAAATGATACAGACATACAGTACAACAATTCGTAGAAAAGAAATGGATGCTGTTCTTACTTGTATGGTTGATGAAAAAATCGGACCAGGCGAGTTGAACGTAAGATTAATCCAGACAGTTAAGGAATTTACAAAGTGTGACGGTGCTGTTGCATTGCGTAGTCCTGCTATAGCATTAAAATATGCATTAAAAGCCCTTGATTTACCTTTGAATTCAAAAGTAATGATTTCGGCACTTGCTCCATCTTGGCAGTATTATGCCCTTGTAGATTTAGGGTATGAACCTTTAGTGTTAGATGTAGATGAAATAACTGGTCTTGTTACTTCGGAAATAGTTTATGAAGGAATGAAGGACGGTGGCAAGTTATTGCTTCTTCATGAAACTGAAGGAATTTTGCCAGATTTTGAAGCAATTAAACAGCTGGGCATTCAGATTATTGAAGATGTTTCTCAAAGTGCAGGTTCATATGTAACTGCAAAAAATGAAAGTACAGGTGCAGAAGAAAAAAAAGAAGCAGGTTCTTTTGGTGTGTTTACTATCCTAGGTCTTGAAGAACGAGATGTTCTTACAGCTGGTGGTGGCGCAGTCCTTATGGCTCCTGGAAGACGTGAATGGCTTGTTTTAAAGAATTATGTAGATTTTGCTCCTGTTACAGATTTGTTGCCAGATATTAATTGTGCTCTTGCGTGGGTTCAGATTAAAGAATTCGCGAGAAATGAAAAAACAAGAAAAGAATTGTTTGCTATGTATCATCAGGCTTGTTTAATAGGACGTCATAAAATGTTTGCAAGAGAGATGGAAGACGGTTCTACAATGTGTAGTTTTCCTCTTGTTCTTTCGAGTGCGTTTAAAGATGTTAAACAGTATACAGCTAAAAAAGATATTGAAGTTCAGCTAGCTTTTGAAAAATCAGTTGTAAGTGTTAGCGAAGAAATTGGAGAAAAATGTATTCATGCAAAATCTATAAGTTTGCGTTGTATACATGTGCCTTTATATCCTCGTTTAACTCATGCTGAAAGTACAAAAATAGTGAAGGTTTTAAGTTCTTTACCATAATCTGATGAAAAAAGCTCTTTTAATTATTAATTTAAGCAAAGATGAATCAATGGTACTCGCCAAAAAAATTTCTGATTTCTTAAAAGAACGGAAGTTTGAAACTGATTTTTTCAGTTTTGATGGTTTTTGTGATAATACAGCATTGTCTGGTTATGATATAGTTGTTACTCTTGGTGGAGATGGAACTGTACTTTTTGCTGCAAGAAATGCAGTTGATAGTCATATTCCAATTTTTCCAGTAAATCTTGGTGAATTCGGTTTTATAGCTTCAATACAGCCTGAAGAATGGGAAATTCAGTTTGATAATTATTTGGCAGGGAAAGTTCCTGTTGAAGAAAGATCTATGCTGAAGGTTCAGATAGTTCGAGAAAATCAAATTATTTATAGTTCTTTAGGACTTAATGATGTTGTAATTTCTGCCAAAAGAGCGGCTACAACTATTTCACTGGATGTTAAGTATGATGATTTGCCTTTGTGCAAATTAAAAGCCGACGGTGTTATTGTTTCTACTTCTACAGGTTCAACAGCTTATTCTGCCGCTGCAGGCGGGCCAATTGTTGACCCTGGTTTGAGTGCTTTTGTTATTACTCCTGTAAATTCGTTTTCACTTTCTAGCAGACCTATTGTTCTGAACCCAGATGGAAAACTGACTATGTCTATTGAAAATAGCCGTACAAAAGAAACTAGTATTACTGTAGATGGACAGGAACCTTTTTCTTTGCAAATAGGTGATACTGTTATTGTAGAACAAAATGAAAATAAAGTTAGATTAATTGCGTGTACTCGCGAAAAATTCTATAACGCTTTAAGATCAAAACTTAATTGGTCGGGGGTACCACATGCTTGAAGATTTAACAATTAAAGATTTTGCTCTTATAGATTCTGATTATTTGGATTTTAATAAAGGTTTTACAGTTTTATCTGGTGAAACTGGAGCTGGTAAATCTATTTTAATAGGTGCATTGTCTTTTTTACTTGGTGGTAAAGCAGATGTTAATCAGATTAGAGCTGGAAAGTCAGAAGCAAATGTAAGTGGTACATTTGTAATTCCTTCTTGCAATGTCCGTACAAATCTTTCAGATGAAGATGAACCTGAAAATGCACTTGAATGGCTTGCAATTCATGGTATTGAAATTGAAAATAATAGGGTTTTGTTGCGTCGATATATCCGTGATACTGGAAAATCTGGTGCATGGATTGATAATACACCTGTAACAAGAGCCGATTTAGCTCAATTTTCTTCATTTCTTGTGGACATTCATGGTCAACATGAACATCAGTCATTAATGAGAGTTGCTGAGCATAGAAAATATCTTGATGCTCGTGCAGGAATAGGGACCGAAGTTATTGATTTTACTGCAAAATATGCAGAACTGGTTTCAAAGAGAAAAATACTTTCAGAATATTCAATGTCTGACAGTGAACGATTAAGAAAACTGGATATGATGTCTTTTGCTGCAAAAGAGATAACTGAAGCAAAACTTAAAAAAGATGAAGATATAGAATTGGAAGATGAACAATCACGTCTTTCTTCTTATGAAAAAATATATTCTGAAGTTGATGGAATAGATGAAATGCTTGGCACTTCTGAAAATTCTATAGTTGCATTATTAAAGAAAGTTAGACGTGATGCAGCTTCTGTTGCAGAAATGGATAAGTCTGTAGCAGGATTAAGTGAAAGAGTGGAAACAGCTTTTTATGAATTATCTGATATTGCAGATGAATTTTCTTCATACAAAAATAAATTAGTTTTTGATCCTAACCGTTTGCAGGCTGTAGAAGAGAGACTGTCTTTAATCTATAACCTTAAAAAGAAATATGCATCTTCTGTAAATGCACCTTTGGCCGAAGTATTTGCATATTTAGATGAAGCTAATGCTTTTATTGAGCAAAATGGCGAAGGTAATAATTTTAAGGGAAAACTTGAAGCTGAAATAAAAGTTCTTGAAAAAGAGGTGTTGCAGAGAGCTTCTAAGTTGAGTGAAAAACGTAAACAGACAGCTTCTGTATTGAATGATGAAGTTAATACTATTCTGGCTAACCTTGGAATGAAAGGTACCAGATTTGTAGTTAATATTTCTGAAAAAGCTGGTTCGGATGTGGAACAGAATTGTGGTCCATATGGTAAAGATGATATTGAATTCCTGATTAGTGCAAATCCTGGAAATCCTCCTTTACCACTTGCGAAAATTGCCTCAGGTGGTGAGCTTTCTCGTGTAATGTTAGCACTTAAGACTATTTTTGCACAAACTGATTCTGTTGAAACTTTAATTTTCGATGAAATTGATACAGGTATTGGTGGCGAAATTGCAGTTGCCGTTGGTGCACATATGAAAAAACTGGCTAAAAATCGTCAAATTTTCTGTATTACACATCTAGCGAGTATCGCAGTTTATGCCGATAATCAGATAAAGATAGAGAAAAGTGTTTCTGGAGAAATTACTTCTTCTAATGTTTTTGTCATTGAAGGAGAAAAACGTGTTGCGGAAATTGCAAGAATGTTATCTGGCGATTCTGACACAGAACAGTCTCTAGAACATGCACGAACTCTTCTTGCTAAATATAGCGGAGGTATCTGATGTCAAAAATTTCAGAGGAAACAAGACTACATTTTAGTGAAGCAGTACAACCATATAAAGATAAAATAACAGCAATTCTCGCAAAAGAAAAAACAATGCTTAATGGAATGCATAAAGGCGATATCGATTATGAGAATAAAAAACTTATTCTTTGTGAAGATATGATTTATGTTGCATCACTTTATATGGCACAAAATAGTCTTTCTCTGAAGTTGATGGAAGTAAAGAATAATGATGCATTAAACGATGCACGTAAAATTCTTTATAAAGCAATTATATACCTTGAAGAAATTGTTACAGATACAATAGATTTACCTTATTCTGATCTTGATGAATGTCATGAACATATAAAAAATGTGCCAATCATCAGACGTTATACTCTTATCAGGAAATTAGGGTTTGCAATTAATACTCTTAAAGTTGCGTTCGGTGACAACAGTAAATGGAAATGGTCTTTCGTAGAACTTGAGGGACGTTATTCAACTGTTGCAAAGAACTTAATAGATATGAAGGTCTGTGTTAAAGATTATTTTGATCCAAATTCAAATGATTATGAAACAACAGTCCTTTATATCCGCTTAATTTCTAAATTATTAAATGATTCAGCTACTGCATATCGTGATAAATACGAGTTATCTACACGACGTATTGATGATATGCGAAATGGAATAAAATACTTACTTGCACTTAGAAAGCTTAATATTGCCATCAGTAATAGTGAACAGGCAGAAGAAGTCAAGAAAAAGGCTGTTGTATGGAAAGACAAAATGGATGCTGACCATAAAGCAGGCTTAAGCAATTAATTTACAGGATACATATGAATACAGATCTCGCTTTACGACTCTTTGAAGGGTTTTCTATCCAACGATGGAATGATTTAATTCGTCCATTTGATCTTGTTGAAATGGATAAAGCTGCTGAAAAAATGGTGCTTGCATACATCATTGGTAAATACGAAGAGAATAAAGGAAAAAAAATAGATTGGAAATGGATGATTTATGCATCCTTATTTGATTTATTAAGAAAAATTTCTTTGTGTGATATAAAAGCCCCTGTTCAGCAGATGCTTAAAAAAGAATTTCCCGAAGAGTATATGCGCTTAAATGAATGGGTTTTGAATCAGTATCGCCAGATAATAGATGATGAAAAGCTTTTTTCTGAATTTACAATCTATATTGGTAGAAGAACCGGCTCGTTTTCTATTCCTGAAGAATTAAAACATACAATCCATGTATATAATGCGGCACATAAATATTCGACTATTCGTGAATTGGAAATGCTTTCTGTTGTAAATGAAAAAGAACGTTTATCGAATATCAAAATAGAACTTGAAAAAGAAATTCAACCATATTTAGATTTGGAAGGTTTGCAGAAACTTATTACACATCAGAAAACTTTTGATTTCTTGTTGAAGATAGAACAGCTTAGATTTCAAACTCGATGGAATCAGACGCCTCGTGTTCCTCAAACTTCAGTACTAGGGCACTGTTTTTATGTTGCAGTTTTAACTTTATTACTTGGTAGGTCTTCCAATCCTGATATGTGCAAAGAAAGAGTTATAAACAATTATTTCAGCGCGTTATTTCATGATCTACCAGAATCAGTAACAAGAGATATTATATCTCCTGTAAAACAGGCTACAGATGATCTTCCGAATATTGTTAAAAAGATTGAAGATGAAATTGTAAATAAGGAACTTGTTCCTTTAATGGAACCGTTTTATGTTAATGAAATAATTTATTACACTAGTGATGAATTTTCTAACAGAATAATGGATAAAGACGGAAATATATTAAAAGTTGAATGGGAAGATCTGAATAATAAATATAATTATGGTGAATTCAAACCTGTAGATGGTCGACTAGTTCGTGTTTGTGACCATTTTTCTGCATTGATGGAAGCTGATGTTTCTATTAAACATGGAATCACTTCATCTCATCTTCAGGGAGGAAGAGAAAGCATTCTTAATCATTATTCAAAAGATGAAATAATCAATGGCATAAATGTAAATAATTTTTTTCACAAGGCTATCTTATAAATCACTAAAAAAACAGTGAAAATATGCCGATAAATAAAGTATGAAATTACACTCGACAAAGAAATTATTTATTGTTTCAGCATTTTTATCAATTTTTGCTGTTAATATTTATGCCGATACTACATATAAAGTAGAAAAGGGCGATACACTTTATTCTATTAGTAAAAAATACCAGCTTACAGTTGCAGAACTTCGAACTGCAAATAATCTTTCTGAAAAAGATGTTTTGAAGGCTGGTCAAAAACTTATTATTCCTGAAGCAGATATTAGTACAGCTGCAGCTTTGTCTTCTACAAAACAAGTTGAAACAAAAACTCAAACAACAAAGACTATAACATATACAGTTGTGAAGGGTGATACTTTATATGGTATTTCTCGTAAGAATGGTATGACTGTAGCAGAACTTCTTTCATTAAATAATCTTGATAATAATGCGGTAATTAAAGTTGGTCAAAAATTAAAGATTAAAGCTGCTGTTTTACCAGAAAATAAAGATTCTGGTTCGGAAAATAAAGTTGAAACAGTTGTAGCTCCTGCAAAAACTCCTGATACAAGAACTTATGGCGCAACTGTAACTGCTGATTCAAATACAAAATGGCCAGTGGCATCACCTAAAATTACTCAAGTTAAAGGTAAAATATCAGGTGTTCAGCTTTCTGCAAAAGAAAATGAAGCAGTTTCTTGTATTCATGAAGGAACTGTTATGTATGTTGGTACATACCGTGGTTTTGGTCAGGTAGTATTTGTACAGTCTAAAACAGGGTTAATCTATGCTTATACAGGATTAGGCTCTGTAAAAGTTAGAAAGGGTGAATATGCAGTTTCTGGAGCACAACTTGGTACAGCTGGTGTAGATTCTATAAGTGGTAAACCTCAAATTACATTTATGGTATTCCAGAACGGACAGCCTATAGATCCAGGAAAGGCTCCTCGTTCTTAATTAGAACCAGAAATTTTTGCTATACATAATTCAAATAATTCTTTGCAAGTTTTTGCATCATCAAGGGCTCTGTGTGAAGAGCCCTTATCTATTTGGAAATAATCTGCTAAATAATCTAATTTATGTTTTTCTGCCATAGGGAAAACAAGCCTAGAAAGATGTAATGTATCTATCATTTTATTATGTGTAACTTGTAATTTGCAGTTTTCGCATTCTGCATTTAGAAAATTAAGGTCAAATTGAGCGTTATGTGCTACTAAAATTGAATTATCAATAAAGTTAATAAAATCTGGTAAATGTTTTGAAATGACATCTGAATTATCTACCATTTCTTGGGTAATATGAGTAAGTTCTGTTATAAAAGGGGTTAGAATTTGATCTGGATTGAATAAATTTTGCCATGTTGAAATGATGCCGTTTTTATCAAATTTAACGGCACCAATTTCAATGATTCTTCCAGTTTTTGGTGTAATACTGGAAGTTTCTGTATCAAAAGCAGTAAAAACTGCGCCGTCATTATATAGACGGCACAGTCTCTTAAAATCTGTAATTTTTTTATTTGGATGCTGCATCAATAATCTTCTGGATATCGCTTGAAATTCCGTCACAGAGTTTTGCTGCTTTTACTTTAGCATCTGCAAACCATGCATCTGATCCGTCTCCAGCTGGTACCATTGAGTTGATGTAGAATTTAATTTTTGGTTCTGTTCCTGATGGACGAGCACTTACGATTGTACCGCTTTCCAAATAGAACTGAAGAACGTTACTCTTTGGAAGATCAGGATCATTCATAAGGTCACGTACGCGAACAACTTTTTCTCCGCCTAAAGTAGCTGGAGCAGATGCACGCATAGAAGCCATCATTGCCTTCATAGTTTCTCCACCTGAAGCACCAGGGAAGTTCTGTGAAATTGCACGGTCTTCAAAATAACCAAATTCTTTGTACATTTCGTCAAGATGTTCAAGAAGGCTCTTACCTTCAGAACGCCAGTAAAGAATCATTTCAGCACACATTGCAGCAGCTGAAACACCATCTTTATCCATTACTTCTTTTTCTACTTTGTAACCGTAAGATTCTTCCAAACCAAATACATAGTTGAATGAACCGTCTTTTTCAAATTCATCTTCAATTGCTGCAATCCATTTGAAACCTGTAAGACAATCTTTCATAGTTACATTGTATTTTTTACAGATATAATCGCCAAATGGTGAAGTTACAATTGAACGAATAATTGCTGGGTTCTTTGGCATTTTACCAAGTTCTGCACGTGTACGAAGAACATAATCCATAAGCAAAGCACCCATCTGGTTTCCTGAAAGAAGAACCCAGTTTCCGTCTTTGTCTGGGAAAGCTGTACCAAAGCGATCTGCATCAGGGTCTGTAGCCATTAAACCATCTGCATTTTCTTTTTTAGCAAGTTCTACTGCAAGTTTAAGAGCTGGTTTTTCTTCTGGATTTGGTTTTTCTACTGTTGGGAAGTTTCCATCTGGTTCACGCTGTTCTGGAACAGTGATGATGTTTAATCCTAAATCACCAAGAACTTTTTCAACATGCATAGCACCAGTTCCGTGGAGTGGTGTATAAACAATGCGAACATCTTTAGCCTTAGCTTTAATTAAATCAGGACGGAATAACTGTGCTTTACACATTTCCCAGTACTTTTCATCAATTTCTTTATCAATAATAACAAGCTTGCCTGTAGCAATAGCTTCAACGCGAGTCATTGTTTTTACGTCTTTAACTTTGTTTACTTCTTCAATGATACCAACATCATGAGGTTCAATAACCTGTGCACCATTGTCCCAGTAAGCTTTATAACCGTTGTACATACGTGGGTTATGAGATGCTGTTACAACAACACCTGTTTTAGCGCCTAATGTACGAATAGCAAAAGACAATTCTGGAGTTGGGCGAAGTCCACTAAAAAGGTAAGCTTTAATTCCGTTAGCAGCAAAAATTAATGCAGTTGCTTCAGCAAATACATCTGAGTTTAAGCGGCTATCGTAAGCAACAACTGCACTTAAAGTTCCATCAGCAGCTTCTTTAGGGAATGCTTTAAGAACATAATTTGCCAATCCCTGTGTAGCAAGATTGATTTCAAGAGTGTTCATACGGTTTGTACCGCCACCCATAATTCCACGTAAACCACCAGTACCGAATTCCAAAGTCTGATAGAAGCGGTCTTCCAATTCTTTATAATCTTCTTTAGCAATTAAATCTTCAATTTCTTTGCTAAAACGTTCATCTTTTTCTGCAGCAATATATTCTTTTGCGCGTTTTAAGATTTCGTTCTTATCCATAGTGTCGTACTCCTATAAAAACATATTAAATTTATTTGTCTGCTTTTTCAAGCATATTTGTTTCCCATTCTAGCAGGGCTTTTTCCATTGCTTCATTTTTACCTTTTACATCACACATGATTCGGAATACTGGTTCAGTTCCGCTACCACGCATCCATATAAAGGCATTGTTTTCTTTTTTATCATTTTTAAAGAGAATTTTTAATCCGCCTTTACCTGATAAAGAAAAATCTTTTACATTTTTAGTTTCTTTTGTGCCATTGGTAATAACAGCTTCCCAATCACATATACCATAAGATTTTTTTAATTCTGCTTTCTTACTATCCCATTCTTTTTCAAATACCTTCTGGAATGCAGCTTTAAGCTTTCCGTGATCTGTATTTTTTACATGAGTAATAGCTCTAGGTTCAGAAACTCCAGTAGTGGTATATTCTGGAAGACTTGCTAAAATATCTGTTAATGTAAAGTCTGGATTGTATTTTATACCAGCTTTAGTACAATACATTTCGTAAAGTCCATTTTCACGCATAAGCAGTAATTTAATAATTGCAAAAATTGTATTAAGTGGGTCTCTTACAGAAGATGGATATGTAATTGTTCCACCGTTTGAACCTTCGCCTAAAATACGTACAGTATATCCTTCTTCGCGTTTTTCACGAGCAAGATTTACAACATTAGCTTCACCAACTTCTGCACGGAAAACTTCAGCTCCCAAAGTGTGAACCAGTTCTTCTATGCGCATTGAAGTAGGGCAGTTTACCGCAACGGCTGGTTTAAAATCTTTTTCGCCATTATGTTGCCAGATTGAATAAGTAAGCTCTGCAAGTACTGAAAGACTGAAAACTTCCTGAGCTTTTAAAATTACAGCTTTATTTTGTTTTTCATCCCAATAAACAATGTTGCCACGGTCTCCATCACAGTCTGGCATGTAACCAAGTACAACTTCCTTATATCCTTTTGACTGTAAACGTTCCATTTCGGCTGCAACATGCACAAGATTTTCAGCTTCTGGAATTATTTCGTGTACAATAGAATTTTCATTAAAATAATAAAAATTGATTTTGCGTTCTTTAAAGTATTCTCTATCAATAGAAAGATATCTAGAACTTCCATTAAAATCGCATACGACTCCAATAGGTTTTTCCGAAATATATGTATCCAACATGCCAAAGAAATCGGTTTGATACTCTTTATTGTCTGTTCCAGTAATAGTTTCATTTGTAAAGTTCTTATATGCAGATAAAGCATTGTGTTTTGAACTTTCGGAAACTTCATATACACTTTTGAGTTCTGAAGAAGTGCAGGAATAGGCAAGCTTTACAGCTTTATCAAGATTTTCTTCATCTTTTAGACGTTCTGTAAAATCTTTTACAAGCTTTGCATTTTCTGT
The DNA here is from genome assembly GCA_045597485.1 of Treponema sp. Lineage (GTDB taxonomy): Bacteria > Spirochaetota > Spirochaetia > Treponematales > Treponemataceae > Treponema_D. The sequence continues at coordinate 77,742 of JAZLKI010000038.1, forward strand.
ACCATTTAATACTCCGCCTTCATTGGTACCGAACTTAATACCATTATGTCCAATAGGATTATGACTTGCTGAAATGTAAATAAAACCATCAAGTTTTTTAGCATATGCCATAATTTCAGGGGCTGATGTAACTGCAGAATATTGTATAATTGCACCTTTTTTAATAAGAGCGCGAATCATTGCATCTGCAATTGCAGGACCAGTTGGTCTGGAATCTGTTCCTAATGCAATAACAGGAACTTCTTGTCCTGAAACTTTTGAAATATAATCGAAGAAAACGTTTGCAGCAGTTACGGCAATTATTACATCATTTTCAGTAATCTGAGGATTTTTATCCTGTTCATCACCTGAGGCAGCAAATACTTTACGCCAGCCAGAGGCAGATAAAATCATATTATGTTCCAAATTTTTTCTCCCTATATATTGATAATTTTACCATGAAAACTGTTATTTAACAAATTGACTATAAAAATCATTAAAAAAACGATTAAACCTATTAAAATAGTAGGTAAAATATATTGACCTAATTACGTCAAAGTAGTAGTTTTGTCCTAGAACATTTTTTTATAAGAGAGGTACTTTAATGAAACACAGTTCTAAATTAGTTTTAGCAGTAGCTGCAGTATCAGTTCTTTTTGCTGGAACTGCATTTGCTAAGTCTGCTAAAAAGACAAAGAAAAATGCAAACGTTATTACAGTTGGAGCTACTCCAGAGCCACATGCTGCAATCTTGAATCTTATTATTTCAGATATGAAAGCTAAAGGATATACTTTGAAGGTTCAGGAATTTACAGACTATGTAACACCAAATGAAGCTGTTGAAGCTGGCGAAATTGATGCAAACTTCTTCCAGCATGTTCCATATATGAACGAATTCAATACAGACCGTAACTATCACCTTGTAAGCGTAGTTGGTACACACGTTGAACCTTTGGCTTTGTATTCAAAGAAAGTTAGCTCAATTGCAGATTTGAAAAATGGTGCTACAATTGCAATTCCAAATGACCCAACAAATGAAGGTCGTGCATTGTTGCTTCTCCAGTCTGCTGGACTTATTAAACTTGATGCAAAAGCTGGTTTAACTGCTGTTCCTGCTGATATTGTTGAAAATCCTAAGAAATTCAAGTTCCAGGAAATTGAAGCTGCTTCTTTACCACGTGTTTTGGCTGATACAGATGCTGCAGTAATTAATGGTAACTATGCTATTCCTGCTGGCCTTACAGCTAAAAAAGACGGTTTGTTTGTAGAAGGTGCTGATTCTCCTTATGTAAACATCGTTACTGTAAAAGCTGGTCGTGAAAATGATCCTGCAATTCAGGCTTTGAAAGAAGCTATTACTAGTCAGAAAGTAAAAGATTACATTGAAAAAACATATCCAAATGGAGATGTTGTAGCTGTATTCTAATAGCTGATTACTAGATAAACTGGTAAAAAAACAGCACGTAGGAGACAGACCTTTAACGTTAAAGCTCTGTCTCCTACGTGCTGTTTTTTTTATATTTAATTTAATTTTATTTAATTGTGATATTGTAACTGACCTGTTTACTGTTTCCTAGAATGTCGGAAACAGAAAGAATTAATGTTGCACGTCCTGGTGTAAACATTGCTTCACCCAAAAGTTGAAGGTCTTCTTTTGGGTAAATATCAGAACTTGTGTATTTCTTTTTTCCTGCTACACAGATGCGGTTATTTTCCTCGGTAATTGTATCATAAGAAATTTGATCAACAATAACACCATTAATTGTAACAGTTGTTTTATAAGGAGTTGCAATTGGATTTCTTTTATAATAAATACGGTACAACCCTGAAGTAAAAGTTTTGTATGTATCAATGTCGTAATAAGTACCGTTTTTATTTTGAATTGTAACTCCGGAAATTGTTAAGGGAATTTCTGTTTCTGATCTTGGCATTAAAACTTTAGGATTTATGGCAGAATTATTCTTTGTATCAATAATTTTAAATTCAAGGTTGCCCTTTCTTGTCTGGAACCCTGAATTACCACTTTCACCGATTGTTGCTCCTGCGTCGAGGAAAGTATCTTTTTCATTTTTGATTGTAATGGTGTCCTTATCGATGTTGCCATAAACAGAAAGAAGATTGTCATCATGAGCAAGAATTACTGATGTTCCTAATGTTGAAGGGAAGAATTGTGAATCATCTTCTTCGTCTGTAAGAATAATAAGAACGTTTCCATCTTCTGCATTTTTAATGGTAGTTGGTTCAGCAAAAGTTAAAGATGTGCTCAAAATAGAACCAACAGACTGTCCGAAATATGAATTATAAGAAGCTTTTGAAATATCTTCTTGTGGCCATTCAAAAGAAAATGCGTTAGAAGCAAAAAATAAAATTGAAATAATAGAAATAATCTTTTTCATCATAAGCTCCTTATTCTTTTGTTATAGAAATACATGAAATTGTATTGTCTTTTCCAATATAAAGTTTGTCTCCCGCAGTTTGAATAAATGCGGAATCAGCTTCAAAAGAAAATTCGCCTTCTTTTGTATTTGTATTTTCAATAATAGAAACTGTATATAATTTCTTGTTTTTACTTAAAAGGAATACAAAATTATCATTTTCTTTTAATGAAATTATTTTATTTTTAAGCAGAATCTCAGTATTTTCCTGTGTTTCAAAATCGTAAATACCAAGTTTGTTTTCATAATTGTAGAAAATACGTTTTGCATCTTTTGTAAAGTAAACAGAAGTTCTGTATGGTGAATCTTCATCCAGAAAACGATGGAAAATAATTTTCTGCTGATTACCCTCTCTATGGGAAAGTACAAATCTCTGTTTGTTGTGTCCAGAAACAGATGCAACATATTGACCATCTGGTGAAATATCAAGTCCAAGAATTACAGGAAAATCGCTTCCACCTGGTTCAAAGCTTATTTCGTTAGAACCAGTATTATTTTCGAATACTTTAATTGTTCCGTCTGCAAGTCCTATAGCTGTATAACCTGGTTTTGCTGCAAAAGCTGTAATAGGGATTGTTCCTTCGTATGTCCATTGAATATCACCATTTGGAAGACATTTTGAAAAAGATGCTCCACCTGGGAGAAAAATATAAATTAAATCATCTACAAAGTATGGGAATCCACTTGCTTTTAATGTTCCTGCTAATTTATTTTTTGAATTATAAAAAGGTGTATTTTCTGCATCTGTATCGTAAGTGGCATAATAGTAATCGGAAATAGAAACTTTAGATGGGAAAGTCTGGTAAACCGAAATATTTCCATCTTCTGTGAAATAACCAATAGTTTGTCCCAAATGATAGTGAATTACATTTTCTCCATTAGCAGCCTCTTTTATTGAAGGATTTGAGGCACTGATTTTCCATACAGGAGAAAACTGATATTCCTTCGCTAATGGTTTAGCAGAAAGAAGAATATATAAAATTGTAAAAAGAATTGCTAAAAAAATACTTAATGATATAACACTATTTTTTTTCATATAACTTATAATAAAGCAATTGCCTTAAAAATTCAACGAAAGTATATATATGACTTCGGAAGATATTCTTATTATTGACAAAATAACGTAAAGTATGCAAAATATTACAAGGATTTCAAATTGTAATTAAATTAAAAATAGTTGTCAGGGGAAAAAAATGGAAGATGATATTCTTACAATCGAAGAAGTAGCAAAATATCTTCGTGTATCGGATAGAACAGTATATGATTGGGCTCAGAAAGGCGAAATTCCAGCTGGAAAAATTGGAACAGTATGGCGTTTCAAAAAATCTGAAGTTGAAAATTGGGTAAATGCAAGACTTTCATCTAATACTGCAAAACAGGCAGAAATCAATGTTCAAATTAGAAATATCCTTTCTCCAGACCGTATTGTTTTTATTAATCATACTTCAAAACATGATGCTTTGGTTGAGCTTGCAGATGTTTTAGCAACAGCTCCACAGGTAAAAGATGGCCAGAAACTTACTCAGGAAATCCTGAAACGTGAAGAACTTATGTCTACAGCTATTGGTAGAGGAATTGCTATTCCTCATGTACGTTTGTCTTCTATTACAGACCTTGTAATGGCTGTAGGTGTTTGTAAAAAGAATATTGCAGATTTCCAGACATTAGATGATGAACCTGTAAATCTTTTATTTATGATTGCAGCTGCTTACAATCAGCATTCATATTATTTGAAAACAATTTCACAGTTCAGTGCTAAACTTAAAGATTCAGATCTTCGTGCAGCAATTTTATCTTCTTCTTCTGAACTTGAAGTTTTTAATCTTCTTAATCGTTCATAAAGTTTTAAGGCAGGATGACAGGAATCCATTTGTTCCTGTCTGAATGTTCTTGAGCAATCATTCCCCAGGTGACTTTTGCTGTAGTTTCCCCAAAGATAAATTCTTCTTCTATTCCATCCAAATGATATTTTTGTCCTGGTGCATCAATTTGTGTTGCCGCAATTGCATGAGAATATTCAGGTGAGAAGAGAAGTAACGTTTCAATTCCTAAAGATTTTAATAAAACACACAAAAGCAGGCTTCTGCTGTCACAATCACTTCCTTTTCCTGCAATTACAGAAGGAAGGCTTGTAAAATCTGACTGTTTTGCTTCATTTGCACGAATATAATTAAAATTTTGAGTCCAAGAAAGTAAGATTTGTGCATATGAAATTTCTGCTGTCAATGGATTATTTCTTTTACAATCTTCAAAGAATGAATTATATAAATCTATACTAACATTCTGCATTCTGGAAAAACTGTCTCTGTAAATCATTCTATAATAACGCTTCCAGGCTTCTTTCCATGCGCTATGGTTAGCATAAAGAGTAAGTACGGCATATTCTAAATCTACTACAAATTGAGAAGCTTCTTCGTCAATCTTGTCGATTTTAGTAGAAATTGTGCGACCGTTAATCTTTAAGTTAATTTTTTTATTTCCTTCTAGTGGAAAGGCGTAAGTAGTAATAATTCCTGGAGTATTGTAATAGTAATCGTCAATACATAATGAATTAAGGGTAGATATAATGAATTGTTCACAAATATCTTTTTTTTCGGTTGGGGAGTAACATAATAAAACTAGATAGGCGTTGTCTATTTTGGTAGGGGTGGCTGTAGCCCATCCGGAATAATTTTGATTAAGATTCATAGTAAAAGTACTGATAGAACAAGGGGTGTTATTCCATGCAAACTGATCTGCCTGAAATTTTGCATTCAATTTTTTTAGAGAAAGTTCCAATGCATCTGAAGTAGATTTTACATTGTCATTATAAACAACTTTAAGTGCCAGATTAACTGGAATATTAGGATGAGTAAAAAGATAAGACATTCCATCTTCTGTATAATCTGCTAGTTTATATCCTTCTGGAATATCAAGGGAATATCCCAGTTCATTATTTAAAATTGGCTCTGCAAAACAAAAAGATGTGAAAATAAAAATCAGCAGGGAAAAGCAAAAATCTTTTAGATTGTACCTTCTTGTCATTTTAAAACACCTCTATTATTATTATCGAATGAATTTAATCCCTATTTTATATGAAAATGATGAAATTTATGTAATCAACAAACCTGCTGGTCTTTCGGTTCAAGGAGGGCAGGGAGTAACTCATTCTCTTGATGTTGATTTCTCTAATCAGACTGGTCAGAAAGTCTTTTTAGTTCATCGTTTAGATAAAGATACTTGTGGATTAATGATTGTCGCAAAATCTGCTTTGGCTGCAAATAAATGGACAAAATTGATTGGTACCAAAACTGCTTCAAAAGAATATGTTGCAATTTGTGCAGGTACATTGATGCAAAAAAAAGGTGTAATTAATGATACTGTTGTTCAGCATGGAGAATCAAAAACTGCGGTAACATATTACGAAATTGAAAAAGAATGGAAAGTAACAGTTCCTGCAGATATAGAAAAAGGTACAAGTGCTTCAGAAATTACTCTTTCGCAAATTAGATTAAAGCTTGAAACTGGACGTATGCATCAAATTCGTATTCATCTTGCAAAACAGAATTGTCCAATTGCAGGTGATGATCAGCATGGGAACTTTAAAATTAATAAACAGTTAAAAAAATATTATAAAATAAAAAAATTCTTGCTATGTTCGCAGAAACTTACCTTGCCAGTGGATGGTAAAAATCATACTTTTCAAATAGATCTTCCAGAAGATTTTTCTATTTCTTCTATAAAATGAAAGTAATGACTAATCGGCCATTTCTTGTTATAATATAAGAATGAGAAAATTACGTAACATTCTTATTACTGGTGGTGCCGGTTTTATTGGTTCAAATTTCATTCATTATCTCTTTAATATGTCCACAACAGATTTGTTTGGAGATGCAGATTTTAATGGAACTGTAGTAAATGTTGATTGCCTTACTTATGCAGGTAACCTTGAAAGTTTAGCAGATATTGAAAAAGCATTTGGTGGAAAACGTTATTTCTTTGAAAAAGTAGATATTTGCGACCGTGAAAATATAGAAAGAATTTTTAAGCAGTATGATATAGATACTGTAATCCATTTTGCAGCAGAAAGCCATGTAGACCGTTCTATTCTTGGGCCAGAAGCTTTTATGAAAACAAATGTAATGGGAACATTTACATTGCTTGATGTTGCACGAAATTACTGGAAAAAGGAAGATGGTACAATTCGTGATGATGTTTTATTCCATCATATTTCTACGGATGAAGTATATGGTTCCTTGGGTGAAACAGGGTACTTCCGCGAAGACACTCCTTATGATCCACGTTCTCCATATTCATCATCTAAAGCAAGTTCTGACCATGTAGTAATGGCTTATTTCCATACATATGGTTTACCAATTACCTTGTCTAACTGTACAAACAATTATGGACCTTACCAATTCCCAGAAAAATTATTACCACTGATGATTGCAAATATTCGAGACGGTAAGAATCTTCCTGTATATGGAAAAGGTGATAATATCCGCGACTGGATTTATGTTGAAGACCATAACCGTGCAGTATGGTTGATTGTAAAAAATGGTGTTACAGGCGAAAAATATAATATCGGTGGCGAAAATGAATGGCAGAATATTAAGTTACTTCATAAAGTAATTGAACTTACTGCTGCAGAAACTGGAAAAAATGCTGATGATGTAGAAAAAACAATTACATATGTAAAAGACCGTCCAGGTCACGATAAGCGTTATGCTATCGACTGTACAAAAATCAAGACTCAGCTGGGCTGGGAACGTAAGATGACATTTGAACAGGGATTACTTGCAACAGTTAAGTGGTATTTGAATAATCCTGAATGGATAAATCATATTCTTTCTGGTGATTATAAAAACTGGATTAGTAAGAACTATAAGGAACAAGGAAGATAGGAGCGAAACGTTTGAGTTTTTTAAAGAAAACTCGGTAGTGAGCGACTATAAGGAGCGAACATATGAAAGGAATTATTTTAGCTGGTGGATCTGGAACTCGCTTATATCCTATTACAAAAGCTGTTTCAAAACAGATTTTGCCTTTATATGACAAACCAATGATTTACTATCCATTGAGTTGTCTTATGCTTGCTGGAATTCGTGAGATTTTAATTATTTCTACACCTCGTGATATTAGTTGTTTTAAAGAACTTTTTGGTGATGGTTCCTGGCTTGGAATGAAATTTGAATATGCTATACAGGATAAACCAAGAGGATTGGCAGATGCCTTTATTGTTGGTAAGGAATTCATAGGAAATGATTCAGTAGCACTTGTTCTTGGTGATAATATTTTTTATGGTCAGAGTTTTACTTCAACTCTAAAACGAGCAAGAGAAACTGTTGAAAGTGGAAATGGCAGTGTTATTTTCGGTTATCTTGTAGCCGATCCTACAGCTTATGGTGTTGTTGAATTTGATAAGACTGGTAAGGTTCTTGGTATTGAAGAAAAACCTGCAAATCCAAAATCAAATTATGCAGTTCCAGGTTTATATTTTTATTCCAATGAAGTTGTAAATATTGCTACAAATGTAAAACCTTCTGCACGTGGCGAAATTGAAATTACATCTGTTAATAATGAATATTTAAATCGTGGTGAACTTAAAGTTGAACTTCTTGGACGTGGTATGGCCTGGCTTGATACTGGTACATATGATGGTTTACTTGAAGCTTCTAACTTTATTGCAACTATTCAGAAAAGACAGGGAATGTATGTTTCTTGTATCGAAGAAATTGCATATCGTAATGGCTGGATTTCGAAAGAAAGTATGTTAGAAATGGCTGCCAGCTATAAAACTGATTATGGAAAATATTTAAAGTATATTGCAGAGAGTATGTAAATGGCTTTTGAGTTTAAGGAATGTAAAGCAGATGGTACAACTATCAAAGGTTTGTACCAGATTCAACCTAAAATTTTTGGTGATTCTCGCGGATACTTTTTAGAAACATACAGTGAAAAAGATTTTAATGAAGCCGGGCTTTCTATGAAGTTTGTTCAGGATAATCAGAGTAAATCGTCGAAAGGTGTTTTACGCGGTCTTCATTTTCAGACACAACATCCACAGGGAAAACTTGTTCGTGCTTTGGAAGGAAAAGTTTACGATGTTGCTGTTGATTTAAGAAAAGGAAGTGAAACTTTTGGGAAATATTTTGGTGTAATTCTTGATAGCGAAAAACAGAATCAGTTTTATATTCCAGAAGGTTTTGCACATGGTTTTTACGTTCTTTCAGAAGAAGCAATTTTTGCTTATAAATGTACAGATTTTTATGATCCAAAAGGCGAAGGCGGATTAATGTGGAATGATCCTGTAATAGGAATAGATTGGAATGCAATTGCCCAAGGGGTAAGTCCTTTGTTGTCTGAAAAAGATGGCAAACATCCACCTTTTGATTTGAATGGATTATACTTTGATATAAATGGTAAATGGATTGGTAAATAAACTTATTTAAGGTTGTAAATATATGTTTGATGTAAAAGATACAGATTTTTTTGACTTGGAAGATGAAGCTTTTGATACAATTGTAGAAGATGATATTGCTTTTACAGGTTCCATTAAGTTGCAGAAAACTTTTATGGTTCGTGGCAAGGTAAACGGAAGTATTTCTTCTACCAGTGATCTTGTTGTTGATACTGGTGCAATTGTAAATGCTGATATTACAGCTCAAAGAGTTTTAATTCGTGGAAAAGTAAAGGGCAATGTTATTGGCAGTAAATTAATTTTTGTTACTTCTTCTGGTGCGGTTGATGGTGATATTACAACAGAAAAAGTTGTTTTAGAACCAGGCTGCGTATTTACTGGAAAATGTACAATGGTGAAAAAAGATGAAAAATAAGTTTTTAATTTCAATCCTTTTTGGATTTTTATTTGTTACAAATGTTTATTCCCAGACAACAAAACAGGATGCTCTTGTATTGTATCATAATGGAAAATATAAAGAATCTGTTCAGGTATGTGAAGAAGAGATTCAGGAAAATCCAAATAGAGTTGAGTCTTATGTTGTAATGTGCTGGGCTCTTGTAAAAAATAAACAGTATGCAGAAGCAGAAATTAGAGCAAATGAAGGTCTTGCAATTAGTCCTTATGATTTGCGTTTGATCGAAATTCTTGGTGAAGCAAAATATTATCTTGGTAAAAATTCTGGTGCTATGGAGCAGTTCCAGAAATATGTTGCAAATGCCCCTGAAAGTGGTTCTCGTGTAGGTGCAGCCTATATGTATATGGGAGAAATTTTTATTCGCCAGGCACGTTATCAGCATGCAGATATTGCTTTATCATCTGCTGTAAAAAAGGAACCTGGTCTTGATACATGGTGGTGTCGTTTAGGTTACGCTCGCGAAATGGCAGAAAACTATTATGAAGCAATTGCAGCTTACGATGAAGCTCTTAAATTAAATTCTTCTTCAATTGATGCTACTAAAGGACGTGAAAGAGTAAGTGCAAAACTTAAATAATCAAAGTAACATTCGAATAGAAACTTTGGGCTGTAGATTAAATCAAATTGAAAGTGAAGCTGCGGCTCGTTTTTTTATCGATAACGATTTTTCAGTTTCTATGGAAGGGGTAACTGCCACTACTGAAGAAAATAATAATCTTTTTATTTCAATTATAAATACCTGTACAGTTACTACAAAAGCAGAGCAGAAAGCAAGAAGATTGATTCGTCTCCATCTTAAAAAATTTCAAAAGGCACTTATTATTATTACAGGCTGCTATGCTCAGGTAGCAAAAGATGAACTTGAAGAACTTGATGAACGAATATTTGTTATTGGCGGTCAGATAAAAAGTCGAATAGCAGATATTCCATATAATCTTAAATTATTTTTAAGTGATAATATCTGGAGTCCTTCAGCTTTTAAAGAAGAAATTCAAAAAAATATTTTTGCAAAGCCACAGAATAAATTAGGTTTCCCGGAAGATTCTTTTAAGTTTTCTACAAGTTCCTTTCTTGCTCATTCACGATCTAGTTTGAAAATTCAAGACGGATGTAATAATAACTGCTCTTATTGTGCAATTCATATTGCACGTGGGCATAGTGTTTCAATTGATGTACAAACAGCAATTGATCGTGTTATAGAATTGGAAAAAAGTGGTCAGGATGAAGTAGTTATTACAACTGTAAATATTGCTCAATATAAAGGTGCATATAAAGATGGATTTTGTAATTTCTCTCAATTGCTTAAAGTTTTGCTTGAAAACACTTCTAAAATCTGTTTTAGAATTTCAAGCCTGTATCCTCAGATTGTAGATGATGAATTTTGTTCTGTAATTGTAGATTCACGTGTTCGTCCTCACTTTCATATTTCTGTTCAAAGTGGGAGCAATAAAATTTTGGATTTAATGAATAGACAGTATAAAGCTCAGGCTGTTATAGATGCTTGCAATAGGCTTAAAAAAGCAAAAAACAATCCTTTCCTTGCTTGTGACATTATTACAGGTTTTCCAGGCGAAACAAAGGAAGATTTTACAAAAACTATGGAATTATGTGAGGCCTGTAGTTTTGCCTGGGTTCACGCTTTTCCTTTTTCAGAAAGACCAGGAACACCAGCTTGCAGTATGAAAAATAAAGTTCCTCAATCAGAATCTGGTGATAGAGCAAAAAGATTAACAGATTGGGCAATTAGCAGCAAAATAAATTATTTAAATGGCTTTGTTGAAAAAACAATTCCTGCTATTTTAGAGACTGTAAAAAGACCTGGTGGAGCAATAAATGGTAATAAACTGATTTACCATGCTGTTACAGAAAACTTTATACATTGTGAAATTGTTTCAAATAAAGTGCTGGAAGTTAATAAATCTGTAAATCTTAAAATTAAATCTGTATTAGCGGAAAGAATAATGAAGGGCGGCGATATTGAAGTAGAAGCCGAAATAATAAATTAATAAATAATGGAGAATTATTTTTATGAAGAAAGTTCTTGTTGCTGTTCCTTTTAATGAAAATCAAAAAAATTGCTTAAAAAATATTTCAAAGGAATTAGAGTTTTCCTTTTGTAATCCTTCTGATGTAACAGATGAAATGCTTTCAAAAGTGAATGCTTTAATAGGAAACGTTCCTGTGGGAATGCTAAAAGATAAAGAAAATATAGAATGGATTCAGTTAAATTCATCTGGAGCAGATGCTTATGCGGCAGATGGAGCAGTTCCACAATCTACAATGATAACCTGTGCTACAGGTGCTTATGGTCACGCTATTTCTGAATACATGGTTGGAATGCTGCTTACAATGATGAAGAAAGTTCCCCAGTATCTTGATGCGCAGAAAAAGGGTGCTTGGTGTGATTTTGGAACTGTAGAGTCTCCTAGTGGAAAAAGAGTCTTACTTGTTGGGACTGGAAACATTGGTTTAGAATTTGCAAAGAGAATTAAAGCTTTTGGAGCAACTGTTGTAGGAGTTCGTAACCGTGCAGATTTATGTCCTGCAGAGCTAGATGAAGTTTACAGTGTTGAAAAATTAAAAGAGCAGGTTTCTATAGCAGATGTTATTGCCCTTAGTTTACCAGGAACTAAATCCAGCTATCATTTATTTAATAAAGATATTTTAATGAATTGTAAAAAAGGGGCTTATTTAATGAATGTAGGGCGTGGCACAGCGCTTGACACTAAAGTCTTATTAGATAAAGAAGTATATGAACATTTTTCTGGTATTTGGCTTGATGTTACTGAAACAGAACCATTGCCAGAAAAAGATCCTTTATATTTTGTGCCAAATTTACTTCTAACTCCTCATATTACTGGTGGGTATCATTTGCCACAAACGACAGAAAACATTTTGAACATTGCTGTAAATAATTGTAAAGCCTGGTTGGGTCAAGGCAAATATATTCATATTGTAAGTAGAAAAGATGGATATAGTTTAGCCTAGGTATTAGTAGACAGGATTTTGCGTTGCAATTGCAAAGTTCTGTTAACTGGGTTAAATAAAAAAGGAACCTACAATTGTAGATTCCTTTAAGTCGGGCAGACAGGATTTGAACCTGCGACATCCTGGTCCCAAACCAGACGCGCTACCAGCTGCGCTACTGCCCGCAACGTGTCATCAATATACATCAAACAATATTTTTCGTCAAGTACATATAACGTATTTTTGTAAAAAAAATTATTTTTTTTACAAAAATATAGCACTAGCTTCTATCTCCCCACCCTTGCAAATCCTTTCAGGCAATGCCTTTTCTATCTTAATTTTTACAGCTTTATTTACAGGCATTTGGGATGCAGAAACGATCTCACAGTGGATAAAATTATTTGTAACAGCATGATATACAAAATTACTACTGTTTTGTAACACACCTCGAGGATTCCTTACAGTTTCAAGGATAGCACATAGCTCCTTACCAGAAAAACTGTTAACGTAATTAATTTTATTGTTTATGGCCCAATCAGTAAGTCTTTTAGCTCTTTCACCAGATATTGACTGAGGTATTTTATTTTTCATTGATGCAGCTGGAGTTCCTGGTCTTTCTGAATATGGGAAAGCGTGAACCCAGGCAAAATCACATCTATTGCATAATTCCATTGTAAGCTCAAAATCTTTGTCAGTTTCTCCAGGAAAACCTGTTATAATATCACAAGCAATAAACGGATTATTCTTTGCAGCACGCAGTTTATCACAGGCATTTATTACGGTTGCAGCTTCATAGGTTCTGTTCATAGCTCTCAAGATTGAATCACTTCCACTTTGTACAGAAATATGAAAATGAGGACACACTCTTTCATTTTTAATTATTTCACAGAATTCATCATCAACTATTTCCGGATACAAACTGGAAATCCTGAAGTTGATAGATGTTGTATTTTCCAACATCAGTTTCAACAATTCAGCAAATTTTATAATTTTACCTTTATATTCACTTCTGTAGTGTCCAATATTCACTGTAGTAATTACAACTTCAGACTGTCCAGCGTTTTCAAGTTCCTGTACTCTTTGTATAGCTGTAGAAGCATCCAGTGAGACACTATTGCCTCTTGCCATATGAATTGCACAGTATGAGCAATTATTATTGCAGCCTTCCTGAATTTTTAAGGAAGCCCTTGAATGAGCTATAAATGAACTTGTAGAAAGTTTAAAAGAGTTCTCTGCAAAAAGATTTTTTTCCTGCATT
>JAZLKI010000039.1:0-14738 GCA_045597485.1 Treponema sp.
CAAGCTCTCTTACGCCGATGATACTGCTCTTTAGCGGGAAAGTAGGTAGCTGCTGGCTTTTTTATCGGGTAGTTAGCTCAGCTGGTACGAGTGTCTGGTTTACACCCAGAATGTCGGGAGTTCGATCCTCTCACTGCCCAAAGTTTTTAAGACACCTGTTTTCACCAGGTGTCTTTTTTTTTAATAGATTTATTCTATTTCTAAATAGTTTCATATTTATAATTTTTCTAAATCTGAATTATTATATTATTGATATTTTTATAGGAGTAATAATATGGAAAATTTTACATTTTATGGTTGTACAAAATTTGTTTTTGGAAAAGATACAGAAAATCAGGCAGGTAAGCTTGTAAAAGAATTTGGTGGAAGTAAAGTTCTTCTTCATTTTGGTGGTGGGTCTGTAGTAAAATCAGGACTTTTAGACCGTGTAAAGAAATCTTTGGATTCTGAAAATATTAAGTATGTTGAATTAGGTGGAGTTCATCCTAATCCTCTTGATACTAAAGTTTATGAAGGAATTGATCTTTGTAAAAAAGAAGGTGTAGATTTTATTCTTGCTGTAGGTGGTGGTTCTACAATCGATAGTTCAAAAGCTATTGCTATGGGATGCTGCTATGACGGTGATTTCTGGGATTTCTATTGTGGAAAGGCTCAGCCAAAATCAGCTATTCCTGTAGGAACTGTATTAACAATTGCAGCTGCTGGTTCTGAAGGTTCTCCTGATACTGTTATTACTAAATCAGAAGGAATGGTAAAACGCGGTTATGGAAATGATATTTTACGTCCTCGTTTTTCAATTTTAAATCCTGCTTTAACTCAAACTTTACCTGCATATCAGACAGCATGTGGTGCTACTGATATTATGGCTCACGTTTGCGAACGATATTTTACAAATACTACAGATGTTGAAACTACAGACCGTCTTTGTGAAGCTGTTCTTCTTGCTATGATCAATGAAACTCCTAAAGTAATTGCTGATCCTAACAACTATCAGGCTCGTGCTAACATTATGTGGGCAGGGATGGTTGCTCATAATAATATTGTTGGAGTTGGACGTGCTCAGGATTGGAACAGTCATGGAATTGAACATGAACTTTCTGGTATGTATGATTGCGCACATGGTGCAGGGCTTGCAGTTATTATGCCAGCATGGATGACTTTTGTTATGAAGCATGATGTTATGCGTTTTGCTCAGTTTGCAGTTCGTGTATGGGGATGCAAAATGGACTTTGCTAACCCAGAAAAAACTGCTCGTGAAGGAATTGCAGCTTTCCGTACATTCCTTAATTCAATTGGTATGCCTTCAAAAATGAGTGAAGTAGGCGGTAAAGCAGAAGATATTCCTCAGCTTGTTAAGAATTTTGGTCTTCCAGAAGGTGGCCGTACTGGTGGTTTTGTAAATCTTTCTAGCGAAGATATTGCAGAAATCTACAAATTAGCACTGTAATTTCCGGAGGTACAAATGAAAGCTTTATTTATCGGTGGTACTGGAACTATTTCAATGGCAATTTCTAAACTTCTTTTACAGAAGGGATGGGAATTGTATTTAATTAATCGTGGAAATCGAAATCAAGTTCCTGGTTTGGAAAAAGCTCATTTTATTACTGTTGATATTAATGATGAAAAAGCTGTTGCAGAAAAAATTGCAGATATGCATTTTGATGTTGCCTGTGATTTTATAGGTTTTGTTCCATCTCAGCTTGAAAGAGATTACAGACTTTTAAAAGATAAAGTTGATCAGTTTATGTATATAAGTTCTGCTTCTGCGTATCAAAAGCCTGTTGGAAATTATATTATCAGTGAAAAAACTCCATTAGCAAATCCTTATTGGGAATATTCTAGAAATAAGATTGCCTGTGAAGATTATTTAATGAAACTTTATCGTGAAGAAAACTTTCCTGTTACTATTATTCGACCAAGCCATACCTATGATGAACGTTCTGTTCCTCTTGGTGTTCATGGGGATAATGGCAGCTACCAGGTAGTAAAACGAATTAAAGAGGGTAAACCTGTAATCATTCACGGAGATGGTACAACTTTATGGACATTAACTCATAATTCTGATTTTGCAAAAGGTTTTGTTGGTTTGATGGGCAATATTCATGCCATTGGTGAAGCAGTTCAAATTATGTCTGATGAAAGTGTCACATGGAATCAGATTTATGAATGTATTGCTAAAGCTGTTGGACAGAAATTAAACCCATTCTATGTATCTTCAACATATCTTGCTAAACATAGTAATTATGATTTTACTGGAAGTTTGATTGGAGATAAGGCAAATTCGGTTGTATTTGATTGTTCAAAGCTTAAATCACTTGTACCTGATTTTGTTGCTACTGTACGTGTTGATGAAGGTATTAGAAATACTGTAGAATACGTTCTTAATCACCCAGAATGTCAAAAGGAAGATCCTGATTTTGATAAATGGTGTGATGAAATTATTTCTAAGATGAATTAACTTACAGGATTTCTTATGACTTTTGATGGTATTATTTTTGATGTAGATGGAACTATTTGGAATACGACTCCTGTTGTAGCCGAAGCCTGGAATTTTGCAATTGATAAAAATTTTCCAAATGTTCCACATGTCAGTGCTGATATTCTAAAAGGTCAATTTGGAAAAACAATGGATGTTATAGCTGATAATTTGTTTCCAATGTTGTCAAAAGATGATAAAAGTAAGCTTATGGATTTATGCTGTGAGCAGGAACAAATTGCCTTAGAAAATAATACAAAAGATTTAACATATGAAGGTTTGGTTGAAGGTGTTGAAAAACTTTCAGAGAAATATCCTTTGTTTATTGTTAGTAACTGTCAGTCTGGTTATATTGAGATTGTTGTTGAAAAGACGGGAATTAAAGCCTTCATAAAAGATTTTGAATGCTTTGGTGATACTGGTAAAGAAAAGTGGGAAAATATTCAACTTTTAGTTAAACGCAACAATCTTAAAAATCCTGTATATGTTGGTGATACAAATGGTGACTATGAGGCCTGTAAAAAAGCAGGGGTCCCATTTATATGGGCTGCATACGGATTTGGTAAACCTGATGATGATAAGTATTATGGAGAAATTAGTTCAATAGCTGATTTGGTAAAAATACTGTAAAAAAAAAGCCTGTAGCGTACAACTACAGGCTTTTTTTTAGTTAGTTAGTTTTTATTTCTGTTTTATCAGTAAATGCTTTTTTAAGAAGAATTGGTACAAGCATTGAAGATACGATTATTAAAAGGATTACCGAAGTAAAATATTTAGAATCGATAAGTCCAACAGAAAGACCCTTTGTTGCAACAATCAACGCAACTTCTCCACGAACCATCATTCCAAGTCCAATTTGATAAGATTCTTTCCAACTAAAGCCCAAAAGTTTTGAAACTCCGCTACAGCCTATTATTTTTGAGACACAACCCACTATAACAAAAGCAATTGCAAACCATAACAGATTCATGTTTAATCCTGAAAGGTCTGTTTTTAATCCGATGCTGGCAAAGAAAATAGGGCTGAACAACATATAACCATTGATATCAATCTTTGATTCCATGTAAGAAGCATCACTTAAACTGCAAAGAACGATACCTGCAATATATGCACCTGTAATGTCTGCAATTCCAAAGAATTCTTCGGCAAAGAATGCAAAAATAAAGGCAACTCCCAAAGCATAAATTGGAATACGGCGTGAACGAGGATGGCGTTTATCATACCATCTGAAAAGGCGGTAAATTATAAAACCACCAATAATTGCACAAACAAAGAATAAAAGTGTTTTTAAGATAATTCCAAGATATCCGCCTTTACCACTACTAACACCAAGTACAATTGTAAGAACAATAATACCAATTACATCATCTATAATTGCAGCGCTAATAATTGTCTGGCCAATGTCTGTTTTAATTTTTCCAAATTCCTTAAGAACAGCAACCGAAATACTTACAGAAGTTGCTGTAAGAATAGTTCCAATAAACATACATCGGAAAAAGTTTTGTGTTCCCCATCCATCAAATCCAAAAAAACAGAATGACATAATTGTACCCATAATTAATGGAACAAAAACACCACAGCATGCAACTAATGTAGCTTTTACTCCCGACTTAACAAGTGATTTTAGGTTTGTGCTAAGGCCTGCAGAGAACATAATAAGAATTACACCAATCTCTGACATATATGTAATGAATTGATTTGCTTCATTATATACAATATTAGGATCGTTTTTTCCAAAATTGTTGAACCATGGAATAAATCTCAAAAGGAGACCAGCTACAATCATTCCTGCAACCTGAGGAATACCAAGTTTTTTTGCAAGTACACCAAAATACTTTGCTACAATAACAATAATACCTACAGAGAGTAAAATATGAAGAATAATCTCTGTGTTTGGTAGAGTAGAAGACATATAAACCTCTTTTCTAAAATTGAGAAAGATTATATTTCTTATACAAAATTGTAGCAATAACTTGTCTTTATGTTTTTCATTATTTATACTATTTATAGTTGAAATGGAGTGTTTATGAAAAAAGTTCATCTTTTATTTATTTGCTGTGCATTACTATTTACATCTTGTGCTACTAGAGTAAATTTTTATGTAACTCGTCCTGCTGAACTTGACTTGAATGGTGCTAAAACTATTTCTGTTTTACCTATTAAACCATATGAATATTACAATATGAAAACAGACTCTTCTGTTCTTGATTTTGTATTAAGCACTTTCTTTACAAATTTTAATTCTGCGCCATATGATGAAACTCGTGCGATTGAATATATTCAAACATATCTTGAAAAAGGACTTTTAGCTTCTCCTTATATAGAGGTAATCAGTGCTTCAGCTGTTCAACAGGCAGTAGCTAAAGGTCATATAAATCCTGCAGATGTATATTTTACTGGTGAAGTAACTTATTTTAGAATTGAAGATTATGTAAAAACTGAAAAGGTTCTTGTTGAAAACGGTAATAAAGATACGAACAAAAAAAATGAATATAAATTAGTAGATTATAACTATCGCCATGTATATTTTGACTTCAAATACCAGATTATTGACAGTTCTAATAACAGGATTTTGGCTAATGATAAAATAAGATTAAGCAAACAATCTGGAAAAGCTTTAAAGAGTAGAGATTTACCATCAGCTTATTCATTGTTAGAAGATGATTTATATTCTCTGGTAAAAAAATTGTTGAAAGATCTTCAACCATATGTTGTTTCAAAATCAATTAAATTGCTTGAAGATAAAACAAAAGATCCTGAAATGAAATATGCTGCTCAGCTGGCAAAAGAACGCAATATTGAAGAAAGTTATAGACTTTATCTTAAGATTTATGACCGTACAAATCTTTTTGAGGCTGGTTATAATGCGGCTTTATTGCAGCAGGTGCTGGGGAATCTTTCTAAAGCTGAATCTATGATGGAAGATTTATATGAGGAAACTTTAGATTCAAGAGCTTTAAAAGCTTTGACTGATATTAGATATGAAATTATACAGGCCAGACGTTTATCTGAGCAAACAGAAGAAAAGTCCCTTTATTTATAGATTTCCCATTTTTTGAATAAATCTTCGGCTGTTGTAAAATGAACTGTGTTGATTCCAACAGCCGCTGCTGCTTTACAGTTTTCTATTTTATCGTCTGTAAAGAAGGCTTGATCTGGTGTAACACCTTCTGCCTCGAGAATAATTTCAAAGAAATGTTTATCTGGTTTTGCAAAACCAATTTTGTTTGACGCATATGTCTGGTGGAAGTGAGCATAGTCACCACGTTCCATATGATTTTCCCAGTGACTTTGAATTGTGTTTGTACCGCACACAACTCTATTTTTCTTTTTCAAAATATTGATAAGTTCAACTGTTTTTTCATTTGTTTCTGGATGGAAGTATAATCGAAATAAATCATAATCATACTGTTTAATCTGTTGAATCTTATCTTCCGAACTGAATTTCAAATCTTCTATTTCGTTAAAAAATCCATCTATAATAGAACGTTGTAATAGACCAACACGTTTATTAAAAAAATCCCAAAACTGATTTGTATTTATTTTGCCAGTTTCAAATTCATGCCAGATGTTCTTCTTTTGTTGGCATATATTAAAAAAATCTTCTTTAGAGAGGTTTAATTTCTCGTAAATCTGGTTCATATTAAAGGTGTTTGTTACAACTCCACCCATATCAAAAATAAATAACATAGTTTAATTATAAATTACTTTTTGATATAATGCACTATATGAGTACAAATAATTTTCCTAGAGTTTTTTTAAAGAATAAAGAAGAAAAAGAAGTTCAGCAGGGATACCCTTGGGTTTTTGATAACGAAATCTCCCATATTAAACATCGTCCAAATGAAAAATCGGAATGGAAAAATGAAAATCTTCCAGACTGTACTGTTCCAGATGGTTCTGCAGTTGAAGTTTATACTAAAGCAGGCGGATTCTTAGGAACTGGTATTATAAACCGTAAATCTAAAATTACAATTCGTCTTATTGGTTATGATCATGCCGATCAAATTTTTGAAGATATTGCCGGCTATTGGGAAAAGAAAGTTGCTAATGCCTATAATATGCGTCGAATGTACTACAGCGACTTAGATTCTTACCGTTTGATTTTTGGTGAAGCTGATTTTATTCCTGGATTGATTTGTGAACGTTTCTGTGATGAAGAAAATAGAGTTTTTATTGTTGTACAGTTTCTTTCTTTATCATGTGAAGTTTTCCGTGATGAAATTCTTGCTGCATTAAATAAAGTTTGTGAACCAGATGGTATTTATGAACGCAGTGATGCTTCTGTTCGCGATAAAGAAGGTTTACCTCAGGTTGCAGGCTGGATTGGAGAAGAATTTGAAACTCAAATTACAATTATTGAAAATGGTATCCGTCTTGGTGTAGATATTTGTAATGGGCAGAAAACAGGTTACTTCCTAGATCAGAAGTTTAATCGTGCCAGTGCTGCTCAATTCTGTAAAGGTAAGCGAGTGCTTGATACATTTACTCATACAGGTGCATTTGGGCTTAATGCGGTAAAGGCAGGGGCTCGTGATGTTATTTCTGTTGATATTTCTCCTGAAGCTGTTGATATGGTAAACAATAACATTAGACTTAATCATGTTGAAAAACAGATGAAAGGTGTTTGTGCTGATGTTTTTGATCTCTTGAAAAAATACGAAGCTGACGGCGAAAAGTTTGATGTAATTATTCTTGATCCTCCAGCCTTTACTAAATCTGCAAAAATGATTGAAAAAGCTTATGGCGGATACAAGGAAATAAATCTTCGTGCTATGCGTTTATTAAACGAGGGTGGCATTTTAATTACCTGCTCTTGTTCTTATTATATGGAAACACATATGTTCTGCGATATGATTATGCATGCTGCTATGGACAGTCACAAACAGGTTCAGATTCTAGAAAAACGTGGAGCGGGCCCAGATCATCCTGTATTACTTGGTTATCCAAAATCTGAATATTTGAAGTGTGTAATTTGCCGGGTAATGTAAACATGGGAAAATATAACTGTGTAATTGTTTTAGGCCCTACAGCTGTTGGTAAAACTGCAATTGGGGTTGCTGTAGCTCATGCTTTTAATGGGGAAATTCTTTCTGCAGATTCTCGCCAGACATATCGTCATCTTGATATAGGTTCTGGTAAAGATTTGAAGGATTACGTTGTAGATGGAGTTCCTGTTCCATATCATCTTATTGATATTATTGATTTGCCGGCAGAATACACAGTTTACAATTATCAGCAGGACTTTTATAAGGCTTTTAAAGATATTCAGGCAAGAGGAAAGTTGCCAGTTGTAGTTGGTGGAACTGGAATGTATCTTGATGCCATTGTACGTAATTACCAGCTGGTAAATCTTCCTGAAAATCCTGAACTTCATGCTCAATTGGAAGCAACTCCACTTGAAGAACTTGCAGCCCGTCTTTTAAAAGAACAGCCAGATTTACATGTAATGGCAGATTTGGAAGAAAAGGATAGAGTTATTAAAGCTCTGGAAATTATTGAAGCTAAAAAAGCCGGCTTTGATACTACAGAAATTGACAGACCTGAGATAAATCCTTTAATTATAGGAACAACTCTTCCAAGACCTGAAATGTGGGAAAATATTTCTAAACGTTTATATGAAAGAATTGAAGAGGGGATGCTGGAAGAAGTTCAATCTATTCATGATAGTGGAATTTCTTGGGAACGATTGGAAAAACTTGGTCTTGAATATAGATTCTGTTCTGAATATCTTCAGGGAAAATATGAATCAAAAGATGCTATGATAGAAAAACTTTTTATTGCTATTAGACAATTTGCAAAGCGTCAGGAAACCTGGTTTAGAATGATGGAAAAGAAAGGCGTGAATATAAATTGGCTCGAACCTGGTACCAAAGAAGAAAGAATTGAAAAGGCTGCTAAAATTATAAAAGAATTATTTGAATAAAAATAAGAGTGAATAATGAACTATCAAAATGCTTTTCACTATTCACTCTTCGTTATTCACATATCTTAAGCATTAACTGCAACTTTTACTGGCTGAGCAATTTCTGTCAAATATCCAGTACGAATGCAGCTTTCAAAAAGTTCTTTTGAAATATAGTCTGTTTTTACATCTTCGTAGCCGTCCATATCACGAACAATTTTTACAACGAAGCCATCTTCCATTTCACGAAGGATTGTCATGTAGTCTGATTTTTTTCCAATACTTTTAAGTGTGTATGTTTTCATTTTCTTTTTTACTCCCATAATACGAAAAATGATATTTTTAGTGACACTTAAAACTGCCACATTACTCTTATAATCGGTTATAATAAAAATAATGTTAGAAAAAAATGCAAAAAAAATGAATTTTGATGCTCATTTTCACTATTTTGAGTGCAAAAAACTTGGAATTTGTTCATTTCCAGAAGATTGGAGCGGAATTTCGTGTGCCCATTCCCCAGAAGAGTGGGAAATTCAGCAAAATGCCAAGGAAAATATAATTCATTCATATGGTATTCATCCTCAGCAATGTGGAAGGGTAGATATTAAATCTTCTGCAGATTTTCTTGAATCTCTAATAACAGGTAATAAAATTTCTGCTATTGGAGAAGCTGGTTTTGATTATTTTACTGCTGAATATAAAAATTTTTCTTCTATTCAGGAAGAAGCGTTTAATATTCAGCTGGAGTTTGCTAAAAAATACAATTTGCCTATGATAATTCATTGCAGAAAAGCCAATGAAAAACTTTTTGAATATTCAAAGGAACTTTCAAAACTACCTGAAATTCTTTTTCATTCTTTTATGGGGACTTCTATTGAAGGAAAATCTTTGTTAAATAAAGGAATAAATGGCTATTTTAGTTTTGGAAAACAGATTTTTAATAACAATAAAAAAGTACTGGACTGTGTAAAAAATCTTCCTTCTGAAAGAGTTTTAGCCGAAACCGATGCGCCTTTCCAATTTTTGAAGGGAGAAATATATACTACACCAATGGAAATTACATCTATTAAAAAGGAAATTATTCGAATTCAGGGGAAGTGATAAATCTTTTTTTGCTTTTCACATATTTGGATTTTCAGTATATTTAATATATGAATACAACAAAACAATTTCAGAATTTTAAAATTCAAACTATTATAAATCTTATTGCAGCTTCACTTTTTACACTTCTTTTAATACCAGTTCGTTTTGATATTTCGACTGTTGCTTTTCCTTTAGCGTTAATTTATACAGCAATTACAATCTGGCTTTCTTATTTTGTAATGATTAGAAAAACAGATGGTACACATTTTTATAAGGTTATTAAATTAACTGAATATTTACCTTATTTGTTGTTTGTATGTTTCGTTTTAAGACGTGCAGGTAAATCAGGAACTCCATTCTGGTGCGATTTAATATCTGTTCTTTTGTGGATTGTTATATTAGTTTTATCATTTTTGACTTCAAGAGTTTTGTATCCTAAACGCAATGCCGAAATTGTAAAAGGATGGGCAATTCCTCCAAAACCTAAAAAATTTATTGGAATGGGAAAAGTTGCTTTTGAATTTATAGATTGGATTGATGCTCTTTTTTGGGCAGTTTTTACATTCTTTATTTTCCAAATTTTCTTTGTTCAGTTGTACGAAATTCCATCAGAATCTATGGTTCCAACTTTCCTTATTAAAGACAGAGTATTAGTTACAAAGTTTGATTGTGGACCTAAGTTCCCACTAACAGATGTTGGTTTCCCAAATATAAGAAAGTATAAACGTGGTGATACTATCGTTCTTCGTAATCCACATTACAGCCTTGATCGTAAGGCAGAAGTTCAGTCTGTTTATTCTCAGCTTGTTAATATGCTTACTGTAATGACTGTAAATCTTAATAAAGATGAAAATGGTGAGTTAAAAGCTGATCCTCTTGTAAAACGAATTACAGGTTTGCCAGGCGAACAGCTTGTAATGCAGGATGGAACTTTGTATAGAAGAACGAAGGATTCAGATATTTTCGAACCTGTTCAGTTAGATAATAAATTTGCGACATGGAACTTAAATGCTATTGCTCCTAAAGATAAAGCAAAGGTTCGAACTTTCCCATTTACAGGGGCTCAGTATGAGCAAATGCTTGATTTTGAAGAAGAACGTAGGAATTATGATTTGAACATTGCAGCATATCAGGCAGATGAACTGGTACGAAGATTTAATAATCTTTCTTTTGAAGATGCCAAAAACGGAAAGTTTACAAATCCTTCTATGCTTGAATATAGTTTATTTAATAATGTTCAGAGTATTGCAATTAAACTTTTGGGTCAGGAAGGTGGTAAAGATTGGTTTAATACTTTTATGACCTCCTGGATTCCTGCAAAAGATAATTCCCGTGATATGTATGCTGAAGCGAATTTTAAATTGAATGTAATGGCAAAAATTACATTTGGTAAAATGATTGTTAGAATAGGAGAGTTGTATAATTCTTCTGTAAGTGCTCAAAACTGGCCAAATGATGAAGAATTATATTCTTATTACGAAAACTCTGAAATTTTGACCTGGTATATTCAGGTATTACTTGATGAAAGAAATATGCCGGTTTTCCCTGCAAATGATAGTGAAGGGAATCCAAAATATTTACCAGCTAACTGTTATTTTATGATGGGAGACAATCGTTTTAATTCATTAGATTTGCGTCATTCTAACGAAGAATTTGTTACTCAATTGACAAAAGATGATCCTTATTCAGTAAATTATGTTTCTATGATGCAGCCTCAATATATTAATAAAAAATATATAGTAGGTAAGCCTGTATTCAGATTCTGGCCTTTAAATCGTGTTGGTAGAGTTTAATAAAAATTAAGGTAGTTATTTAGATATAAAAAAAGAAGTCCTTTATGGTTTATTCATAAAGGACTTCTTTTTTTATTTATATTAGATTGCTAGTAGTGTTATCTACCACAGCACTGTTTGTATTTTTTACCGCTTCCACAAGGACAAGGGTCATTTCTTCCAACTTTTTCCATTGTTCTGCGGACTGTAATAGATTCACCCTGTGATCTCTGATTCATAGCGCTGTTAACAGCCTGGCGTCTTGCCTGGTCTCCATTGAAAGATGACTGAGCACTTCTCTGTGCTTCGTTCTGAGCAATCTGTGAACCAAGTGACTGTGCTTCGTTGTGCTGGGCATTCATAGACTGGCTCTGCGCTTCAAGCATTCTTCTGCGCTGTTCAGCAGCTTCTGGAGAAAGCTGAACTCTTACTTTGAATACACGAGACATTACAGTATTTCTGATTGTATCAAGCATTTCGTAGAAAATATTGAAACCATCAATCTTATATTCTGTAAGAGGATTCTTAGAACCATAAGAGCGCAATGCTACGGCTTCACGTAAACCTTCCAATGTTTCAAGCTGGTCAAGCCATTTTTTATCGATAATCTGTACATATTGGTAACGAATGAACATATTGAAGTTTTCTTTACCAGCAAGGGTTTCTTTTTCAGTAATATCGTTCTGCAAAGCAGCAAGCAATGCATCTTTTGTAATGTTATCTGCTGGCAACTGAATTGCAAAAGTCTGGCGAATCTTTTCATTCAAATCTGCAAGTGGCTGTGTTGAATTCTTATTGTGTTTAGCTTCATCTTCATAGATTTCGAACATTTCTTCAACTGTATCAGTTGCATTGTCCATAACGCGTTTAGAAAGATTATCATCGCCAAGAATAGTGTCGCGGTTCTGGTAAATTACAGTTCTCTGTTCATTCAAAACATCATCGTAATCAAGCAAATGTTTACGAATTTCAAAGTTACGGTCTTCAACTTTCTGTTGAGCTTTTTCAATACCTTTGTTCAACCAAGGGTGATCAATAGGTTCACCTGGCTGCATACCGATTCTACTCATCATAACTTTCATTCTTTCTCCACCGAAAAGACGCATTAAATCGTCATCCATGGAAATATAGAATTTTGAGCGTCCTGGGTCACCCTGACGTCCTGAACGACCGCGTAACTGATTATCAATACGACGAGATTCGTGACGTTCTGTACCAATTACGTAC
This sequence comes from Treponema sp., assembly GCA_045597485.1. GTDB lineage: Bacteria > Spirochaetota > Spirochaetia > Treponematales > Treponemataceae > Treponema_D. The sequence goes on from JAZLKI010000039.1 coordinate 12,464, forward strand.
AAACCGCCAAGAGCTTTAACTTCTTCGAAATCTTTTTTCCAGTTTTCTTTTTCTATAGCCAAAGCTTCTTTAAACTGTTCTTCTGTAGCATTTGTACCTGCACGTTTTCGGGCACGGAATTCTGGAGAACCACCAAGCTTAATATCTGTACCACGACCAGCCATGTTTGTAGCAATTGTAACGGCACCTTTACTACCAGCTTCGGCAATAATCAAAGCTTCACGGGCATGATTTTTAGCATTCAAAACTTCATGTCGGATTCCTTTACGAGTAAGGAGTGCAGAAAGATGTTCAGATTTTTCAACTGAAACTGTACCAACCAAAACTGGCTGACCTTTATCGTGGGCAGCTTTAATTTCGTTTGCTATAGCTTCCCATTTGTCTGCTTCATTCAGGTAAACTTCATCGTTTTCATCTACACGGGCAACAGGAAGATTTGTTGGAATAGCTACAACTTCAAGGTTGTAAATCTTGTTGAATTCGACAGCTTCTGTAGCGGCTGTACCAGTCATTCCGGAAAGTTTGTCGTACATACGGAAGAAGTTCTGGAATGTAACTGTAGCCATTGTACGGTTACGCTGAGCAATACGGATATGTTCCTTTGCTTCAATGGCCTGATGAAGTCCGTCTGAATAACGGCGGCCTTCAAGCACACGACCTGTAAATTCATCAATAATTTCAACTTTACCGTCACGAACAAGATAATCTACATCGTTGTGGAAAAGAATATGAGCTCTTAAAGCCTGAGTAAAGTAGTGGGTATATTCAAAGTTTTCTTCATCTTCCAAAGAACCTTTAATAAGGTTGTGCTGATGAAGAATTGCATCAATGTGGAGCATACCTTTGTCTGTAAATGAAATGCGTTTTGATTTTTCATCAACAGTGTAGTCACCTTCAATCGCTGCACGTTCTTCTGGAGTCATGAAAGTTTCATCTGGGTATGTATCTGTTTTAGGATCCTTTGCAACTTCTTTAAGTTCACCTACATATTTATCAACTTCATGATATTTGTATGTATCATCTTCACCGGCTCCAGAAATAATAAGTGGAGTTCTTGATTCATCGATTAAGATAGAGTCAATTTCATCTACGATACAGTAGTTGAAACCGCGCTGAACTTTATCTTTCAAATCAATTTTCATGTTATCGCGAAGATAGTCGAAACCAAATTCATTGTTTGTACCATAAGTAATATCGCAGGCATATGAAGCTTTACGCTGGTCGTTATCCATTGAAGAAAGAATAGAACCTACTGTACATCCAAGGTAAGAAAATACAGGACGCATTGTATCAGCATCGCGTTCCGCAAGGTAATCGTTTACTGTTACAACGTGAACACCTTTTCCTGTAAGAGAGTTTAAATATGAAGGTGCAACAGCAACAAGAGTTTTACCTTCACCAGTTTTCATTTCTGTAATGCGGCCCTGGTGTAAGTTTATAGAACCCATAATCTGAACATCATAGGCACGTTCACCACGAACTCTGAATGCAGCTTCGCGGCAAAGAGCAAATGCTTCTGGCAGAATATCATCAAGAGTTTTACCGTTGGCAAGTTCTTCTTTAAATCTTTTTGTTTGTTCTGGAAATTCTTCTGGTTTTAATGATTTAGCCCATTCTTCTTTAGCGTTTACAGCCTGAAGAATAGGAAGTAATGCTTTTACATCACGATCGTTTTGTGTACCGAAAATTGCGGTAAGTACTTTATCAATAAACATTATTATATTCCTTATACTTATTATTCAATCCGAAATATTATACAAGATTTACTTAAAATTTACTATATTATTTAGTCTGTCGGCAAGGAAAAAAGAAAGACGATGTTATTAATTGTATTTATACTCTTACCGCCACGATACACTAATAATTTTTATTGAATTTTTGTCCCAATCACTATCATTATTTTTGATTTCAGCATTTAATTGCTTAGTATATTTTTCAATTTCAACTGGAATATAGATAGAATTTCCTGGAGCAATAAGAACATCAAGAGAAACTGTTTTATAATAGACTCTATCTCCTGCATTAGCTTGAATATTTATTGTTGTGTTATAAATGTTTTTGTTGCACGTATTTGTAACTTTTATAGTAGTGCAAATCAAGCATTTTTTTTGATTTTATATTATAATTAAATGGTATTAAATGAAAAAGAAAAAAGATTACGGAATTTATGATTTCTCAGATTATGCGGAAGAAATAACAGGCGAAGATTTACTTAAGATTAATGGTGGAGCAAATACTGGTTGTAATGGAGGAGGCCCTAAGCCAGATCCAGCAC
>JAZLKI010000040.1:0-11317 GCA_045597485.1 Treponema sp.
ATGCAGCGTAGGTTAAAAGGTGTCTCAAAAAATTCTGCGCGCAGTACTGCCCTAAACACGGGTGCCCGCGAGCACAGCCTTTTTTGAGATACCTTTTAGCCGAGAGCGGAATACTTAGAAAATGTAAGTTTAATTATATGTTAAATAAACCTACTTTTTTTTTATTATTTAATATATAATTATATTATGTTCACACAGAATAAATGTTTAGTTCCTTATTGCCGCAACAATGCCTTATCTTCTTTTGATGAATCGGGAAACGTTGCCGATGTTCAGGGGTATTGTCTCGATCATATTCCAAACCCAGGTAAAGCAAAGGAAGACATTTATAACTACATTAAAAATCACGATATCATAGTCGGTCTAAATGCCTGTGGATTAATTCTTTCGAACATCGACTTTTCAAATAAAAAATTTTTTGGCTGCAATTTTACTCACAGCACATTTATTAATATTCATTCAGAAAATGTTGTTTTAAAAATGTGTATTTTCGATTTTGCACTTTTCAACGACTGCAATTTTATTCACTCAAATACACTTTTTACATCTTTTTCTGGTGCAACCTTCTCTCATACCCTGTTTACTTCCAGCGATATGATTCAGAATAATTTTAACGGCGTACAGGCTTATCAGTCATCTTTTGACAATTCAGACCTTTTGAACTCCCGCTTTATTAAAGCAAAACTGGTAGATACATCTTTTAGAAACTGTAATGTAAAGAAAACACTTTTTTATAATACAGAAAGAGAAAATGTTTCTTTCAAAATGTCTAATACCCGCGAAGCATTATTCAACCGTTCTGGAAGCGAGATTTCTGAAGGTAAACTGGAATTCGGTAATTCAATTGTAGATGGAGGTGTTTTATGAAAGTTTACTTCCATCTTAATGTAGGCGGTTTTTCTAACTGTTATATTGTAGTAAATGAAGCTACAAACGAAGCAATTATTATTGACCCAGGTAAAATAACAGAAAAAATGATTTCCCAGATTGAAGACAATCATTTAAAACTTGCAGCAGTTCTTGTTACCCATAATCACGGCTCTCATGTAGACGGATTAAAAACTTTGCGTAAAATTTATAATCCAAAGATTCTTGCTGCCGACTGGGAAGTTGCAGGAAATGACACAACTGTTATTTCTGGCGATGGTAAAATTACAATTGCAAAAATGGTAGTACGCTACATGACTGTTCCTGGCCATACATCAGATTCTGTTGTTTATGGAATTGAAAACATCTTGTTTACCGGCGACGTTATTTCTGCAGGCGAATTAGGAAGCACAAATTCCAGTTATTCAGAATTTATTCTTAAATCAAATATAGAAAAGAAAATTTTTTCACAGTTGGAAGATACAATATTGATGCCGGGCCACGGTCCACCATCAACATTGGAAGCAATTAAAGCGTTTTACAACAATAAATAATTATTTTGAAACAATAGAAATATTTCCGCAGACAATTCCGTATTTATCAAATACAAAATCGTTTAATGCAATTGCAGCATCTTCAAAGCCTTTGCCTTCTGTTCTTCTAATATATGCTGCAAGTTTTGGAGTATACTCAATTACAGAACCACGGTTAGCAAGATGCACAAAGTAATTTGCAACTTCAGGGAGTTTCTGCTGCATAATATAAGCCATAAACTCGTTATGCATTAAATAATCATCATTTACATCATAACCAAGGCTTGGCTGGCTCTTAAAATATTCAATAAGGAATGCAAGACTGTCTGGGTCCATTGTATAGAAAACCGCAGAAACAAAATTTCTGAATTCTTCATCTCTAAAGAAGATAGTATGCCAGCCTTCGTGAGCAAGTAAGTTTATTCTGCTCCAATCAGGACATTCACGAGAAATGGAAACCAACCCACCCTCGTTTGCCTTAACATAATCACCATCTACATCAAAAAGACCATTCTGAATTAAAATCTTCTTCAAAAGCATTTCTTCCTTATTTAATGGGAAGTCCAAATCTACAGCCTTATTAAAAAAACTTGCCATAGATTCTGCACTATAATCGTGGGCATTATAACCGTGGCGCCCTTCAAGCTCTCTATTTGTCAAAAGTCGGCCTTTAAATCCTTCTTTTTCTACAAAATAAGCCATTCTGCGGAAAAAATTATCCTGAATATCGTAATTACGGGTATCAAAGAAAAGAATTCCAGGGTAACGGTCCCATTCAAAAATTTCGTAGTCGGCAGTACGCCATGCAGACTGTTTATATTTCAAAATTAAGCCAGGATCTGTTCTAACAGGCTTAAGAACTTCGGCACCTTCAATGTGAGTTCCACGTAAAATTAATGATGAAACACATTCCTGATTACTTAAAAGTGTAAAACGTGAGAATGGTGTATTTAATGCCGCAGACGGAATAATTAATTCGTGAGCTGCAGAAACATTATTTATGTAGATTTTTTCGCCACCAGCATTTACTTCAACTTTAACAGCTCGTTCACTTGTAGTTTTACTTTCGGCCTCGTCAGAAAGAACAATTGCAAACTCTGGCATAGTACCACGCAAACTATTTTGAACAGGGAATGTTAAAGTTCCTCCAGTAAAGTCAAAATCACGTTTTTCAAAGTCAATCACACCACCGTTACAGGCGTACCCATAATAAGGAATAGAAGTTGTAAGGTCAAAACCAATTTCTGCAGGAACAATACAAGCTGCAACAACTTTTACTTTTGCAAGCGAATAAATAAAAAATCCTTCTGGAATATATTCTTTAATTTTATCGCTTTTTTGGATAGCAAAAGAAACATCAAAAGTTTCAGGAGCAGTTCTTAAATCTGCCTGAACAAGAATTCGTTTATTATTTGGGAAATATTGCTGTATAAGTTTTCCTTTTGCAGTAAAATCTTCCTTTGACAAAAAGCCATACATAAAAGGTGATGAAGTCTCGCCATTCAAAACAACACGGTTTTTCTTTGTTGAAGCAACCTTAATTCTTACAGTTACAGCAACAGTTCCATGCTCGTTATAAAGCTCTTCAATCAGATTTTTCTGTTCTTCTGTAAACTTAAAATTAGCATATCCATTTTCTACATCACCTTTATGAGCTCCATTATCAAGAGCAACAAGGCTTGTCATTTGAGTTGAAGAATAACGTTCCAGTTTTACAGCCGATTTACTTTTACCAGCTGCAAGAATAATAATTCCAATTAAAAGAACTATAACTAAAAGAATAATGCTTAAAATAAGTTTTTTATTGTTTTTCCAAATCTGTTCCAACTTCATAGTTAAACTATACCAAAAAAATAAAAATGTTTATACTACAAACATGATGGTTATAATTCCTCATGAAACCGAATTACTTAAACTGGTAAAATATCAGAAGCAGCTTATACAACAATTAAACAGCAACTCTTCCATTTATACAGCACACCAGCCATTGTGGATTGAATTTTCCTGCCACCAGTTTAATGCTGAATCCCAAGATGATTTGAAATCGTTTTCTAAAAAAATTACTTCCATCGAACTGGAAAAACTTTCACACACTTCAGATAAAATATTTGCAATTGTAAAAATAAAAACCGACCTTGCAGAAATTCAGTCAGAACTTCCCCTTCTCGACCTTTACAAAGGTAGTCCAAAATCAGCAGATTTAGAACTTCCTTTTAAAAAAATAAAAATCTTCCGGCTTGGTATACCAGAAGATTTATCTGAAAATTCAAAAGCTATAAAAGATTTTGTTTGGTGTAAGTTATAATTATTTCATTACTCCACTACCACGATCAAGGGTAGTTAAACCTGTTCTTACGTATTCCAAAATTCCATAAGGTTCAAGCAAACGAAGTAAAGATTCAATTTTTTCTTCACTACCAGTAATTTCAATGATTACAGATTCAAGACTAACATCAACAATACGAGCCTTGTAAATATCACAAGTTTCAATAATTGTACCACGATTGTTAGCTTCAGCCTTTACTTTAATAAGAGCCATTTCACGCTGAACAGTTGCAGAGGAATCACATTTTTTAATGGAAATAACTTCCTGCAATTTTGCCAGCTGTTTTTGAATCTGTTCAAGAATGTATTCATCGCCTTTAACAACAATTGTCATACGAGATACATCTGGATCATGAGTAGCACAAACAGTTAAAGAATCAATGTTATATCCACGGCGGCTGAACAAGCCAGAAACACGGCTCAATACACCAGCTTTATTTTCTACTAAAACAGAAAGTACAAATTTATCCATAAATAACTCCTTGGAGATTCCTCCACTACGGTCGGAATGACATGTCATCTCGAGCGTAGTCGAGAGATCTATCTTTCTGGGTTGAACGAAACAGTTCTTAAAATATCACCGAATACACCGGCAGCTGTTACTCCTGCCCCTGCACCATAACCACGTACTGTCAATGGAATTGGCTGATAACGTTCTGTGTAGAATACAAATGCGTTTTCACCACCACGAACAGAATACAATGGATCAGTTACAGGAACTTCCATCATACCAACGCTGGCTTTGCCGTCTTTAATTGTAGCACCCATACGAAGAACCATATTCTTTTTCTTGAGTTCAGCCATTTTCTTTTCAAAGTATTCATCAACCTCAGGAAGTTTTGCCATAAATTCATCTACAGTTCCACTTGCATCAAAGCTGTCTGGGAATACCTTAAACATTTCAATGTCAGTAAGTTCAATGTCGTATCCAGATTCGCGGGCAATAATAAGTGCTTTTCGAGCAACATCTTTACCTTCCAAATCATCACGAGGATCTGGTTCTGTGTAACGAAGTTCCTTAGCTTCTTTTACGGCCTGACTGAATTTAACACCTTCATCAAGTTTACCAAAGATATAAGAAAGAGAACCAGACATAATTCCGTTAAAGCTTTCAAGCTTATCACCAGATTTGTAAAGATTCTGCAAAGTATCAATAATTGGAAGACCAGCACCAACGTTTGTTTCGTACAAGAAGCGGCGGTTCATTTTGTTAGCAGCACGGCGCAATTCATGGTAGAAATAAATATCCATTGAGTTAGCACGTTTATTTGGAGTTGCAATGCTCATACCAGCATTAATAATATCCAAATAGCGTTCTGGCAAATCGTAAGATGCTGTACAGTCAACAAAAACAGGATTTAAAGGCTTCTTTTCTTTTACAAACTTAATAATGTCATCAACGTTCTGAGGTCCGAATGGGAAGTCTGGCTTTTTCATCTGGTCACGCCAGTTAGAAAGGTCAATTCCTTCTTCATTCAAAATCATACCGTCAATAGTTGTAATGGCAAGAACTTTAATATCAACATTTTCTTTAAGAAGCTTTTCTCTCTGGTCACGAATCTGGTCAATCATTGTTCCACCAATTGTTCCGGCACCAAAAGCAAATACTTCAATTGTCTGTGCAGTGTGGAAGAAGAACTGATGAACAGCCTTAACTGCAGTATCAGCATATTCGTTATCAATAACAGCAGAAATACAGCGTTCGTTAGAGCCCTGAGCAATTGCAAGAATGTTGATATCCTGAGAAGAAAGAGCATTGAAGAATTTTGATGCAACACCACGGTTAGCAATCATACCGTCTCCTACTACAGAAACAATAGCGCAGTCATGACGAACTTCAACTTCATCAATTAATTTTTCACGGATTTCAAGTTCAAATTTTGCAGCCAAGGCATCTTTTACTTTTGCAGCCTCATCATCTTTTACACAGAAAGAAATTGTATATTCAGAAGAAGACTGAGTAATTAAAAGGATAGAAACACCAGCACTAGAAACTGCAGAGAAGATTTTTGAAGCCATACCAGAACGGCCACGCATCAAAGAACCACCTACAGAAATAAGAGCAACACGTTTCAAAGAAGAAATACCACAAATGCTTGATTTAGCACGGCTTTCAAATGGGCCTTTACCAATACGAGTTCCGCGAGCACTTGGATTGTGAGAGTTCAAACTCCAAGCTTCAATGCCTTTAGCCTGAAGAGGAGCAATAGTTTTTGGATGAAGAACTTTAGAACCAAAGAATGAAAGTTCCATAGATTCTTCGTAAGTCATATCATCTACAAGGATTGCATCTTTTACAACACGAGGGTCTGCAGTGTAAACACCGTCAACATCAGTCCAGAATTCAACACGTTTAGCACGCAAAGAAGAACCAATAATTGCTGCAGAGAAGTCAGAACCATTGCGGCCTAAAAGACCCATTACAGGTTTTGCTTCAGGATTTGCTTTGTAAGTACAAATAAAGCCTGGGAACAAAAGAATGCGAGTCTGAGTAGGACTAGCACCATCACGGAAAGGAGCACAAGCTTCGTTACAAAGTGCGTAGTCAGCTTCACCCTCTTTCTGATTTGTGTTTGTATATACGAATTTGCGTGAATCAAGGAAAATAACGCTCTGCTTTTTAGCAAGAAGAACAGCTTCCATAATTGGAGCCGAAAGAAGTTCTCCCATACCCATAATACGGCAGTGAACAGTATCAGGACATTCGCCAAAGCTTACACAGCCGGCAAGAAGTTTTTCCAATTCAACAAAGTTAGGTTCAAGTTTAGCCATTGTCTTTTCAGCATCAAAACCAGGAAGTTTAGACTGAAGTTCAAGACAAATTTCATTGTGAGTGTTGCGTAAATCTGTTACATAATTGCTGCCAGAAATTCCGTTAGTAGTAGCATCAATAGCAGACTGCAAATTGTTAGAAACACCTGCACAGGCACTAACAACAACACTAATACGATCTTCTTTTGCACGATTAATAATGATTTCGGAAGAAGCCAAGATGCGGCGGGCGTTGGCCATAGAAGTGCCGCCGAATTTGAGAGTAATCATAAATACCTTCTTATTGAAAAACTGCAATTTCCCCGAACACCCGGGCGAGCATCCTGCAAGTAAGCCCCGCAAGAGTCAGCTTTCAATTAGCATTCAATTATAATAAAAAAATGTAGTATTATTTTAATACTTTTGCGTGGGAATGGCAAGGTTTGTTGGAAAGGCTTGACTTACCCACAATCTTATATTAAATACTAGTCAAGTTGACCAAGTAAAATAGGAGGTTTATATGACTGGTGTTAATATATTAGAAGCAAAAACAAATTTTTCTAAACTTCTGCTTTTATTAGAAACAAAACAGGAAAGTGAAATTATAATTTGCAAAAAAAATAAACCAATAGCTAAAGTAGTGCCTATTCTATCAAACAATCCCCTAGATGCACTTGGAATTGCAAAAGGCAAATTGAAATATCCACTTAATATTAACGATGGTGATTCTGAAATTGAGTCCTTTTTTATGAACAGTGAGGATATATAAATGAATATTTTAGCCGATACACATATTCTTTACTGGCTTTTTAATGATGATCCTCAACTTTCTATAAAAGCAAAAAGTTTTTTTACCGAAAAAAATACAATTTATTACAGTACCCTATCTTTGTGGGAAATTTCAATTAAACATTCTTTGGGAAAAATGAACTTTTCAGGAACTGAATTTATGCATTATTGTGAGCAGGCAGGTTTTATAAAACTTCCTTTTGATGATAGGCATGTAATTGCACTGGAAACTTTAATTAAAAAATCTGATACACCAGAACACAACGACCCTTTTGATCGGGGCCTCCTAGCCCAAGCTAAGGGTGATTCCATGCTATTAATTACTCATGATAAGAAATTCGAATTCTATGATGAACCATATTATTCTATCGTTTAAAAAGTAAACCTTGATTAAATGTATATTCATCCATAAAAAAATCTAATGATAGTAAAAAAACATATTATTTAATACCAGCAGATTGGACAGTTGTTTAGGAATTAGAAGGGGAATGTATTCCCTGATCAATTTCTATTGATTTTTATACCAGCTTTCTATCTATTTAACTTTTATCAGTCTAAAATCCATTTGAATATCTTTTGCAAAGTTTTTATATATTTTTGCCATAAGAGAAAGTTCGTTGAATTTTATTGCTTTAATACATAATCTTCAGCATTCATAATTGCTGATAATACAGAAGAATCAACTTTTGATAATTTCTCAAATAAACGACTTTTATCAACAACAATCATCTGATGAATCAATGCAACAGAATCTTTTGATAATTTTGAAGCCTTTTTTGAAATGAAAACATTTCCAGGATAATCTCACCAAGTGTCATTTTTTATAGTCTCCCAAACAGTTGAAACACCAATATCACTCATTTTTTGAAGAGCTTCTTCTTCAGTCAAAGGAGGATTTTTTTTTGCTTTTATAAGTAAAAACTCTAAATAATCAACAAGCTCATTGTAATATGCAGCGGGTAAGGATTTTATTTGTTTTTCTAATACTTCATATGACATATACTCTTCCTCCACATTTATATAATATAATTAATACTTATGTTGTAAGAAAAATCGATTTTAATAAATCAATCTCTGTTTTTTTATGAACCTATTTTCCCAAAGCTTACAGCCTTTGTAGCAACCTTCTTTCCAAACGAATCAATTTTCAATCTTTATATTCTTTATAATCACCATTATATGATAAATCACTAAATGAAAATAAATCTGCATCAGATTCATATACTAAGTTTTTATTTCCAATCATTTGAATACATAAATCTTTATATTTGTTTCCCTCATAAAAATCCAATATTTCAATTGTTACAGTTTTTACTTGCTCTGGCATTTCAATTTCCTGAAAATGAACAACATCTTCAAAATCAACTATTATTGAAAATTCTGATTCAGGACTAGTAACTTTTATCTGTTTTAATCTTCGATTCGCTTTATATAGATAACGTTTATCAGGATGAACATATCCATTAAGGATCACAAAAGAATCTTTTTTACTAAGCAAATCAACTTCAAGTTTTAATTCAACAGGATTTACTGAGGTAGCCCATGGAATTGAATTATATTTAAATAATTGTACATCAACCTCAGTACAGAAATAATAAAAATGAGTTGCATCTAAACCATCATATATAATTTTTCCATTTTTCCCAAATTCTTCTAAATAATCTGGGAATTTAACTGAAGAATTCTGTCTTAATTGCCAACTCCTATTTCCTTCTATGTATTTTTGATAATCATCTTCGCTTAAATATGAACTCCCAAAATTAAACTTTGAAGGCGAATCTGGATAATATATATTTTTAGAAGAATGATAAACAAAAAAATTCGAACCAAAAATAAGATACATATCTGTCCCACAATATTTGGATGTATACCATCCTTCTGAATTTAGGACAAACTCATTTACATCTCGTATTTGATAACTATCATTAAATCTTACAGCTATTTTATCCCCAATTTTCATAACATCTTCAGGACTTCGAATATAATAACATTCATCTATTGGGAATGAAAAACAATTGTAAACCACTATGCTAACAAGGCAAAAGAACATAAGACATTTTTTTTTCATAAAGTAACTCCCTTATCTTAATATTCCATATATTTGATGGTCAGCATGCATGCCCCATTCTTTTAATTTATTTTGAAGAGCTTTTAAATTCTCATTTGTATATATAAAACAACCATCAGAAGTCAAATACTGAGAAGAATGAACTCTCCAAGAACCTCCTTCCAATCCGTTATTGCTTGCATAGAATTTTTGATTTTTCATCATAACATATATTTAAAAGCATAATAAATTAAAAAATATTTATTTAACCTAATCCATTACATATAATCTAATTTTAGAGTTCCGTAGAATAAGAAATACTAAAATTTTGATAGAAGCGGAGTCTGTCTTCTTCCAATATTGGATTATCTTCCAAATATAATGTACTTAATTCTTTATATCTATCCAATTCTTTAAGAAATGAATATTCAGATATCGAATTATTACATAAATAAAGTTCCCTTATATTAAGTGGAAGTCTAGACAATTCATTTTTATAAAAATTACAATTATTAATACAAACAAAATCAATTTCAAAAGGATATTTTATTACCGAATCACTTACTTTTCTACAAGACTCAAAAGAGAGTCCAATAAGAAAAATATCACTTAAATCTAAATTCCCTATTTCACAATTAATAAAATTTAATCTATACATTTTTTTTTGCTTAAATTGTAAATCTAAAACAGTACCATTAATCAATGTTATATCATTTAAATTTTCCAAATTATCAATAAAGTTAATTTGACTATCTTTATCAAGTAAAATTTCAATTTTATTTATTCTAAAAAGCTGTTCAGATGTAAAAAGCTTTAGTATTTCAGTATAATGAAATATACCTTTCTCATAAAAAAACTCATAATCAGAAGTAAAAAAAGAACAATCCTTAGATATTTCATTACATTTATCAAGGACTTCTTGATCAACGAAAGATATATACTTACCCCATATCCATCCATACTTTTGCTTGTCGTATTCAATAAAAATCCAATTATTTGTTTCTTTGCCGATATAATCATTAGAACCAATGGAAGATATTTTGCACACACAACCTTTATTAAGTAAAGAAATAGTTTCACTATTAAGAGAATCCAAAGTTCTAACCCTTACTCTATCGTCATTTACAAAAGCACTTCTACCTAAATCTTGTTTTATGAATTTTTCTTCACCAAAACATGAAAACATTAAAAACAAAACAACAGTTATCGAAATTTTCCTTTTCATTTGCTATCCTTTTTTATTGTGATTTTTTTTCTTTTCATAACCGTCTGAACTCATCATGGATTTTTCCCATTCATCCATGCTTTCGTTTTCCTGTTTGATTCTCTCAAGGAATGCATCTATTGGTTTCTGAATTGTTTTTCCGATTCCTCTTTGGCGTATCTGTAAGAAGGGGAAAGCCTTCCCCTAGCTCTCTGGAGTTATAAACTGATTTGTATATTCACTGCCTTCTTTTTCAAAGGCTTTATAAAGCATATCTAAATCGTCATCATTAGTATATATTTTCACAAATCCACCAAATACCCAGCCCTCGAGACCATCTTTCATTTTGATTTTATACCATGGATATTCCAAGCCATCTATAATCATTTTGTCATATGTATAATCTATAATTACAACTTTATCCCATTTTTGTAGTTTTCCAATTATTTTAGTTGAATTCCTAGTATCTGGCTTTTCACGAATACGAAGATTATTGCATATTGAAATTGCTGGAGAATCATATTTTTCACTTAATCTAAAGTCAATAATAATTTCATTATTTCCATTATCTAGATATTTAGTAACGACATCATTGGACACATTTATTTTAAACAAAGACAGTATCCCCCTGTTTATAAAGTAAGGATTACCAAGATAGCTACAATCACTTCTAGTACACAAAATGTTACATTCATCTTTATCTATAATTGAAACTATATCTAATTTCACGTTATCTACTTCAGAAGATAGATTCCAAACAGTTTTTTCTTTCGAAAGGTATCCTAAAAAAAACTTTTCATC
>JAZLKI010000041.1:0-3501 GCA_045597485.1 Treponema sp.
AACGATTCTGAAAATGGCAATTGAGTTTTCCAAAATGGCAGCTGGTTCTTCTTGGTCGTGTGTTTTCAAAAACATCCTTGTTTTTGAAAACTCGCTCCGTTATTGTCACTCTGGTCGCCGTCCTGGCTCCCGGCGTGCCAACAACTGCGCTCTATGCCATTTTAAATGAATGCCGGTTATTAGGGCTTTGAATCCATCTACAAATGTCAGTCGCAGACTTGCGGTAAGTTTGCGGCCTTCGGCACGCTTGATATTGAGCAAGACTGCTCCTTTACATTGATTTTCCAAATATGAAACCTGATTTTACAATTGTCAATTTTCTGACAATCTACCACCGCAAATGGTATCTTCCAAAACTCCGCAAAGGAAGCAGACAAAAGTTTTGCAGTTGCTCCGCAACCGCTTGGATTTGACTTGCATCCTTTGCTCCGTGATGAACAACGTCGCTGATTCTGAAACGGCTTGATTCTGGCAATGCTTCGCATAGCCTTTGGTTATGCCGTTTCAGACACAGCTCCTAATCCTACAACCTCGCGACCTGCGGCCGCGAACTGATAATTTACAATCGCCGATTTTTCTAAATCGCAAAAAATTTTTTCTAAAACTGTGGGGAGCGCGTGCGCGAGAGTCAAAAAAAGTTTTAATTGTGTAAACAATTATTTAAAGTACAGTACCAAAAGTACAGTATTTATTTATGTTATATCTCTGTATATATATTTATTGTTTTATATTTTTTTTGTGTGTAATGTGTACTAAAGAAATTTATATATATATAAAGCAAATAAAACAAAGTTAAACTTGTTTTATATTGCTTAATCTAATCAATTAAGAAATTAAACATTTGTACTACAAACATACTTTTTATGTACTAAAGTACGCTTTAAGCGAACTTTTAACCCATTTTTAGAACACTTTCCAACACATCTTTTATTCTTTACCTAAGTACACAAAGTGTACTGGAGACATTCAAGGGGCACGGGGAAGCAGGAAAGAGCAAAAAAAATCGTGTACAACAAATGTCATACACGATTCATTCAGAAGATTATTGGAGCATAATACAAAGTTATTTTTTATTATTCATGGGATATGTTAATAAAATATTTTCATTTTGCTGAATTGATTTCTTAATATCTGCCTTAAAATCTCTATTATTCAATAAATAAGCTTTATTTTCATACACATAAACAAAACCGTATTCAAAACCCCAGGCAATTCTACCGCCAAACATTTTGAAGAATTGTTTAGCGTCTTCATCATTTTTTGCATAATTAAAAACTTCATTTATATAACTCATGTCAGTACCTTCAATTAAAATTCATCTTGCTTTTTACTGTATTTATAGGTTTCTAATTTTTTTTTAAGAAATTTCAATTTGTCTTTGCAAAACTATTTTAACTATGAGATTCTCAATTATCAATGTGTTATCATCTATAAAAG
Organism: Treponema sp.; assembly: GCA_045597485.1. Classification (GTDB taxonomy): domain Bacteria; phylum Spirochaetota; class Spirochaetia; order Treponematales; family Treponemataceae; genus Treponema_D. Next base: position 1,438 of record JAZLKI010000041.1, read on the forward strand.
TTTTTCTTCTCTAACCATTGCGGTTTAATACCAAGTCCTAACCAGAACCTAACGCTGTTACTAACGCCACGCTTAAAACCTTTTTCCTGCATTCTTACAGCAAGGCCTTTCTGGCTTAAAGCTCTTTCATTGTTCTTAGAGCACCATCTTAAATAAACATCATACAAGTCTTTTGTTGGTAATCTCCACTTTAAAGTAGCATCAATATTCATAACTTCATCAATAAAAGCTTGTATTGAATCCATATCATAACGGTATTCGTCATTTGCTTCTCTAATGGCTTCAGGTTCTTTCAGTCCTTCTTTTTTCCAAAGTGCATAACCTTGTAAAAGCCAGTTAAATATTCCAGAGTTTTCAGCCATTAATTTTTGAGTAAGATTCTTGTCTCTTTGTTCTGCAGGAATGGTAACTGTAAAAGGAATCAGTTTGATTCTTCGCCATATACCATTATCAGATCCCTTTATTTTTGGCTTATGGTTTGTTGCCATAAAAATCTTAAAAGTTGGCTTAAAAGAAAAATACTCACCATAAAGAAATCTGGCAGTAAGTTCATCTTCACCAGTAATCTGTTTTATTAAACTTTCAGAAAGTGCCTTTCCTTGTTCAGCTTCAGAAGTTGTAACAAGTCTCATTCCTCGCAATCTTGCCAAGTCGTTAGACTGTTCAGAAGTCTTCTTCATGAAGGTTTCTGTTGCTGTTGTACAAGCATAATCTCCGAACAACTCCTGCAGAACGTTCAGAAATGTAGATTTACCATTAGCACCGTTTCCCCAAAGAATAAAAAGACACTGTTCAGAAACTGCGCCAGTCAAAGAATATCCCATCGCTTTCTGAATAAAGCGGATAAGTTCTCTGTCATTATTGAAAATCTGCATCAAAAACATTTCCCAAGTAGGACATTTTGCTTCCTTATCAAAAATGAACTTTGAGCATTTTGTACTTAAATCTTTTATATCAGCTTCTTTTCCTTTGCAATATTTAAGGTTTATTGAGCAGTTCTGTGTATTAAAAAGAAGAAGGTCTTTATCAAGTTCATCATCTTCTATTTTAATACTTTTATTCATCTGACAAACTCCAATAAGTGCCTGGAGTCGTCTATAACTTTCACTTTTAATCAAATGCTTTTCAAAATCAGCAGCAAGTTTTGGATCTTTTATAACTCTTAATCCTCTATACATGGAATGTATGAAATCCAAAACCCATTCTTCCACAGTTCCGCGATTATCAATCTGCCAGCATTTTCCATTCCATACCAAAAACTTATTCCATTTTTTACAGTATCTTAAACGGTCTCCGTATGCTTTCAAAAAGTAAATGCAGTTAGTAACATCTGTAAACTGCATAGCACCGTTTACATACTGATTATTTTTCAAATCCTGAGAAAGACTCTTTATTGCTTCTTGTACCTGTTTATCACTCATCAATCATTCCGTTTTCTTTAAGTAGTAAATAATACTTTTTCATTCTTAATTGTAAGTATTCAATTGCGTTTACCTGGTCCATAGTTCCAATAGAATCATCTATGGCTTCCATATTTTCATACAGCGTAATCAACGCATGAGGAAAATCGTTATACCTGGCAAAATTCCAATAAGCCACAAACTTATCAGCTTCTTCACAAGGTTTTAAGGAATCTATTTTTCTAATGGAACAATAAATTTCCACATTGTCGCTCATCACCTGTATAAAATCTTTTGATTCGTGATAAAGTTCAATAGGAATATAATCATCACTAGAAATTCTCATACGCTGCCAGCTTCATAAACAAAAAATTTTACAGCTCGTCCTGCACAGTTTCTGTCATCATCAAAAACAACTTCCGGCCATAACTTCCACCAGCCAGACTGGTCAAAGTCTTCTGCAGACTGTACATCATAAAAAAGAATCCCTTTTTCAATATCTTTCACAGTTGCCGGAAAAGCCACAAAAGAGTTATCAGGTTTCCTGCAGCAAATACAGGCATCCTGAAAGCCTGTCAAATCACATTTTGTATCAATCAAAATTCTAAGTTTACTTTTACCTTTATATACGTGCTTCAATCTCAATCTCCAAATCAATCGGACA
>JAZLKI010000042.1:0-27875 GCA_045597485.1 Treponema sp.
AATCATTTGACTCTTGAAAAAAATCAAATTGTATTTTATATTCGAAACATAAACAGTAGCTGTCAGCTGCAAGCGAGTAACTCGCATTAATCCTTTTTATTGCAGCCTACTGAATTTACAGAATAAATTTCACACTCTCAAAAAATATGCCCGATTATGTCTAACCATAACCGGGCAACAATAATTTATTTTTCTTCTGGCTTTAAGAATACTTGAACGTAATTTTCTGTGTTCAAATATTTTTTAGCTGCGGCTTGCAAGTTTTCTGGTGTAATCCATGAAATTGCTTTTTCAATATCAGAGGCAAACCAAAGTGGCTGATATGTAAATACCAGGCTGGCTTCAATTCTATTTAACCACCACCAGTTGTTTCTTAAACTTGTTTCGCGGGAACGTCTTGCAGTTTCCTGAAGTTTTTCAATGTAGTCTTTAGAAATAGGTTCGTTCTGAAGTATTTTAAGCTGATTAATAACTTCATCTGCCAATTCTTCACAACGTTCTGGTTCACAGCCAAAACTAATTTCTGAACGATGGAAACGTTTTGGCCATCCGTCGATATTACAGCTAACACTAACTCCGTATGCTCCAGATTTATCTTCACGAATAACTTCTCTTAATCGAATGTTAAGAAGTTCGTTCAATTGTGAAATTATTAAAGATTCCTCAAATGATTTTTCAAGGTCTGATTCTGCTGGAAGGTCGCCACCAAAAGCTATGTAAACGTATCCCTGTTTATCAATTCCTTTTTTTACAGTTTCTGTAGTAATTTTTGAAGGGAATTTATAGTATTTGTAAACTGTTTCTTCGCGGTTTTTAGAAGTTTTAAGTGAACCAAGATAGTAACTGCACAAATCTAATAATTCAGCTTCGTCAAAATCACCAATGAAAGTGTAGGTAAAATCGGCTGGGTTTCCAAATCTTTCTTTGTATACTTTTTTTGCCGATTCAGGCGACATTTTTGCCACAAAGTCTAAATCGAATGGGGCATAGCGAATGTCGTTTCCAAAGAGAATTTCTTTGATTTTAGCATTATAAACATCATTAGGCTGAAGTCCAAATCCTTTTGCCTGTTCATAATACATTGGCATAATAGTTTGCCATGCTTCATCTGTAAATGTTTCTGTTGTAAACATAAGATTTAAAAGCTGAAGCATAATTTCTGCCTGATCTGCCTTACAATTGCCTTGGAACAATTCCTGTGTAGTTGTAATATTAAAATTCAAGCCAACTTGCGATGCACTAAGTTTTTTTATCAACTGATTGTAAGTCATTCCGTTCAAACCAGAAAGAAGTACATAGTCTAAACAGGCATTAGCAGAAGGAACATCAGAATCTTTTACCTGGTAAGTACCACCTTTGCTGGAAGCCTTCATAATTACTGTGTCTGCTTCAAAGTCAGTTTTCTTTGTAAGAATGCGGATTCCATTTTCAAATACATATTCCTTTACACCAAGTTCAGGAATTTCTTTTGAAGAAGCAATTTTTCCTTTTGCTGATGGGCGAACCATAAGCTGGTTGTCGGAAACGTCGTCCTGGTAAGCAGTAATTTCTGAATTAGAACTGTTTTTCCAGATTTCAAGAATTTCTTCTTCGGTTGGAAGTTCTGTTTTATCTGATGCCTGAATTAACATTAAATTTCCGCGGTCAACAATAGCATCTCTACATTCTTTGTTAATTTCTTCAACTGTGATAGAAGGAATCATTTCTTTCATAAGATTGTAGTATTCAGTATCGTCAACAAGAATTGAACCTGTTAATTCGGCATTAACAATGTTATCTGCAAAAATACTTGAAGCAGTTTTATCTTTATTATTAAAAGACTGTTCATTATTAGCAAGGAGTGCAGATTTAATTCTAGTAACTTCTGATTCTGTTACACCAAATGTCATAAAGCGGTCGTATTCGTCTAAGGCTGCCTGCAAACATTCTTTAAACATACCTTCTTTTGGAACAATGCCAAGATAGTAGAATGTTGTAAAGTTAGAAAGACCAGCAGCACTATTTATTGCCTGGAGCCATTTAGAATCTGGAGTCATGGCAATTTCAGAAAGTCGCTGATTCAAAACATAAGCACCAATATTACGGGCTGTATTTCTGCGAATATCTTCAACTGTAGTAGAAGGAGCTTCATTTTCTTCCTGGCTGAAAATCTGGATGATTGAATAGTTCTGTTCTGGATCCTTGAAAATAGAAATGTTATTTCCCTTCTGAACAGGAACTTTATATTTAGGAAGTTTTACTTTACCGCTGGAAGCAGGAATTGCGCCCATTGTATTTTTAATTGCATTTTCAAGAACATCAGTTTCGGCATCTCCTACGGCAACAATGCTCATAAATTCTGGGCGATACCATTTTTTGTAGAAGTCTACTACACGGTCTCTAGGAACATTTTTAATAATATCCATATCGCCAATTGGTAAACGTTCTGCAAAACGAGAATCTTTCATAAGAAGAGCTATTTGAGCATCAGAAACACGGCCCTGTAATCCCTGGCTAAGGCGCCATTCTTCTGTCACAACCCCACGTTCCATATCAACCTGTTCTGAATCAAAACTGATTGCACTAGCCCAATCTTTCATAATTAAAAGGGCTGTTTCAAGCATTTTAGGGTCATCTGCAGGAACTTCCAGCATATAAACTGTCTGCTCAAAACTTGTGTATGCATTTAAGTCAGCACCAAAATTCATACCAATTTTTTCAAAATAATCTATAATTGCAGATTTTTCGAAATGCTCTGTACCGTTGAAAGCCAGATGTTCTACAAAGTGAGCAACACCTTTCTGGTCCTCTTCTTCCATACAAGAACCGGCTTTTACAACAAGTCTAAGGGTAATACGATTATTAGGCTCACTGTTTTTGCGTACGTAATATGACATCCCGTTTGAAAGCTGGCCAGTTTTATTAGCCGGATCCCAAACTAAAGGTGTCCCATTTTTAACTTTTTTAGATGTTGATACACATCCCACCGATAAGAGGCTAACTGCAACTAAGGCAGCAGCCAAAACAAACTTTATTTTACTCATACAAAAAAGTATAAGATTTAAAAAGATTGGTAACAATATTTTAGTAGGGTAACTTTAGTTATTTTCTAATAAACTTTTGTTACTTTTGCGGTTTTTATCTATTTCAATCCATTCTTGCAGGGAAAGTGGAGTATAATCGCTGAAACCGCAGAAAGTGTTTATCATCTGGCAGGGAATTGGACCTGTTTTGCCCTGAGCGTTGGTTACAATTCTTTGACGTGTAATTTCTTGAAACTGAGTTACAAGTTCTTCGTCGTAGCTGTTGTGAACATGGCCGTAAAGCATATAAGTACGAGGAGTACCATCTGGGCGCCGTGTGTGCTGATGATTGTAGCAGAAAGTTGGGTAGTGGCTGGCTATTACCGTAGAATTGCCGTCGCTAAATTCTGCATATGGTTTAACCCATTCAAAACGGTTAAGATCTACACCTTCTTTTTTGAGCCAGGTGCAGTCGTGGTTACCTTCAATAAGACATATTTTCCCCGAAAGCCGTTTAAGAACGTAATTTACCTCATCAGCATTTTTCGTACCAAAAAGGTCTCCTAAAACTATTATTATGTCTCCTCCACGAACTTTAGAATTCCATTTTTCAATCATATACTGGTTCATAGTTCGTGGATCTGGAAAGTTACGGTTATCCATGACTAAAACTTTTTCGTCATAGAAATGTAGATCAGAAATATATAGTTTCATTTATTCCCTATTCATATTTTACAAAGTCGGAAAGAGGTTTAGTTGCTTCATGAAGCTTCATAGGTTCTGCATCATCTGCTGGGAAGCCGCATACTAAAAGTGCAGTAGATTCCAAATCATCATCAAGATTAAAAGCTTCTTTTAAATCAGCAGGATTATAATGCATAACCCAACATGAACCAACGCCATTTTCCCAAGCTTCCAGCATCATGTGTGTTGTAACAATACTTGCATCTATATCACCACTAGATTTTTTATCATAAGGGCGGTGCCAGCATTCTTTTTTATTATGACTGATAATGAATACTAGGGGAGCATTAAAGTGGCATTTAGTACATTTATAAAGTTTTTCTAATCCTTCTTTGCTTTTTACTACAATAATTCTTTGAGGCTGATTATTACATCCGGTTGGAGCAACTTGAGCTGCCATAAGAATTTTGTCAATAATTTCCTGAGGAACACTTTCCTGTTTAAATTTTCTAACCGAATAACGATTTTTTGCAAGTTCCATAAAACTCATAAATTACTCCTGTACAATTTGTGTTATAGTTATAAGTCTATTATAATAGAAATATGAATAAAAAAATATTACCTTTTGTAAGCGGAATTCTTTTGAGTCTTTCATTTATTTCCTGCGTTTCAACTAAAACTGAATCTAAAATTACAGAAACATATGAGATTATAGAAGTAAAAAAAGATTCGGCAAAATATGTTATTGAAGCAGAATATCCTCAATTTGATGCTGTGGAATACAAGGAACTAAATGAAGCCATAAAACGATGCTATAACGATTGTTATAGAAGTTTTGAAACTTCCTTAGCTTATGATGATTATTCAACATTGAATCTGCAATATTCCTACGATTTTAAATACGAAATATTTGATTATAAAAATCTTAAAAGTGTGCTTTTGACTTCATGGAGTTACACAGGTGGAGCTCACGGAAATACACTTCTTTTTTCTTATTGTTTTGATAAAACTACACAAAAATTTTTAACAGCTTCCGAAGCCAGCGGTATTCCACTTTCGCAGATTGCTTTAAGAACTCGAATGCAACTTGCGGAAAATCCCGATGTTTTTATGGATGATTGGTTTATGGAGGGGACAGACCCCTTAGATGAAAACTACGATACCTTTGTTATGACAGATAAAGGTCTTATTGTTTATTTTGAACCTTATAGAATTGCTCCATACGCTGCAGGAATTATACAGTCCCTAATTCCCAGAAAATAACTGCAGCTGCGGCGGCCACGTTCAGGGAATCTACTCCCGGCCGCATAGGGATTTTTACCACATAATTGCTAAGGGAAATTGTTTCTGGCAAAAGACCATCGCCCTCGGTTCCTAGCAAGATTGCTAATTTTTCTTCCTGGCGTAGGAGGGGGTCGTCTATGTTCACGCTGTTGTTGCGAAGTGCCATGGAAAGGGTTTTGAATCCAAGTTGATTTAGAATTTTCATTCCATTTTCGGGCCAGTCCTTATCTGAACTTCCAATTCGGGCCCATTTTACATTAAAAACATTTCCCATACTTACACGGAGGCAACGGCGGTTTAATGGGTCTGCACATTGAGGGGTAAGTAAAACTGCATCAATTCCAAGTGCCGCTGCAGAACGGAAAATTGCCCCCACATTAGTTGCATCTGCGCAGTTTTCCAGAACTGCAACTCGCTTTGCTCCCTGGCAAACTTTTTCCAAACTGTCAGGTTCCTTTCGTTTAAATGCAGCCAGCACACCACGAGTAAGCTTATAACCAGTTAATTTTTCCAGTTCACTTCGGGGAGCAGTATAAACTGGCAATTCAGGGCAACGTTCAATAATCCCAGCAGCATCACCAGTAATATGCTTTTCTTCCATCAAAAAAGAAATTGGCTCATAACCAGCATCCAAAGCCCGTTCAATAACCTTAGGACTTTCGGCAATAAAAAAACCCCCTTGTTTTTCATAAGAATTACGCAATTCCCGTTCGGTAAGGTTTGCAAAAATATCTGGGCCAGGAGCATTCAAATCAGTTATATGGAAAATCATGATATAAAAATACCACGTAGATGTGGGAATTTCCACTATCAAAAAAATAGAAACATTCAATTCTTACGGAGATTCCTTAATCCATTTTTTCGCTGTTAATTTATGATGAATGTAGGATAAAATTGAAATAAGAACACGGATTAAAAGGATCACGAGGATTTATTTTGATAGTAATAACTTATAAAAGTATGTAGCGTAGGTTAAAAGGTGTCTCAAAAAATTCTGCGCGCAGTACAGCCCTAAATACGGGTACCCGCGAGCACAGCCTTTTTTGAGATACCTTTTAGCCGAGAGCGAAATACTTTGGTAGGGTTGCATTTTCTAAAAAAAGCTTTCTCGACTTCGCTCGAAATTACAATGATATTATTCAATTTAATCCTACATTTTACGGAAAAGGAAAATCATATGGTAAATGTAAAAGGAAAATGGGCACTTGTTACTGGTGCAAATCGTGGAATTGGTTACAGAATTGCTAAATTTATGGCACAGAATGGTTGTAATCTTATTTTGCACAGCCGATCTTTGGATCATACAAAGGCTGTTTTGGAAGAAGTTCGGGCACTTGGTGTTGAAGCTTACGATATTGCTGCCGAACTTTCGGATCCAGCACAGGTTCAGAAAATGATTGATGAAATCAATGCAAAGGGTAAACCGGTTGATATTCTTTTTAATGATGCTGCAGTTCAGATTGCCTACCGTGTTGATTATTGGAAAACTCCAGTTGAAGATTATGCTAAAAGCTTCTATATAAATACAATTGCTCCAATGATGCTATGTTATGAATTTATTCCAAAGATGATTGAAAGAGGCTGGGGCCGTGTAATTAATACAACTAGTGGAATTAGAAATGAACCTGAACAGGCTGGTTATTCTGCAAGTAAAGCCGCTTTAGATAAAGTTACAAATGATTTGGCAGGAAAACTTGACGGTACAGATGTTTGTATCAATCTTACAGATCCAGGTTGGTGTAGAACAGATTTAGGTGGACCAAATGCACCAAATGATCCAGATTCAGTTATTCCTGGAATCTGTGTAGGTGCATTTGTAGATGATAAGATTAGTGGACGTAATTTAGGTGCCCAAGGCTTTGTTGGAATGACTTTGGAAGAAGCCGTTGAAAAAGCTAAGGGCTACCAGAAACTATTTCTTTAGTTAGATTTCAAAATCCAGGCAGGCGCGGTTGGCAGTGTAAGGGCGAACCTTTGAATCTGCTACAGCTACGTGGTCTGGATGTTTAGAATATGCTTTAAGGGCGTCTGCATTTTCAAATGTAGAATCAAGCATTAAATCTCCAGTTGAAGATTCAAGGCGTCCTTCTGTATTTACTTTAATATCAACAAGGCCTGGTATTTTACCTTTAAGGGCTTCCAATCCTTCTTTAATATCTTTTTTTACAGTTTCTTTTTCTTGGGCAGACATTTCTTTCAATGTCCAAATAATAATGTGTTTTACCATGGTGGCCTCCTGCTTTCATTATCACAATTATTTTAAATTTAAACTATAAGTTTAATGACTTTTTTTTTCGAAATTGTTATAGTAATCATCAATAAATACAATTTTTGTGTCTAGCTGAAAAGCTCCTCGTGACACAAAAACTCGGCCGTCGTTGGCGGTGAAATTATCTTAATAATAGGAGTGCGTATGAATTCTATTTATGTTGTCATTAATACATCAATATCTGCAAATCATCAGCAGCGCACTCGTATTGTGCATGATTGGCATGTGGATAATGGAGTTTTTGTGAAATGTAAATTTAAGGAGTACAATAGCTATGGCAACAACAATATTTAATAAACCAGTAATAGATCTTACCGCAACTGGAAACAAAATCAAAGAAATAAGAAAAAATAAAGGATTTAGCGTTCGCGATATTCAGGACGTATTTAACTTTGAATACCCACAGGCAGTTTACGCTTGGGAACAGGGTAAAAACGTTCCTTCAATCGACAACTTGCTGGTGCTTTCCCGCTTATTTGAAGTTTCTATGGAAGAATTGATAGTTACACGTATCGTAGAAGTAGAAATTAAATGTAGTTCAGATAAGATCGAGAAGCTCTGTAACAAGAAATGTAGCGATTGTAAGTATAAGCTTACTGCTTAAAAATAGAGATTGTGGTTACAATTCGGCAAAAGTATCAACAGGTATTTCGATTGTTGCCACAGTTTCATTATCGCTTGTTTCAAAGCGCAAATGATTTTCATCCAAGCCAAGTTCCTTCAACATTAATTCAATAATGATAATTCCAAGGCCTGAACCTTCTGTCTGGTCAATATATGAAAGGGCTTCTTCCATACTCTTATACTGCTGGGCAATTTTAATTTTGTCTTGAATGCGCTGATATTCTGTAGGTGTAATTTGAGTATTATTTGAAACACGAACAGTAATAATACCTTCGTTTGAAAGGAAAAGATTTATCTGCAAAACGCTGGTTTCCAATTCAGTCATGTAGTGAATCTTGTTACCAGTAAGGGCAGCACGGAAATTTTCCATACCACTGCTGTAATCTTTTTCGTTTTCAATATCAAGTTTTTGTTCTTTGAAGTAAAGACGTTTTGCATTTGCTTTATTTGCATTTGCCAAAAGTTCGAGTGTACAGTAAGAAAGACAATTGAAAAGATGTGTCTGGTCACATTCTGTTAGGAAGACAGTAAGAACTCTTTGGAAATTCTCTTCAATATCTCGAGTAAGAGTATTGCTAAAGAATTCCATAGATTCTCGTTTTTGAGTTGCGGATCTTATTGCTGCAATTTCTTCGTCACCAATGTGACCTATATCAATTTTCATGAATAACAAGTAATTATAGCATAAATTGAACGAGAAATAAAACTAAATTTGCTTCTATTTATAGAAAATTTCGCATTCAAAAGAACTTTCCATCTTATCTTGTGATTCTGGATTGTCTTTTTTTCCAACTACTACAATTTTTTTATTTTCATCGTCGAAGGCACCATAAACGTGCATTATTTCGCCTTTTTTGATTTCTTTACAGAAATTCAATCTGAAATCTGTAATCTCTTTAGACTGATATGTTTCTGGAAGGAAATCAATAGCGAAGTTTATGTATTTTGCATTAGTTAAGTGTCCGTTTGGATCAAGGTGAGAAAGAAGAATTTTCTGATCACCTAAGAATTCCAATTCAGCAGGCACTTTAATTTTTCCAGGTTTCTTTTCAAAATCTGTTTGAACATCAGAAGGAATAAGATATTCATATTTTGCAGGTCCAACAATGGCTCTTGTTTCTGGTTCAACAATTACCCAAAGGCTTTTACCCTGAACAAGCTGTTCGCCATCGGCAGAAGTAAATTCATAATAGCGCATAAGCTGAAAACCTTCAGGTTTTTCTTCGCGAACTTTTACAGTCATTACTTCGTTTTCTTTTGGCAAGCGGTTGATGTGAATGCTTGATCTGGAAACCATCTGAACGTATCCATGATCACTTAAATATTGACGGTCCTGACCTTTTTGAGTGTACATTTCAATTACGAAGTCGGCACAATATTCCATTACTTCTGTAAGATGAATACACTTATTAGAACCACATTGGCCAAATAAAACTTTTGTTTCGCCACAAAAACTAACGTTATCGTCTGCTAAATAATTTTTAAAAGTATCCATAGAAATATTATAAACTAAAATTTTATTTTTTTCCGCTTAATACTGGGCGGGCACAGTGAACATTGAAGAATTCAATAAGTGGTCCCATAAAGAATGCTGTAATGATAGTACCAATTCCTGCGATTGTAGGAATTGCTCTCATTTTTCCGCCAGCCAAAAGGAAAAGTACACAACCAAGAATTACACAAACTAAGTCTGTTGCAATTCTGATGTACTGGAATTTTCCAAGTTTCCATTTGTTAGACATTACAAGTGCTACTGCATCGTAAGTTGAAACTCCCAAATCTGCAGTCATATAGAAGGCAGAACCAAAACAGATAATTACAACACCTACAACGAGACAAATAATACGAACCCAAATTGCTGGATCAACAATCACAGTCTGTAAGAATTCATATGTGAACTGTGTAATATAGCCAAGAAGGAAAAGATTAATAAATGTAGCGATACCAATATAATGGCGGTCAAAAATCAAAGCGAATGCAAGCAAAACTACATTTGTGATAACATAAAGTGTACCAAATTTAATTGGAACCAAGGCATCTAAACCTGCCATGAATGACTGAAATGGATCAACACCAAGGGCTGCAATCTTAAAAATACCAACACTAATAGCGCAAATAATTACACCAAAAAGTGACATACAAATTCTTTTAACAAGCTGTTTATTAATCATATACACCTCTACTAATTTATAAGAAAAGTATGACACAAAAACAAAACCTAGTCTCTAATAAAAAGCGTTGATAATTGTATAAAATTGCATAGATTACTTATAAAATGTAGAATGATGATATGAACTGGCATACTCCTACCATAGATGACATACCGGTATTGCAAAAATGTGCTGTAAACAATTCACTAATGGGAAATAATTACAGTGCGGTGAATACTTTTTTGTACAGTATAAAATATAATTCACAAATCTCTATTACCAACAATTGGATTTACGAAAAGTATAATGTGGATGGAGAGGAGTTTTATAGTTTTCCACATAATATAGATGGAGATAATAACGGGCTGGCAGAGGCAATTGTACTTTTAGGGGATTCTTGCAGATTCAGAAATTTTACAATCTGGGAGAAAGATTTGCTTATGCAGCTGGATTCGAAAACTTTTGCTGTAAACGAGGAAGATTGTATTTTGGCTCCACAATTTGGGGACTATATCTACCTTACAGAAAATCTGGCGGCCCTTCCTGGTTCTAAGTATTCTAAAAAGCGAAATCACATAAATCAGTTTGAGAGAAAATACCCTGACTATAGGTTTGAATTATTAACAACGGCAAATCTGGGACAGACCCTTGAAGTGGAAGAAAAATGGCTTGGTGAAAGTGACGATCCAGATCTTCTGGTAGAAAAAAAGATTATTGAAAAAGCCTTTGAGAATTTTGAACAGCTGGCAGTTGTTTGTGGAATGACTGGTGGATTGATTTTTGTTCAGGATGAGCCAATTGCGTTTTGTCTTGCCAGCAATTTGAGTAATGATGTTACTGATATTCACTTTGAAAAAAGTATTGCGCCTTTTGACAGGGATGGGGCTTATGCAATTATAAACAGGGAATTTGCAAAGACCATTCATACCAAATATCTTAATAGGGAAGAGGATTTAGGTATTGAAGGTCTAAGGAAAGCAAAACTTTCTTATTATCCAGAGATGGTTCTGGATAAATTTATTCTGGGAAATTGCCTAAACAGTCTGAAAGTTCCTGAGTAAAGTCGTAAAGATCTTCATAGTAACCGTCTATAATTTCTTCAGCATATTTTTCGTAAACTTTAAGAGACTTTTCTTCTGAAATATGAATGAGTTCTTCTTTTGCTTCGTCCATAAATGTAATGGGGAAGCCATAAGTCTGCTTCAAAATTTCGGTAATAAGTTTTTCGGGATTGGTTTGAATATCTTCATCTGAAAACTTATCTCTTACCGCAAAATATGATTTTTCGTTGTTTTTTGTTACATTAAAAAAGGATTTAATTTCTTCTTCTGTCACTTTATTCACCATCTCTAAAAAAGTTTGTCCATACACGGTCTTCTGGCATTTTTGGGAGACCATATTTTTCTTTGGCATCATTAATAGCTTTGATAAGGAAACTTGCGTTTTTTGCAAGGGTTCGGGCAGTCTGCATTCCTTCTTCATCTTTTATAGCTTCACCTGCTTCCCAACCGTGGCTGTTGTTCCAATACTGGCTTGAAACGACTGGCATTCCGCAGTTTGTAAAAAATTTATTAAGGACGTCAAAGCTGGAAGTAGCACCACTGCGGCGCGCACAAACAAAGGCTGCACCAACTTTCATTGTTTTATCAAAATGGGTGCTATAGAAAAGTCGTTGCATAAGTGCCTGCACTGAAGCATTTGGAGCTGCGTAATAAACTGGAGAGCCTACAATCATTCCGTCGGCAGCCTCTAGTTTTTTGGCAACGTCATTTACAAGGTCGTTAAAAACACACTTGTTAAGTTCGCGACATTTTTCGCAGGCGATACATCCCTGCATTGCTTTTGTTCCAATATTTATAATTTCTGTTTCAAGTCCTTCTTCTGTAAAGACTTTTTCCATTTCTTTTAATGCAAGCATTGTGTTGCTGTTGTGGCGTGGACTGCCATTAATCAATAAAACCTTCATGTAGTGTCTCCTATGGAACTTTTTGCTGAGTTTTTTTTATTATAAATGATTTTGGTAAAAGGTGAAGAATAATAGTGGAAGATTGTATAGAATGGGGATGGGAGGGGGACAGACCCCTTGAGTTATTGTAGGGGGCTGTCCCCCCCAAGTAAGATTAAATGTTAGTAGAGGAAAAAATGGATAAAATTGAAGCTGTTTTTAAAGATAATACAAAATGGAAGACTCTTTTTATATCTATCCTTATGATGGCAATTGGGTATGGACTGCATAAAGGGATTATGGATAACTATTTGGCAGAAATTGTTGGGATGAAAGAATTTGATCGTGGAGCAACAGAGTTTTTTCGTGAACTTCCAGGTTTTATGTTAATCTTCATCCTTGCATTATTCTATAAATTTTCTGCAGAAAAAATGTATAAGCTTGGTGGACTTGTTATGATTTTAGGTATGGGGTTACTAGCTTTTGTGCCTCCTTATAAAGCATTAGTCATTTTTTCAATTTTTTTGTATTCAACTGGTGAACACATTCAGCTGGGAATGAAAAATACACTTTCGTTGGAATATTCAAAAGAGGGATATGGGGGACAGACCCTGGGGTATCAGAATGCAATTTATCAGGCTGGAAATCTTTTAGGTTATCTTACTGTAATTGTTGTATTTTCTTTATTTTCTGCTAATAAAATGTTCAAGCCATTTTTTATGGTTTCTACATTTTTTATGGTGATTGCTTTTATCTTTGCAATGAGGCTTTCGGGAAAAAGCGAAACTGATAAAACAAAAAGTAGATTCTATTTCAAAAAAAAGTTTACGAAATACTATATGTTGGAAATATTCTATGGAGCACGCAAGCAAGTATTTTTTACTTTTGGACCTTACGTTTTGATATTGTTCTATGGGGCAAATGCATCCATCATAAGCCTGTTATTTGCTGTTTCTGCAATTTCTTGTTTTTTTCTTTCACCAATTGTTGGAAAAATTGTGGATAAACTTGGTTATAAGCCTGTAATGATTGGGGACACTTTAATTCTGGTAATTGTGTGTTTTTTCTACGGATTTGCGCACCATCTTTTTCCTAAAAACATTGCTTTTATTGTCTGTTGTGTTAACTATGTAATGGATTCTATTATATCTCTTGCAGCTATGGCTTCGAATGTTTATGTTCAAGATATTTCTGATAGTAAAGAAGAAATGCGTGCCACAATCTCTACTGGGATTTCTGTTAATCATATGATTACAATTTTTATTGCTTTGTTCGGTGGAGTAATATGGCAAAAGCTGGGGATTGAAACATTGTTTATAGTTTCTGCTTTGCTTGGGCTCTGTAACAGTGCTTATGCGGCAACTATTAAGACTTCGAAATAAGTGGGGACAGACCCCTTATTTTATTAAAAGCTATATAAAAATTTAAATAAATTATATCCAATATCTAATGGTAGGATTAGCCAAATATATAAAAATCTAGCAGCTTTTTATCATTTTTACAGATAATCCAGTGATTCTCGATATTTGCGTAAACGAAAAGTCTGATAACTTAATGAGTCGAATAGCTTCTGAAAGCTGCTGTTTTGGAAGAGATTTAAGAGAAAGTAGATTATCAATGTTTAGTAATTTTCTAAGGATATTCGCGACTTTCTCATCGCTAGGAAGGATTCTGCTTTCGTATTCTAGACATTCATATTTTTCTCTTATGGCAAGAAAATCTTTCATTGAGGATGGGCCATCAAAGATCTCATATACAAAAGTGCAATCTATTTTCGAAGAAATATTATTGTTTATCAATTGTTTATAGCTGTTCCATTTATAATTAACAAAAGAAGAAATGTTAGCTTTTTCGGGATTTTGGAGAATATATCGAAGTACAGTTTTAAAGTATTCGTTATTTTCAACGGGTTCACTCTTAAATCTTCCTTGAAAAAGGTGACCAGAACATTCATATTTCCTGTTAAAGAAAAAAACATAACTATTTGCGAGTTTTTGGACGTATAAACTTAATTTTTCTTTGGGAGCATTTCCTAGTAAAA
Organism: Treponema sp.; assembly: GCA_045597485.1. GTDB lineage: Bacteria > Spirochaetota > Spirochaetia > Treponematales > Treponemataceae > Treponema_D. The sequence goes on from JAZLKI010000042.1 coordinate 14,000, forward strand.
TGTGGACATGATTTTCCATAAGACAGTATGAGTAAATATTAATATTTAACTGCTCTGAATATTTAAAAATCCTGTTTATGAAAAAATATTTATCTTCATCATTTAGGAATAAAAATTGTCTGTTATTTCCCCGGACAATTACATGATAGATCTGAGTTGAAGATTCTTTTCTTGGTTTCCTAGGCATTTTATATCTCCATATATAATATAGGACTTGATATTCAAAAAAAGGAAACCATTTTCGAAATAAATTGAATTTATATTTGACTTTTTATAAGGGGTCTGTCCCCTAAGTATTATTAATCCCCAAAAATCTTATCGAACAGATGTCCTTTTACAAGCCAACTTAATCCGAATGCAAAAAGCATAATTGCTTCATTCACGATTACAGTCCATTTTATTTGAAAAAAAAGTCCATTAATCACGAAAAGTCCAAGATCTATAATGATAATCCAACCACAGATTTTGAACAAACGGTTCTTTTTCTGATTTGACCCTTTTGAAAACAATAAAATGCTGTTTAATGCAAGCATAAGGAATAAAATTAACGCAGTCACATAATGAACATATTTTGTTATCGATACTGGTAACCAAAACAATCCAACCCTCGTAGTCTCTTCAATCCATGAGGCTTCACAAGGAAAACAAACTACTCCTAGAGCAGCAATACCTGCTATGGTGTTTACGGCGGTATCCCATCCATTATAACTACGGTAAAGAATTAAAAAGATAGCAACAGCCGAAAGTATTGCTATTAAAACAGGAGAGCTATAGTAGGTGATTGAAATACTTGTCCACCAGTCTGGGTAAACTCTATTTGGTGAAATACATGCTCCCAAAATCGAGAGAATAGGAAGTAAACATCCTAAAGTTCCTAAAAAATTTCTAACTCTTAAATATGCGTTCTTACTTTCCATATCTCTATTATAGTGCAACATTAGTGGAAAACTCTAGTTAGTGATGGTTTTCTTCAATCACGATTTTTTCTATAATGGAAAAATAGGGGTCTGTCCCCTCTATATTCAGGAAATTTATGAAAGACAAAGATTTTTATAATAAACTCACAAAACTTACTTTGCCAATTGTGCTGCAAAGCTTGATGCTGGCTGCTGTTGCTGCTGCCGATGCCCTTATGCTGGGTAGTGTTGAACAGAATTCTATGGCTGCTGTTTCTTTGGCTACACAGATTCAGTTTATTCAGAATATGATTCTTTCTTCTATCGTTACAGCGGCTTCGATTCTTGGGGCTCAGTATTGGGGAAAGAATGATGTTCGTACTCTTAAGGATATTTTTTCAATCAGTTTAAAGCTTTCTGGCGTTATTGATTTTGTATTCTGGGCAGGATGTATTTTTGCTCCTAAATATTTAATGCTGCTTTTTACAAGCGACCCTGTACTAATAGAGATTGGTATCCATTATTTACGTATTGCAGGCTGGTCCTATCTTTTTACAGGTATTTCTCAGTGTTACCTTACAATTATGAAGGTTAGTGATCATGCAAAAGATTCTGCAATTATCAGTTCTGGAGCAGTTTTTCTAAATATTGTTTTAAATGCCATTCTTATCTATGGATTATTCGGAGCTCCTGCTATGGGTGTTCAGGGGGCTGCTGTTGCAACCTTAATCGCTCGTATTGTGGAATTAACCTGGTCGGTTGCATATTCGTTTAGAAAAACATTTATTCGTCCAGATTTGTCACGTTTCTTCAAACACAACGGACAACTTTTTATGGATTTTGCAAAATGTCTTCTGCCTTTGCTGGGTGCTTGTCTATTCTGGGGAGTTGGTTTTACTTCCTATACCGCATTTATGGGGCACCTTGGTGCCGATGCTGCTGCTTCCAATTCCATTGCTTCTGTTGTTCGTGATCTTGTCTGCTGTTTCTGTAATGGTGTTTCAAATGGTGGTGGAATTCTTGTTGGTAATGAACTTGGTGCTGGCAGATTAGATAAAGGTAAACTTTATGGTGACCGCCTTCTTTGGATTTCTGTAATAATTGGCTTTGCATCTACATTTCTTATGCTTATTCTTACACCACTTGTTATGAAGTTTGTAAAACTCAGCGAGGGTGCACATTCTTTATTACTGGGAATGATGGTGATAATGGCCGTTTATATGATAGGCCGTACAATCAATTCAATTTTAATTAATGGTATTTTTGCTGCCGGTGGAGATACTTTATTTGATGTATATAGTCTTGCTGTCGTAATGTGGGGACTTGCTGTTCCTCTTGCTGCTTTGGGTACTTTTGTATTCCACTGGCCAGTTCTTGTAGTTTATGCCTGCACCTGTGTAGATGAAGTAGGTAAAATTCCATGGGTTCTGGTTCATTACAAAAAATATAAATGGGTAAAAGATTTAACAAGGGAAATAAATGAATAACAAAGTATCTTCCAAAATAATGTATATTTTTTCTATGGCAGTGTTCGGTACAATCGGACTGTTTGCCAAAAATATAGCAGTCAGTTCCGGAGAACTTGCTTTGTACCGTGCTGTTCTGGCTGCAATTCTGATTGGGTTATTTCTGCTGGTTACAAAACAGCCTATTCCATTTAAATCTATAAAAAAAGATTTGCCGTTTCTCTTGATTTCGGGCATTGCAATGGGTTTCAACTGGATACTTCTTTTTCAGGCTTATAAGTATACAACTGTTTCTATTGCCACTTTAAGCTACTATTTTGCGCCGGTAATTGTAACAGGGGTCTGTCCCCTCCTTTTTAAAGAAAAGATGAAAGCCAAGCACTGGATTTGTTTTGCTATGTCTACTCTTGGAATTGTGCTTATTACAGGGATTGGTGATTTAAGTGGCCAGAATAAGCATTTTATTGGAATCTTATTCGGACTGGGTGCTGCTTTTTTGTATGCAACTGTCATTCTGTTAAATAAGTTTATAAAAACTGTTGAAGGTATACACAGAACTTTTCTTCAGTTTATATCAGCAATCATTGTTCTTGTTCCTTATGTCTTTTTTACAACAGGTTCATCTTTGGGTACTTTAGATTCCCGAGGCTGGATTTTCCTTTTGATAGTTGGAATTATTCATACGGGCATTACATACTGTTTATATTTTTCTTCATTAAAAGAACTTCCGGGACAAAAGGCGGCAATTTTAAGTTATATCGATCCTCTGGTAGCAGTGCTGGCTTCTGTTTTCCTTTTGGGAGAAGAAATCACAGTCATGCAGATTGTGGGAGGAGTTTTTATCCTGGGGTTTACGCTTTGGAACGAACTTTCAGACTAGTATAATGAATTTTTAAATCTTCTATTTAAAAATTGTGGTATAATACTTCCAATAAAAAAAAGTGCATATGTATAAAAGTTGTTTTTAAATCTATTGTTTGAGGAAATGATACATGCACTACGTACTTAGTTATAGTATAGTTGGTTTAATACTTCTTCTGCTTATTTATGTATTAACCAGCTTTATTTATACAGCCCCTTCAAGAACAACCTCTTTATATAAAAAATTTATTATCTGTTCATTCATGGGAGCATTTTTAGATGTTTTTACTGTATGGACCAATAAATACGTAGACACCGCTCTAACTCTTGGACTTAATAATTTACTTGCCGTTATACACATTTCTTTCGTTGGTTCTATTCCATTGGTTTACTATCTTTTTGTTTTATCTATTACCCATGAACAAAGATCAATGAACAAAAAGAAATTAGCCTTTGCCTGGACTTTATTTGGCTGCGATATTCTGGCAATAGCAACATCTCCTTTTACACATTTTATTATGTACTATGGTGAAAATGGAGAATATTTGCATGGACCTGGATTTGGAGGGACTTACGTAGTTATTTGTATCTTCTTGATTGCGGGTGTAATAGAACTTTCTGTTCAATACAAGAAGATTTCAAAAAAACAGTATTTTCTTATTCTTTCGTACACCTTGTTTGATATTGTAGCTGCTGTGTATCAGTTTATGAATCCGGAAACATTGCTTCTTGGATTCTCCAGCGGAACTTCTTTAATGATAATCAACTTTGCATTAAAGAGCCCAATGGAACTGATTGATAACAACATCGGAATTTTTAATAGAACTGCATTCAGAGATTTTTTATACACTAGAAAAAATAAAGGTGTTTATGCAATTGTTCGCGTAAAAAACACTGATTCCATAAAATATATGTATGGATTGGATAACGGTTATAGTGTTATTCGAAAATCTATTTCTTTATTATTAAAAGAATGTCAGCAGAAACTAGGCTTTTATGTATTGGACCAGACTTTCGTTTTTATTTGTAAAACAGAGCAGGAAGCTTATGAGAAACTGCAGGTATTTAAGAAGTACGAAACTACACCTATAGAGTTCAAACTTATAAATAATCATGTTGAACAGGAATATTCGTTACTGATAGAGTCGGATGCATACATAATCAAAGATCCTCAGATTCTGCAGGTAGAAAGTGAAGTTGGCAGCAATAAAAATCCGCTTGATACAGTTCTTGATATTATTCAGTTTATTACCGAATCTAGAAATGGATGCAGCGGAATAAATGAAATAAATGAAAGTATTATAGATGAATATAAAGAAAATCTTAGAGTTCAGAAGATTGTAGATGATGCCATAAAAAATGAACGTTTTGAAGTTTTCCTTCAGCCAATTTTTGATTTGAAGAAAAAGACTTTCACAGGTGCAGAATCTTTAATCCGCTTGCGGGATTTGGATGGAAAAATGATTTCGCCTGGGCTGTTTATTCCTGAGGCAGAAAAGAATGGTAAAATTCTTCAGCTTGGTGATATTTCAATTAAGAAAACTTGCGAATTTATTAGGGATGGAAAGCTTGCAGATTTGGGTATAGAAAAAGTAAATATCAACCTTTCGATGGTTCAATGTATGCAGGATAATATTGTTGAACATCTTATTGAGCTGCTTGATTTTTATAATATTCCAAAAAGCATGATTCGATTTGAAATTACAGAAACAATGACAGCTACAAATCCTGGTAAATTGAATTATGTTATGACCAGACTTTCGGAATACGGAATTGAATTTGCCCTTGATGATTATGGAACCGGGTACTCGAATACTTCCCGTTTGTTGGATTTCCCATTCTCTGAAATTAAATTTGATAAGAGTTTTGTGGATTCTGCAATGGAAAATATGCGCAATTCATTGCCACTTAAACATCTTATGAACATGGTAAATGATTCAAATATGATTGTTCTTGTAGAAGGTGTTGAAACTAAAGAAATGTCAGATTTAATAGAAAAATTTGGCGGAAGTTTAATCCAGGGTTTCTATTATGCAAAACCACTTCCTATGAATGATTTTGTTAATTTTATACAGCAGAATAAAGCGAAATAAAGATGGAAAAAGAAATAGCGGATTTGCAGGCAGTGCTTAATAATTCAAAACATACGGTCTTTTTTGGAGGAGCCGGGGTTTCTACAGAATCTGGGATTCCAGATTTCAGATCTGTTGACGGGCTTTATTCACAAAAATACGGTAATGATTCTCCGGAAACCATTATTTCTGCAAGTTTTTTCAGGCGAAATCCTACAAAATTCTGGCAGTTTTATTGGGATAAGATTCTTATGAATGGGGAAGAAATTAAACCAAATGCTGCCCATTATAAACTGGCCGAAATGGAAGCTGCGGGAAAACTTGATTGTGTTATTACCCAGAACATAGATACGTTGCATCAGCAGGCGGGCTCAAAAAAGGTTTACCAGATTCATGGAACTGTGGCTTCCTATCATTGTTGCGGCTGTTATAAACCGTTTCCTTTGAAAACTGTTATTGAACAACAGGGGACAGGCCTCTGCCCTGTTTGTGGGAAATTTTTAAAACCTGATGTTGTGTTGTACGAAGAAGGGCTTCCTCAAAAAGAATGGGAAGCTTCCATTGAGGCAATAAGCAATGCTGATGTTATGATTGTTGCAGGGACTTCACTTGTGGTGTATCCTGCGGCAAGTCTTTTGCAGTATTTTAGAGGCAACTGTCTTGTTTTTATTGATAAAAATCCCGAACAGATAAATAAATGGAAAAACCAGCTGCGACCTAGCGATATTGCAATTGCTGGTGAAGTTGGCAAGATTTTTAGTCAGTTGACGATTTTGGAATAGAATTTATTGTAGGGGTGTGTCCCCCTCAGTTATTTTTAAAAACTGAGGGGGACAGACCCCTATGTTATTTTTAAGGTTTTTAAATAATCTTTTTGTTCTGGTGTGATTCTGTAACTTTCACGGGCTTTTTGAATTGTTTTGTTGTTAGTCCATTTATCTAAGAGATGATTCTGAATAAATAAAATAGCAGAGTCCCACTGTTTTACAAGAGCTTCTGCAAAGAGCCATGCTATCATCATTTTTACGTAATAATCCTCGCTACGGATTGCAGCAACCATTTCAAGATATTTAATATCAAAATCGTCATTCAAAAAATTTTTCATTAAAAGAATCATTGCAACTCGCAGAGTATAAGGTTCAGAACTTCTCATCCAATTTTGGATATATGGGATTAGTTTCAGGTGATTGTTTTCGAATATCTTCGGCGCTAGAGCATCACTTATGGCCCAATTGTCTATAAATGGTATGAAAGATTCAAGCATTGCAACGCATTTATCAAAATCTTTGCATTGATTTATGAGAGATATATGAAGTACATTTTCTTCGTGAAAATTATGGGGAAGTGTTGCAAGAAAAAATTGGATTTCTTCTTCTGGTACTTCTTTTAATTCTTTCATGATTTTCTTATATACGGGAGAGCGAATTCCAATAAATTTTTCCCGGGGAAGAGTTGGAATAAGTTTTGAAATAAAATCCCCATATTTTTCATCCTGATGGCTATAAAGTATTGTTTCAATTTTTGTCATTATATGGCCTTTTAATAAAAAGATAGGGGTCTGTCCCCTCTATTCCTGTTTGTAACCCATCATTACAGCCCAAATGTACATACAGGTTTTTGGAAGCATAAGCATTCCAATCATTGGGCTTATATCTGCCCATAAAACTACAGGAATATAGAAGGCGTAACTTAAGGTAATGGCGAGCCACATCCATTTGAATGCGTTGTCGTTGCGTTGTTTGAAAAAAAGGACAATCATGACGATACCCATAATGGTAAACGGAATGTTGCGGTAGATTCCCCAGCTAACAGGAGCGGCGCCAATCCAATCATTTTGTGGGAAAAGACAAAGTACAATTCTTAATGCAGCAAGAATAATCATAGAGGTTTCAAGAACTTTGTTTTTGTAGTTGTATCTCAATGAATAAATGTAGTACATAATAAGATAGAAAACAGTCATAGTAATAGAGGTAATGAGTTTTCCAATTCCCAGTGAAACATGGTAATCTCCACTTGGATTAAAGGCTACGAAGATTCTTGGAATAAGATGGAAGGAATCTCCAAGAACCAGAACAAGAGACATAATTCCATAGAGTATAAGATCTTTTCTGCTTTTACCTTTTGCTAAAGTCAGAGTTCCAATAATCAAAACAAAAATAATATAAAAGATGCAGAATAATGCTTCCATCAGTTTACCCATAGATATCTCCTGGTTAATAAAGTGATTAAATAATTTTAGCATAAAAAAAATAAATGTCATTTCAATTTTTAGGGGCATCGTTGAATGGTGATTGAAAAATAATACTATAAGGACTAGAATTTATTCAAAATCATAGGGGTCTGTCCCCTCTAGTTAACGAATATGAATAAAATAGCCCATTTCCATCTTCCTGGATTGTTTGAGTTTTACGAACTGTACAAAATCTTTCTTCCTCTTTACTACGAACACAGAGATTGGTTTTATGAGTGGGTAGATATTTCTTCTATCTACGGTGCCTCTGCAGACTGTTTGTGGGGTGGTGGTCGTGTAGGTTATGGCGAAGATAATGTAGATGATGTATTGGCATTGCTAGGCATGTTTCGGATCTCGGGGCGATTAACCTTTAGTAATTCTCTTTTGGAAGAAAAACATCTTTCAGATAGAAAGTGTAATGCTTTGTGCGAAATGTTTGAAAAATCTGCTGGCGTGAAAAATGGTGTTATTGTGCATTCAGATTTACTGCTGGATTATCTTCAAAAAAAATATCCGGAATTGTATTTTGTTTCTTCTACTACAAAAGTGCTTACTCAGTTTGATTCGTTAAAGGCAGAATTACAAAGAAAGGAGTTCAGTTATGTGGTGCCTGATTTTCGTTTGAATAAACAATTGGATTTGCTTAGGGAACTTGAAGCTTTTGAAAAACAGAAGGTAGAATTTCTGGTAAATGAATGCTGCTGGGCAGGTTGTAAAGATAGAAAGATTTGTTATGAAAATGTGAGTCGCAAAAGTCTTGGAGAAGATTGCGAAGATCATGTTTGCCATGCTCCTGGTGGTGGAAGCGGTTATAAATTTTCCGAGGCGATGAAAAATCCTTCTTTTATCAGTGTTGAAGATATTCAGAAGGTCTATTTGCCTATGGGATTTTCTAATTTTAAGATTGAAGGCAGGAGTCTTGGCAGCGCTGTAGTGCTGGAAATGCTGCTGTATTATCTTGTAAGGCCGGCTGCGCAGTTACAGATTCGTGAAGAAATCTATCTGGACAGCCAACTTGATTTGTTTTAGATGAGAGTTGATTAGTTTGCCAGTAATTTCCTCTTTTTCCAAACGCCACTGTAGTAGTAAATCATAGCAGGAATTGTTGTAAAATATGGTGCAAGGAAGAATCCAAGGAAGAATCCCTGTAGACCAAGTCCTGCTACTATTCCTAAAAGATAACTGAGGGTAATGCGGGCTACAAATCCATCTAAAATAGAAAAGAAAAGAGACATTTTTGAATTACCGATTCCCTGAATAAAACCATTGTAAGGGGTCATACAGGCAAGTGCTGGTACACCTACTGCCATACATTTCATATAAAGTGGTGCCAGTTCCAGAACATCTGCTTCCTTAGAGAAAAGACTGAAACAGCCTTGTGGGAACAAAAGGAAAACAGTCATAAGAAGGCCCCAGAAAATTACGCTGCTAATAAGTCCCAGATGAATTCCTTTTCGAACACGGTCCATCTTTCCTGCGGCAATATTCTGTCCTACCATACTGCTAACAAACGCAGCAACTGCTCCGGACATTACAAATCCTAAACTTTGAAGGCGGGATCCTACTCCAAATGTTGCCGAGGCGATTACACCAAGAGAATTTACCAGAGTACAAACGAACATCATACTTATATCAATACTACTGTTCTGAAGTGCAAATGGAACACCAAGTTTCATTAATTTTGCGGCAGTATTGCTTTCTGGAATAAAACTATGCAGGCGGAAATCAAAGTGGAATGCATCTTTTTTGCGAATAAGGAATATCATGGCTATTATAAAACTTACAGCCTGACCTAAAATTGTAGCCCAGGCAGCACCTGCAGCACCCATATTTAATGCACCAACGAAAGTAAGGTCACCGGCAAGGTTTACGATTGTAGAAATAAGGATAAATATAAGAGGGCGTTTTGAATCTCCCATACCACGAAGAATGGCAGAAACCATGTTGTATCCATATGTAAAAATAATGCCGCCACTGCAAACCATCATGTAAGATTTAGCCATAGCAAAACTTTCAACTGGAGTGTTCATAAGGCGAAGAACACCTTCTGAAAAGAAGAATCCTATAGCTGTCATTAAAAGACCAAGTATTCCAACCAGTGTAAAAATAGTTCCGATTGTCTGATTAAGCTTTTTGTATTCTTTACTTCCAATTAACTGGCTAATAAAAACCTGACCGGCAACCGAAAAACCAATACAAAGTGTTGCCATAAGATTGAAAACCTGACTTCCGATTGTAATTGCTGAAAGACCTGCACTTCCTACAAACTTACCTACAATAATCATATCAATAAGGCCATAGCAAAGTTGAAGTGCGTTAGATAACATAACTGGCAGGGTGAAAACCACCATTTTCTTAAAAACAGACCCCTGGGTCATGTCGTTGATAATTGCTTTAGATGAGTCGCTCATGTTGTAACTATACTGAGAATACAAGTGTTGTGCAAATTTGGTAGGAATGGGGGGGGGACAGACCCCTATGATTAATTTTAGAATTGGGGGGACAGACCCCTAAATTTTTTTTATGCTAAAATAAAAAAAAATGAGAAAACAGTGGAAACCCAAAATAGAAGTCCATTCTTTTGATGTACTAAAATTATTTCTAGCCTTTCTAGTCGTAACAATTCATATTCCATTTAATAGTTGCGGGGAATATTTTATTGTATAAGGCAAAACCGCCGTTCCAATCTTCTTTGTTAATAAGTAATATTATGCCTCAAGTATAAGAATTTCGGGGCTGGCACTATTTTTATTGTAGCAATGATACTTTTTGAATACGTTCCTCAGTCAAATATTTTCGTTTCGACTCTCGCGCCGGTAACAGTTTATCTCGTAACACTGATATTAAGTTTATGGAAACTTTTGCCACTGAAAATCTCAATCCGATAGATATTATATAAAAATAAGATTTCGAACACGCAGTAAAGGATTTTAATAATCAGCTTACCAGAAATGGAGGGACACTCTCAGAACTAAACAACTTCTCTAGTTCAGGAAAAATCAGCAAATCTGCTGGGAGCCAATTTACAGAGCGTAAAGTTTCTTTGTTTACCCATTTGGCGGCTTCGTGTTCCAGAAGTTGCAAAATATTAACATAAGGTTGGTGTCATATGTAGAGTTTTATTGTATTCTAATAATAATGATGTAATTTTCTGGGGTTTTTAAGGGGTCTGTCCCCCCTAGTCCAATTGAAAGCCACTGAAGACGGATACCCGGTTTATAAAAAAGCAGGATTTGTGGATTCGGTGAGTGAGTATAGGGAAATGGTTTGGAAGGTGTAGTTTAGTTGGAAAGAGGGAAAAATGGAGAAAATGATTAAAGCTGTTATTTTTGATATGTACGAAACTCTCATCACTTTGTATGAATCTCCTATGTATTTTAGTAAAGATATGGCAAAGGATGCGGGAATTAATCCTGTAGTTTTTAAGTCAGCCTGGAATAAAACAATAACAGATAGAAGTTTAGGTGTAGTCACTTGTGAACAGGTGATTGAAAAAATACTGAAGGACAATGATTGTTTTAGTCAGGAAAAACTGCAGCTGCTCTGAATATGAAAACCGCACAGGCCACCTGGTATTTAAAAGATGGAGTTGATCAGTCGGTTTCGAGACTGGAAGGATTCATTCATCTGGAAGCGCCGTTGGAAGTGTTAGATTTAATATAGGGAGAGAAAATGAAAATAGGCGTAATTGTTGCAAGCTCAAATAAAGATAAAAATCCGATGATTTATGAGGCCGTTTGTAATGCAGCAGAACCTAAAGGTCACAGGGTAATCAACTTTGGGATTTTTGATGATGATGAAAATTTTTCTTATGTTGAAATTTCGTTGGTTATTGGAATGCTTATAAATCGAGGAGTTGTGGATTTTGTCGTGACGGGATGTTCTTCGGGGCAGGGAATGATGCTGGCCTGCAATAATCTACCAGGAGTGATTTGCGGATATTGTCCAACACCACAGGATGCATATTTGTTTGGCAGAATAAATAATGGAAATGCAGTTTCACTTCCTTTGGGACTAAATTTTGGCTGGTGTGCTGAATTGAATCTTCAAAATACATTGAATGCACTTTTTACAGATGAGTTTGGAATCGGTTACCCTGCAAAGGACAGCCAGCGTAAACAGACAGACACAGCATTTTTGAAAAATATAAAGAAACTTTCTACAATCACTATGGAAGAGTTGATTAACAAATTACCGTCGGAAGTTGTCGAGAAAGTTGAAGGATATTTTTTGAAAGTTGTGGGTTAGGGGAAACTTTTATTTTTGAGGTGAAATAAATGCCACACGTAGAGATAAAATGTTATTCAGGTAGAACTGATGAACAGAAAAAAGAATGCGCTGAAAAAATTGCAGAAGTACTTGCTCAGACTTGGGGCTGCAAAACTTCAAGTGTTTCCGTTGCAATCAAAGATGTAGATCCAGAAGACTGGAAAGAGAAAGTCTGGGATGCTAATATTATTCCAGATAAAGACGTACTTTTTAAGGTACCCGGGTATAGTTGCGAGTAGTTTGAAATAAAAAGGAGAATAAAATTGTTATGAAAGTAACAATCAAAAATATTAGAAATCTTTTACTGCTGAGCCTTTCAATGTTTACATTAATGATCTCTTCATGTGCCTCAACTAAAAACCTTCAGGAAGAGGAAGAAACTGAAGACACATACGTTTTAGGAAAATATGCCGGGGTTCCACCTCAGTATCGAGCAATCCTTCAAGAGCAGGAAGAAAAAAACGCACGTCTTAAAGAACAACAGGAGGAAAAGGAACATGACATTTATTAAAGAAAACTGGAAAGGAATGCTTTTGTGTTTGATTATTGCAATTCCTTCATGGATAATCGGAACTTATTTTCCAATTATTGGTGGAGCGGTAATTGCAATTCTTGTAGGTATGATTGTAGGCCTGTTTTTGAAAAATAAAACTCCATTTGAAAAAGGAATTAAGTTTACATCAAAGAAAATTTTACAGTGGGCTGTAATTCTTTTGGGATTTGGGCTGAACCTGAATGTAATTCTCCAAACCGGAAAACAGTCTTTACCAATCATTATTTCTACAATTTCAACTTCCCTGATTATTGCTTTTGTTTTGTGCAAACTGATGAAGATTCCGGGAAAGATTTCTACACTGGTGGGAGTTGGTTCTTCAATTTGTGGTGGTTCTGCAATTGCGGCAACTGCACCTGTAATTGATGCTGATGATGAAGAAGTTGCTCAGGCAATCTCGGTAATATTTTTCTTCAACGTTTTGGCTGCATTGCTCTTTCCAGCTTTTGGAAAATTAATCGGCTTTAATTCACTGACTGGAGAATCTTTTGGAATTTTTGCGGGAACTGCCGTAAACGATACATCATCTGTAACAGCCTGTGCATCGACTTGGGACAGCATGTGGAATCTTGGAACAGAAACACTTGATACAGCAGTAACTGTAAAACTTACAAGAACTCTGGCAATCATTCCTATCACTTTGGTTCTGGCTTTTATAAGAACACGTAAAGAAAAGAAAATGGGTGGAGAAGCTTCAAAGGTTGAGTTCAAAAAAATCTTCCCATTCTTCATCCTTTACTTTATTGCGGCTTCAATCATTACAACTGTAGCTGTATCCTGCGGTGTTGATGCTTCAATTTTCAAACCGGTAAAAACTTTAAGTAAGTTCTTTATTGTTCTTGCAATGGCGGCTATTGGTCTTAATACAAATATAGTTAAGCTTATTAAAACTGGCGGAAAACCTTTAATTATGGGATTTTGCTGTTGGGCTGGAATTACAGGTGTTAGTCTTTTGATGCAGAAGGTTTTGGGATTGTTCTAGGAAGTATAAAGACAGCATGGGTACTACAGATTGTTGTTTTTCAAAAGATAATGAATGGTTCCGCTATAGAACAGCCGCTATTATTGTGGAAGAAGGCAGTGTTCTTTTTGTTCAAAGTTCTGGATGTGACTATTTGTATACGGTTGGTGGTGGCGTTCATGTAAACGAAACTGCGGAAGAATGTATTAAAAGGGAAGTTCTGGAAGAAACTGGAGTTCCTTATGAAGTAGATCATCTGGCTGTAGTTTGTGAAAACTTTTTTACAGGACAAAATGGAGCCTTTGAAAATCTTCATTGTCATTGTCTGGAGTAAATTATTTGTAAATCTTTCAATTAATACTTTTACTGCAATTACCCGTTCGCGAAGATGCAGGAAAAGGCTATTCTTCTATGAGTCAGGATGTTATGAATTGTAGACTTAATACATGCTATAGAAGGTGCTTATAAATATCATAAAGAATAAAATTTTCTATAAATTTTGATTACAGAAAATATCCATTCATTTCGCCTTTACCTTTTACTTCTATTTTATAAGGCCCTTTGA
>JAZLKI010000043.1:0-14659 GCA_045597485.1 Treponema sp.
ACAGTCCCCGAACGTTCGGGGACTGTCAATGGACGTTCGGTGACTGTCATCTGTGTATCAACTATCCAGCCATAAACTAATGTGTTTCCTGGAGCCTCCAGGAGTGCTTTTGGGCGAGTAAAAACTTTTGAAACTAATTCAATACAGCCCTTCCCAGAAACACGGATAATTCCCAATGCTGCTGGTGCTAAGGCTGTTGCAATTGAGCTTATTGGCTCTTCTGGAGAATACTGATCTGGGGTCATGGCATTACCTTAAGGAATGGAGTATATGTTACCCCTTCCTTTTCAATAGTTGGATTCAAAATGCTGTCTAAATAAGAAATATCAGATTCTACAAAAAGCGGTTTCATCTTATTTCCAATTGCGGGCTTTCTAAATTCCAAGCTTGCTTCTGGAGCAGTTCCATTAAAACTTTCTGTTGGAGTTACATCTGGCGGTGTTACACCATATTCACCAGAATTGTTCCAGCACATATAACCGCGGTCTATAGAATCTCTAACTCCAAAGAACTGCTTTTTAATATAATCTGAATCGTAATAAAGCCTGTCGTAACTTACATTCAAATAGAACGACTGAATCCAAGGGCGAATAATAGCTCTGTTACGACACAAAATTGTATTTCTAAACGAGCCGTAGTAGTAGATTCTGTAAGTTCTGTCTGCCACCGGAGCATAATTTAAGAAAGTCTGCTCAAAGTGACTTGGATAGAACATAGGGCCAATTACATCAACGTACTCTGCAAGCATTTCTGCATCCTGACCAGTTCTAGTTCCAGAACGATACCATCCGTTAGCACCATAAATATCAATTCCAATAGGTGCCTTAATATTTTCGCGGGCATAAGATAAGAAAGAAATCAGTGCCGATTCCTTATCCATTCCTTTGTCCTGCCAGCGGTATTTTGCATTATAAAGATTTGTACCATCGGTTGGGAAACGAATATAGTCAAACTGAATTTCGTCAAATCCACGGGCAATTAATTCCTTAGCTATAGCAACGTTATATTCCCAAACTTCTTCAGAATATGGATCAACCCAATGCTCATCGTAGTAAGCAGTCTGTCCATCTTCTACACCTTTAATTCCAACCCAAGGTTTGTTCTGTTTAGAATCCCAAACAGCATATTTTCCATTATCATATTTAGATAAAGAACGATCCTTAAAAGTTACAATTCGGGCTATAAGGTAGATATTTTCTTTTTTAAATTCTTCTATAAATTTATTTAAATCTTTAATTGCATAACTTGAAACTGCACCTTTTTTCATTACTAAAGGGTCATGTGTATCGTAACGCAAGAATCCATAATCGTCCTTCATATCAATTACAATACTGTTCATATTTCGGTCTTTTACTACTTTCTTGAATTTCTGTACACCTTCTTCAAAGCTGCACTGGTAAGCCGATGCATAAATACTCTTTCGACCGTTGGCAATTTCTGCATAAGGCGAATTAACAGTTCCAGGGTAAAGCAGCCACAATTCATTCAACAAAAGTCCTCTTGCAAATCCACTACGAGATTGAGGAACCCACGCTGTATTGATTGTACCAGGCACTGCCGAAAATGCTTTATGCCAGTTCTGTTCCTGGCTAGGTGTTCCCGGACTCTGCAACGAATCTAAATCTATTGCGCCAAATCCCTCCAAATGTGTGTACAACAAAACATTATCGATTGTTGTAAGCCCATCTATAGAATCAGTTGGTTCAGTTCCTGTGTAAATCAATTCACCACATTTTTCCTGCCAGTTAAATCTATAAATGCGTGGAATATATGTCTGCGAAATATAAATTTCCATATAAGCAGAACCATCTGCACGGGTTCTTACAACCGGCAAAATATCTGCAATTTCATCTGGCGAAGACAACGAAGGCATTTTTTCAAAACCAGCATCTACATCATTCCAAGTTGGTTTTTCTTTGTCTGGCATATAATATGAAAGTCCAAAAATTGGATGAGCCATAAAAACTACCGTCTGCCCTTCAAGAGTTACAACAGCAACAGCCTTTACACCCGGCGTAGTTTTACTCATTGAACCAATATTTTTCCAGTTACGGCCACCGTCCCGCGAAAGGTAAACATTATCTTTTGTGGCAGTTACCATTTCTTTATTATTTAATGGATTAACAGAAATATCTTTTAATTCCTGAATCTGTCTTTCCAGCGAAGTAACACCGTCTTTGAATTTTTTTACAGTCAAAAAAGACAGCCCTTCATCTCGTTCTTCGAAAGTTTTAAAATCTTTTGTATAGAACAAGCCTTTAGAAGTTCGCATCATAAAGCCAGGAGTAAAAATATCGTTATTTTCTGGAAGATTAACACGCAGCAGTTGATCCACGCGACCTTCTGTCCAAAGAGGAATTGCATTATTCCCTTCTGTAACACGGAAAAGCCCATCATCGGAACCAACTAGGAAAAATTCTTTTTCGGTTTCGCCCTGGGAAGGAGGAATTGGATTTTTCTCGGGAAGTTTATATAAAGTTCGGCCTGTATCTGCAAACGCCGTTGTTGTTAAAAAAAATAAAGAGAGTACAAAAATAAATTTTTTCATACTCTCTTTATCGGCAAGTTATATTTAAAAGTTTACAAACTATACAATCTTATCCAATGCGTTTACTACTTCTAAATCGTAGAACTGTGGCTGGTCTTTCAAAACATTTACAGCCGATTCCTTATCCATAGCATCGCGGTAAGAACGTTTACTTGAAAGTGAAACGTAAGATTCAGCAACACGAATAAGTCTTGCAACCTGAGGAATTTCGTCACCTTTCAAGCCCTGTGGGTATCCAGTTCCGTCAATATTTTCGTGATGTTTCATTGCAGCATCTTCAAATACACTCCAGTATTTTTTTGGAACAAAATCAAGATGTTTTTCTGCAAGGTTAACATGTTCTTTCATTGCTTCTTTTTCTTCTTCTGTTAATGAAGTTGCTGCAAGCAAATCTGGATCAATACCAAGGAAACCTGCATCATAAATCATTGCTGCACAGAAGTTCAACATTGCCATTCCCTGTGGAAGTCCTAACTGCATTGAAAGTTTGTAAACAAGTTCACTAACGTTCTTTGAGTTATTTTTACGGCCTGTTGTATAGTCAATCTGCTGTCCAATTTCTTCACATTTAATTGCAAGCTGTTTAAGTTCTTCTTCATCTTCTTCTGTAATAGTAACATCTGGAAGTGCCTGAGCTGGAGCCCAAGTAGAAGAACCTGCAAGACGTAATGTTGGGTTTGTTCCATACAAATCTGTTACACCACCAAGCATGATTCTGTTTGTCTGGCTCTGATTAGCAGCAAGCAATTTGAAGGCTTCAACATACTGTGCCTGCTGAATCTGCTGCTGTTTGAATCCTTTTTTACAAATTACAATAATCAAAAGAATTACAATAAGAATTATAAGAGCAATACCAACAACTGCAAAAGCAATTACTTTTGTAGAACGTTTTGTTTCTTCTGCAGATTCAGAGAAAGCTGCTCCCATATCTTTTAAACCACTTTCCAATGCATCTTTGAATTCCTGCTGACTCTGTTTTGTAACTTCAGCCTGTTCCTTCATTGCAGCGGCCTGTTCTTTCATTGCTTTAGCCTGCTGATCAAAGGATTCCTGCTGTGCTTCGAAACGTTCCTGTTCCAACTTACGCTGAGCATCAATATCTGCCTTTTCAGCAGCTTTTGCCTTGTTTTCCTGAATTGCTTCAATCTGCTTTACCAATTTCTTGATTTTAGCACTTTCAATTTCAGGATATTTTTCAAGATTCATCTGAACATCAATCAAAGCCATTTCATCGTATTTATTAAGAATGCTCTGGAGCTTTGTTGCGTATACTGTCTGTGCAAAATACTGAACGCTGATTTTCGAATCATCATCTTTTGCTACTGCTAAAGCCTGATTAACATATTTGTATGCATCTTCTACATTATCATTTTCATATGCTTCATTTGCTTTATCTAGGAAACGAACAGCTAAATCTGTCGTAATAGCAAAAGCACTCGCTGCGAATAATAAAACCATCAACGATAGAATTGTTCTCTTCATTTTATTTATTAACATTTCCAACTCCAATAGCCAAAATTACACTTGCACGGTTTTCAATTCCAGTTGTCTTCATGATGAATTTATCTTTTACACCAAAATTGAAACTCAAATTAATTTTTTCCAATTCTGCAAATGGAACTTCAAGATTTAAATCTCCCCCAACTGCAAGATTAACATCTTCATAGAACAAATGACCTGCATACCAATCGGCACCAAGATCAAGTTTTAGTTTTCCAAGTGGTATTCTTTCCATCTTTATACCAAGAACAGGAGAGAACATTGTTGGCGCAATATCTTTTGTATCTGCAGCCATAGATGAAGTACCAGAAACAATTGCTCCTACCCCTGCTCTAAAGAAGAAATTTGGAGAAATCTGTGGTAACGCAAACTTAAATGCAAGATTTGCATCTGCAAGAATTGGCACCATCTTCTCTTCATCTGCGATTGTAAGGAAGTTTAAACCTCCACTTATATCAAAACCTACAACAATTTTCTTTTCCAATGAATATTCGTATCTGTAATCACCAGAAATACCATAGTGAATACTGCTAATATCGCCAGGTTCATCAAAAAGATGTGTAAGGTTTACCATACCAAACGAAGCCTTCCAAGATGAACTTGAGCTGGTTGGTGCCTTACCAGAAACATAAACAACACGACCAGAAGAAGTATTACTTGCAGAAACATATTCCTTGTCTGCACTGCCACGCTGTTTATCTTTTTCCATTTCTATACGTACAAGTTCTTTCTGACGTCGTTCTTCATTTTCCTGTTCCATTTTCTGCTGAACTTCATACGCATTGGCAATTACTGTATACATATCAACAGCATTTTCATTGTCCAGGTTGTTTTCAATAACGATAATAATAGCTGTCATAGCAAAATCATAATCGTTATTTACGATCAAACGTCTAATCTTCTTTTCTGTATAATTCTCAATAAGATAGTAATACTTATCATCATTATTCTTAGAAAGAATTTCATTCAGTTCAGTGTCTGACTTAATAATGAATACATGGTCCAAATCTTTATAAATCTGGCTGATATATTCTTCAACTGCAAACAAAGAACTTGAAACGAGTAACATTAAAAGTGATACGACTAATGTTTTAAAACTTCGCTTATTCATAAGTCTCCATTCTTCTATTAGAAGATATTTGTACGAATACCAATTCCAAACTGAGGAATAATGTTCTTAATCTTTACTGTACTTGTAACGTCGGTTGGAATGAACCATACAGCTCCTTCTGTGTAAAGCGAGAATGAACTGAATGCCTTAACGTTAGCAAGTTTAACTTTAGGGAATTCCAACTGAGCAATTACTGCCGAAAGAATCTGTGGTCTTCCACTGTTTGTTTCTGTGAAGTATGAGAAGTCACAACCCATAGCAATTTCTGCATACAACCAGTCGTAGTCATGGCCTAAGAAGAAACTGAATGGAACTTCTGCAATGTTTGCAAGAATCTTTCCACTAAAGATGTTTCCACCATAACGCATATCTGTAAGGTCTACATCAAACATATTTGAAACTGTATCACGCTGCATCTGTGTAAACTGACCATAAGAGAACTGGAGTTTTACTACGTCGTCAAAGAAGGTAAGTCCGGCACCAACTTCGAACAATGAAGCACCCCATAACTTAAAGTCAACGTACAAGCCCTGGATGAATGAAGGAACTTCATAAGAAGCTTTATCACCCTTACGCAATGTAACAGTTACATCTTCAAGACGAACATCATCATTTGAAAGTCCCGATACATTGAGCGACTGGTTATAACGGCCACCAATTTCTGGAGCAATCAACTTGATTGAAGGTCTTGTATTATCAATCTGAATTACTGTACGAGTAATTGCAGTTTCGCCATTTTTCATTGTAGCGCGGATAAGGAAGAAGTGGTAACCTTCGTGAATATCCTGGTTTTCAATGCGGTACATCCACTTTTCGTTTTCAGAAAGCAATTCGAATGTTTTACCGTTATCGAAACTTACTTCTACCTTTTCTACTTTCTTAGCAGCTACCTGTGCTTTGAACTCTGCAGAAGCTTCTTTTGTTTTTGAAAGAAGAACTTCGTCCTGATCCAAAGAATATCCTGCAGAACCCTTAATGTATGGACGGCCAGTTGCAAAGTCACCGTAAGTGAAGTTTTCAATTGTAATCCATGGTCCTACTGGACTGTAAGTAATAGTCTGTTCAACAGAAGGAACTACAGTTCCAGTTGAAAGAACAGTATCTACACGGTATGTATGAACACCTTCAGAAATTGTTTCAGGGCCCATATCAAACTTAAAGAATCCTGAATCTGTAAGTTCTGTTTCACCTGCCAAAGCTTTATCAATGTACAGTTTTAATGATGCAATCTGTCCTTCTGATTCAGCCTGACCATAAATTGTAAAGTTACCCTGTTTGTGTTCACCGTTCAAAGGATAGAGAACGTTTACACTTGCAGGTGGTCTGCTCTTATCAAGGTGAATGTTACGGCTTACGTTTGTTGTATTACCAGCCTTATCTTTACCAGTAAGTTCAATGTTATAGAAACCATCTGGCAAATCTGTAATATCTACTGTCTGACCAATAATGCGGGCAATTTTAATTGGACGTATATCATCTTTACCCTGTTTTCCAAGGTTTCTGATTGTAAGATACAAGTCTGTTACTTCAACGTTATCATATGTATAACCAGAGAAGAACAAGTTACCAGTTGTTGTTGAATCGTCTTTTGGAAGTTCAAGATTCAAAACTGGAGCATCGTTATCAATGTTAATCAAACTTGAGTACAAGCCCTGAATACCATAACCGTCTGTTACTTTAAGGAATACTACTTGAGTTCCACCAGGAATTGCACGAGTATCAACAGAGTATTTCCATTCTGTTGTTCCTACAGCATCGTTATAAGTATTACCATTATCAAGAGAAATCTGAATATTGCTGATTCCGTTCTTGTCGCTTGCCCAACCAGAGATTGTTACAATTTCGCGAACTGATGTATCAATTGTTGGCAACTCTACGGCACCTTTTGGCTCTTCAAGAGAGATTCGGAATGTGCGTGAAGTTTCGAGACCTTTTACACCATTAATATCTACTGCATAAACTGTAACTGTATGTTCATTATCAGTCATAGTAGAAAGAGGTACTTCAATAGCGAAACTTGTATTTAATTTGTATTCTGCTTCTGAATTATCTGCTTTATAAACTTCAGTAGTAGATACCTGTCTGTATTCTCCATTATCAATCTTATAGAAGATTGAAGATTCTCCATCATCATCGTATACAACACCAGAAATAATGAAGTCGCGAGTAATAACCTGCATTTCTTCTGGAACGTGAATTTCGGCACGTGGTAAGTCAGATTCATTATCAATACTGAATTCCCATGCTTCAATTACAGTTTTATTTCCAGCTTCATCGTAGAATGCAAACGACATTGCATCATTGTTAGGAGCATCTTCTGTACCAATAAGTGTAGAAATAATTGGATCCAAAGGAAGTTCCTTCTTGTATGCTGGTTTATTTCTTTCTATAGGAGCAATATATTCTGCTTTATTTACGTATGCGTTATCTTTTGCCTGGAATGCAATAAGAATTTCACCGTTTACAACATCTGTTCCAAGAGGAACTACTACATTTACTTCTGGTGGAGTTACATCTTTGTAAGCAGCTGTTGTTGCATAAGAAACGTGGCCTGCAATATCTGTAGCACGGTAGTCAATTTTAATAAGACCGTCTTCTACATCTTTTAGATTTACTTCTGTTCCAAAAGTTACACCAATTCTATTTGTATTCTTAGACAAGTCGAATGCATTCCAAGTTTCACCATTATCAAGAGAATATTCAACGCTCTTAATTCCGAGTGGCTGAGCTGCAGTACCTGTAAGTTTCAAAGTATTTCCAATCCACTGATGTAAAACTGGTTCAACAATATGAACTTCTGGCATTGTGTTTGCAGCAATAAAGTTTACAGGGTTAGATGTATGAACATCGCCTAAACAGTCTGTAACCTTAATTGAAACATTCTTATAAATATTGTCTTTTTCGGCATAAAGAGTAATGAGTCTGCCTTCTGTGCGAACTGCAAGACCTGGAGTTGCAGAAATTAATTCTACACTAATTGGAGTCTTGTAATTTGCATAATAGTAATATTCAGATCCGTTGCTAAGAATGTAATTTCCATCTACATAAGTTGTTTCAGCAGAAGGAATCTGGTAAATCTTTTCGGCATCTTCAATTTTTGATTCATCGTTATTGCGAACTACTGTAATAGAACCCTTAATTTTCTGTTCAAGAGTTCCTGCCTTAATAACAACATTAAAGCTGTTTACACGAGAAGGAAGATTTGTAGCAGGAATTTCTGCAACCCATCTCATAGGATTATCAGCAGTTGGTTTAATAATTTTTGCAGCACCTTTCTGGTTCAATCCGCCAGGTACATCTTCACCAAAGAATTCGTAGTTTACAGCAGAAACAACTGCACCTGTATCAATAAATACTTTGATTGTAGCACTGTCTTTTCCATTGTAAGTAAGAACAACAGGCATACCGCTTAAATATTCCTTATCATTTACGTAAGCAATATTTGCACTCAAAGAAGGATTTCTAACTGCGTTTGTTTTTCCAATAACAGGTTTTCCACCATCTGGAGTTGCTGTCATTGTAAGAGCATTTGTACCTTCTACCATCTGGTTACGTGGGAAGGCTTCAAAGTTCATATCCATAGTTCCCTGATAAACAGCAACACCATAAACGTCGAAAGCATCTACCCAAAGAATTAATGGAGCTTTTACAACTGGTAATTTACCATTTACTTCTTCAACTTCTGGAATATTATTAATTGCAACAGCTTTGGCAATTTTATTTCCGCCTGCACTTTCTGCAACCATTTCTACAATGTGCATACCTGCAGTAAGAACATCCATATCTATTTCGATTTTGAATGAGCCATCGCCATTAATAGTTACATCTTCAAAATTAGCTGGAATAGGATTTACTTTGGCAGCAGCAATTACGCCCTTTTGCATATCAGCCTTTACAGTAATAAGACGATATTTCAAATTACCTACACCAGTTTCGCATTTTACTTTACCATTAATTGTTGTCATACCTGCACGGCTAACAATTGCCTGAGTTTCGCTTTCTACATCAAGAGAAATTTCAGGAAGTGCAGTGTCTGCCTTAAATCTAATTGGACTAGATTTTACAGTCTTACCTTTGTCAGTCTTAACAACTACTACAACATCTTTTGAGCTTCCAATAGCTTCCTGTGCTTCAAGTTTAATCTGGTTGCCATCTAAGTAAGCTTTAGCAAATGGTGTAGCAGGTTCCAAAGAAACGCTAACTGCATTTGCACCAATTAAGTATCCCGAAGCAGGGAATTCTGGATTATTAATAATTGAACCATCTTCAGAAATTCTACTGTCGTCGAATACGATTTTTGGTTCATCAACTTTTACTACAGAAGTATTTGTTACAAAGTAAACTGCACGGAATGTTGAAACACGTTCAATAGAGTCTGTAGCAGTAACTACAAACTGCATAAGACCTTTAGGGCTGTCGGCAGTGATTGGGAGAGATACTCCATAAGAAGGAACGTTCTTCAAATCAATGCTGTTTTCGCTTACACCTTCATTACCCCAAGTAAGTTTTGTTGTAACGTTTGTAAGACCAATACCAGAGTTAGCAGTCAAAACAAAAGTTGAGCCGCTTTCTGGGTGAATTTCCATACCGTTTACATAATCTCTGCTTTCTTTACCACCAGTTACTTTTGCATTTGTAAATGTAGGAGCAATTCCTTTTGATACAAAGTTTACAACAACAGGGTTACCTTCAACTCCGTTTACATCAACTGGAATTACAGTAATTTTATGGTTTCCAACAGAAATTTCGTCTGTTTTGCAGAATTCGTGATAGTAAGAACCCTTAGTTTCCTGAAGAACCTGTTCACCACTATCCAACTGAAGTTTTACAGCAACAAGCTGGTCATCATCAGTTGCAATACCACGAACAAAAACTGCGTCCTGACCGCCAAAAATCTGGCCGGCAACAGGTTCTGAAATTGTTGCAACAGGTTTATCTAATTCAGGATTAAGAGGAATTGTTTTAGAAACATCAACAACGTTGTTTGCACGGTCAATAGCGTGAACAGAGAACTTCATTGATTTATCTTTTACTTTGAGAGCATCAATTGTAACTGCCCAGTAAGGGTTACCTGGGATTAAGTCAAATACACCAGATTCTGTTCCACAAGACCAAGAAAGATATGTAACACCAATAGTATCTTTAGCATAACCAGATACTGTAAATTTTCCGTTTACTACTTCGCCATCTGCAGGGGATACAATTTTAACATCTGGCTTAGTGTTATCAATAAAGTAAAGGAATGAATACATACCAACAGAGCCGGCCATATCAATAGCCTTGAACCAGAGTACAGCTGGTCCATCGCTGAACTTTCTTGTATCTACATCTACAGTAAAGTTACATGTATCTTTTGCCTTTGTATTGCTAAGTTTTACAGGAAGGAAGTACTGTCCATTATCTACAGAATAGTAAAGTTCTTTAATTCCGTTACCATCCGAAACAGTACCATCAAATTTTACGTTTCCAGAAACGAGAAGACCCATTTCCTTATCTTTTACTTTTGTTACAGGCTGCTTACGGTCGAGCTGCCAAGTCATAGTTACAGGTTTACCAACTACAGGAATTTCATTGATATCGTAACCAATTACTTTAATTGTATGTGGACCTTCTTCCAAATCATTTGTATCAAGATAATAAGACCAGAACTCTTTTCCTTCTGCATCAACGCGGCGTTCAATTGGAGTTCCTTCATCAAGAATCAATTCAACGCGAGAAACACCATCATCATCAACACAAGTTCCGACAATGTTCAAGTTTCCTACTACACGCATATTAGGATATGGGTTTGTAATACCACAAACAGGTAAGTCAGAATTTGGATCAAGCCATAAGTTATGTGGGCCTTCTACCTGAGTATTACCACCTAAGTCTCTAGCTGTAATAAAAATGTTATATTTGCCAGGTTTACGTGATTCTAAATCAAACTGCTCCTGCCAACTGTTAACGTTATCTACCTTTATTTCTTCAATATCACCTTTTCCGTGAGCAAAAGCAGCCACAGACAAAGATAGACTCAAGAGAATAAAAAAGATACTTTTTTTAATTCTTATCATTTGATACCCCTATATTCAAAAAACAGAACTTCACTTTTTATATATCGGCAGGTTAACTTAATTTGATAAGTAGAAAAATGCGGTATAACAAAAATTTGAATAAATAAACCCTTTACCAATAGACAAATATTTTACATTAAATTGAAGAGAATTGCAAAATTAACCGATTTTCAAATTTTTTATAGGGAAAGATTTACACCAAAATTAAAATAAAACCCTTCTTTATTCGTTGTTGAATGGATTTTATAGAGTCCTTTAACAAATAAATCTGCCTGAAAATCATTTCTAGCCAGCACTCCCATGTTTGGTGAAATGCTAAAGTTCGCCTGCAAATATACAGAATCTGCATAGGTAAAATCGCCGTTTCCAATCTGCCCAAAATAATCAAAAAGATGGATAGACTGACAATGGGAATAAACATTTTTTCCAAGCGGTTTAAAACTACCTTCATAACCAGCAGAAATTTTCCAATTCTGAAGATAAACGCCTTCCAGCAAAGGCATAGGCCGATCTATAAGCATTCCAAAAAGAATAGAATGAACATCGAACTTCATTACAGTTACCATTTCGTTCATAGGTAAGAAGTTCAAATCTATTATTGAAGGCAAATTATAAGTAAGACCATAATAAGATTCAAAAGGTAAAAGTTTTGGAATATAAATTGAAGTCAAAAAGGTTAAATCCAGCATAGTAGAAGTATTAACACTTTTGTCAAAAGCTCCATCAATTATTCCGTAAGCACTAATTCCAGTTGTAATACCAGCCTTTTCGTAAGCCCCAGGCCCTACCCGATGAACATTACTGTAAACCAGACTAATACTGTCGGAAACATCGTAGTAGATTATGTCGTTAGATTTATCGAATTCAAAACCAAGTGGCGCCTTATCTGACTCTATAAAAGAATATTGCCGCCCTGCCATAGCGTTAAATTCATTTATTACCTGGAATATCGAAGTCTTTGCAAAATGGAAACCTGAAGTTGTATTTACAATTGCAGAACTTTGTTTCCAGCCCATAGAATCGAATTCGGTCTTTACATTTATTTGATTATTAAAAAGCGATGTATCTGATCCAAAATTAAAAGTTCCAAGTATTCCTAGAGTTTCAGATAAAGTATTCCAGCCTGCCGAAAGAATAATGGAGTTACTGTTTCCGTCTGTCCATGGAGCAGCTGTAAGATATGTAACACCAATAGGGTAATCTATATAGGGGTCTGTCCCCATGTTTATGCCAAAGTTATCGGTCTGGTAAATTGTAAGAGGAATAAAAAAGCCTTTTGTGTAATATTTCCAGTAATTGAATTTTTCAGATTCAGGAAGTTCTGGTAAAGCCGAAGTTTCATTTTCTGCAGCAGAGTCGACGGCTTTTTTCTGTTCAACGGCAGGGTCTACACTGGCAGGAACTTCCCCCGCCCAACTCCCCTTTCCAGGCGCAAAGGACATTAGGCGGTTTTGGTGCAAGAATTTTCCTATAAATGCAACTGTACCGTCACTATAAACCGGCGAAAAAATTCCTCCCGAAAGGTCCTGCTGGCATAAATCAAATCTTCCGTCCTCCAAAACCAGTTTTCCGGCTCTAGGCATAACCCCAGGACATGCCCAGCTAAAATAAAGTTCCCCTTCTGCTGACGACAAAGACGAAATAACCATACGTTCCTGTGAAGAAACATATTCATTTACAACATTCCCCAGCAAATCTTCTACGCAAACAGAAAAATTTAATCCATCTTTTTTTATGTAAGCAAACTGTCCGACTCCCGAACCAAAAATTGGAGTGTAGTCTGCAGCAAAAACATTTAACGGCAAAATCTTTTCGGAAATTTTTTCCACACTTTTTATTCTGCCCTTTTCGTTAAAATTTATTTTAAAGATTTGAATAGTATTATTAGGTGCCACAAATTTGCTTGCAACCAGGTAATATTCGTCGTTTTTCTGAATAATTGCTCCGTCTTTTAGCCCGCCTTGATTTACAGTGTAAAATTGCTTTGTTTCCACATTGTAGATTTTTATACTAGCCGTAATTGCAGGTTTATTATCTTCATAGCAAGAAACTGCAAGTAAACGACCGTCTTGGGAAGGGCCCAAATCATAGGCACCAGTCTGTGTAAATAACTTTTTATATTTTAATTTATCTTTACCAATTGCAGCCTTTTCTGCGGTAAAAACACCGTTGCAGGCTGAATCGAGCCAGAATACATTTTTTTGTGAAGCTGTTAATTTTGTAAAAAGAGAACCGGCATTGTTTGTAATCGAATAATCCTGCTTTTCTGGAATAAAAAAATCTTGTGCCAGCTGATTTGCAACCGGGTTTGCAGGTACTACAGGCACTTCATAATCTTCGATAAAACGTTTCCAGGCACTGTTCAATTTTTCGCCAAAAGCTTTTTTAAAACGAATGCGAACAGTAAGGCCCTGAACATTTATTGTGTAATACCAGAATTTTGCATAAGCTTCCATGCCGTATTCTTTTTGAAGCCATTCATGAAAGGCGCCATTAAAATAATAAGGATTTAGAGTTCCAGCACCCTGAACACCGTAATATTTTGGAAATTTACCTTCTATCTTTGCCTGTTTTACAAGATGTTTTGCATATTCATCATTAAGGCGACCTTCACCAGCAGCACTTTCGCTAGTTAAAGTAGCTCCTTCTGCCATTCCCGAAGAAACCAACAGCGGCCCAATATTCATAGGATCACCAAAGATTTTTGTAACAGTTCCCCAAAAGCCATTCTTCATTGAAAAAGTAACAGCATGAGTAAGTTCATGTCTAAAAACTGAAAGAAGATTTTCGCTGAACACAGCAAGCTCATTTACGCTGTCAAAAGATGTATCGTATAAAACTATATGACTATAAGGAACAATTGCCCAAAAAGCATTTAAACTGTCTACGGCAGGCGTAAGTACAACAGGAATTCTTGCATCTGGTTCAAGTCCATATTGCCCAGTAACTTCAGAATAAATTCTGTCGGCATTTTCATAAAGAATTGCAGCACTCTTTTCGCAACGTTCCGGGTAAATAATATCAAACCACTGAGTTTTAGAAACACGAATGTCCTTTTCGCCAGAAAGCGAACCAGTGGCAGCATAGAGATTAAAAGTTAGTGCAATTAAAACGACAAATATAAATTTCTTCATAAAAGTACCATTAAAACGCAGAATTTTATGATAAACCTAGGTTTATTTTACATATAATTAAACTTACATTTTCTAAGTATTCCGCTATCGGCTAAAAGGTATCTCAAAAAAGGCTGTGCTCGCGGGCACCCGTGTTTAGGGCAGTACTGCGCGCAGAATTTTTTTGAGACACCTTTTAACCTACGCTGCATACTTAGGAAATATAATTTTTTTTATAATAAATCTAGGTTTAAATAATAATTATAAACCACATATTATGGGATTAATTGAATTCATTTTTAGAAAAGCGGAGCAGAAATCGACTTGATTT
>JAZLKI010000044.1:0-2443 GCA_045597485.1 Treponema sp.
GTGCTCCTTTTCTCTAGTTGTACGAATAAAAAATGAGGTTTGCGTTTTTTATTCGTATTGTTTATGCTCAAATTTAAACTAAAACCTGCTGTTTTCTGAAAATGTACGAATAAATATTGTAAATTCGATTTTTTATTCGTACAAAATCCGTTCAGTCAGTATTAAAAAAATCTAGTTTTTCAGTTTTGATACGAATAAATTTGGTGATTCATAATTTTTATCCGTACTTTTTCAAAAAAAATATTTTTTTCTTTTTAGCAAAATTATACGAATAAGAATCGCATTTTCTCTTTTTTATTCGCAGTTTTTAGAAAAACATAATTTTTATATTCCAAAATCATACGAATAAAAATGCAAAAGCTGAAAAATTATTCGTACATTTTCCATTTTATTCTTAGTTTTTACATTCCCTCACTTTTATGGGATGCCTTATTACAGTCTTTAGTTTTTCTGGTGCACATTTCCTTGGATCAGAAAGATATATTTCGTGATGCAACCGTTCATCAGAAAAATCTAATTCATATCCATTTTCCTGAATAAACTTGTGCATCAAATCAACAGAAGCAGGTTCATCATCGTAAGAGCCATGGTGCATAATCTGAACGCAAAGACCTTCTTCAATCGTCAGAAATTCCGCGCAGGAACAGTCAATTCCCTTTTTTGTAGTTGCTGTTTCAACCGCCCAATTAAAGTCCGCTTCAGTTACAAAATCAGGCAGGCGGATAACAGAAATCCAATTGAGGGTTTCCTTGTGTTTATAGTCAACGCCCTCAATTCCATCCTTTACCATGAACAGCTATGTAATTCACTTTTGGAACATTCACAATTTCGGGATTTGCTTTTGGCATGTAAAATTCTTTGAATTCTTTCTTAAAATCAAAAGGCATGTTATTACTCCAAAGTATCTTTATATTTTTCCCAAAGTTCATGGGTATATTTTTTTTCCATATCTGATTCCCGCACAATTTTCCAAAGGCGGGCGGCAGTTTTCAGTTTGTTCTTGCAATCAGCTGTGCTAGAATCTGCACAAAAATCTTTTACAAACTTGTTCCACTGCAAAGCTGAATTATCGTACTTTGCGTAGGTTTTTCTTCCATAATAAATATCCAGTAAATCACCAAGGGTGAAGCTTTCATCTCCAGATTCTTTTACAGACTTCACGGTGGCAACCATATCTACATTGAATTTGAAAGGTCGTGCCCCAGTTACTTCTTCAAAAAAGCCACGAAACTTTGGACCAAAAGTAAAGCCACATTCAATTATACCAGTTTGCAGGGAAAGTTCAGAAATGATTTTCTTTTGAGAGGGCTTTTTCTTTGCGCTTTGTTTCTGCCGTATTTCAGACAGTTTCTTTTTTGGTTCGAATATTTCTCCGCGGAAATAACTTTCAACAATCTTGTTCAATTCAATTTTACCACTTGGTGCTATAAGACCGTGAAACTTACAGATTTTTATAAGCTCATCTCTGTACCAGTAGTATTTTGAAAATTCTTCAAAAGTTTTTATATCATCAAAATTTGGACGCTGCATTTTACTTTTTGTGGGCCGTAATAATTGTGTAGCTGTAGGCATTCACAGTAATGATGCCGTCTACAACATCCACATACCAGTTTTTGCCTCGGCGAGAAATATCCTCTCCACCATTCATTCCGGCAGTTTTTATCTGATTTTTGCACCATTCAACTACATCTTCGCAATCCAGCGAAAGATTTTTTTTGATTCGCCCAACGCCCAATTCTGTTGTATGAATTTTACCTAAGTTTTTAATCAATTCGTTTTCTATCATCATTTCTGACTTCATTATAAACTACATAATATGACAACAGTATGTCATATTAAAAAATTATCCTAAAGCAACATCCAGAACCATCATTAAAGAAAAGCCAATCATAAACATAATTGTGGCAAAATTAGAATGTTCTTCGCCTTCTGCCATTTCGGGAACAAGTTCTTCTACAACAACATAAATCATTGCACCGGCAGCAAAACTAAGCAAATATGGCAAAACGGGAATAATAAAATGAGCCAGTAAAATTGTAACAAGACCTGCTATAGGTTCAACAATTCCGCTTAAAATACCTTTCCAGCAGGCCTTTGCTTTTGAAAGTCCGTTGCTGTGAAGGGGCATAGAAATAATGGCCCCTTCCGGAAAATTCTGAATGGCAATTCCAATAGCCAATGCCAAAGCTCCAGCTTCTGTAACTTCTGCCGCTCCCGTATACCAGCCAGCATACAAAACACCAACGGCCATACCTTCAGGAATATTATGAAGAACAACCGCCAGAACCATCATTGTAGTTTTCTGCAGATTGCTCTTTGGTCCCTCAACAGTTTCGTTAATATGCATATGAGGAGTGATTACATCCAAAAGCAGCAAAAATAACATGCCAAGACAAAAACCTGCAACGGCCGGAATAAATCCAAGTTTTCCCATTCCATTATT
>JAZLKI010000045.1:0-14641 GCA_045597485.1 Treponema sp.
CTTTGCAAGAAAGACTCAACTCCAGCATCATTACATTATCTTCCTGCATAGCTGTTGTGGAATTTCCGTAAGCTTTGGCGCTTTTTACAGCAAATAAATCACCCGGAATTGCATTTTCTGTTCGTTTGCATATTTCACAGGTCAAACTTTCTGCAATGCCCACTAAATGAAACTGCTTGAAAACTTCCAGATCATACTGATTAATAGATTCGTATTTTCCAGAATCCTGCTTCAAAATCGCTTTACCAAGTTCACCGTCAATCTCAATACACAAACCGCCTTTCGCATAACTAAAATCGTAGAAAAAACACTTTTGAGGAATGGAACGCAGAAACTCAATGTTTATCATCTGGTCAACGCTGCATACATTTGCTTCAAAACGTTCTCCAATCATTGCTGTAAATTCCGGATTGATTTTCTGACAGATTGTATCTCCCAGCATCCATATGTCCCGCTGCATATTTCTAGGGTAACGGTCTGGCTGTCTGAAGTTGTATACCTTAATCTGCTTGCCGGAAACATCCTGACTCACTGGCATTTCGCCGTTCATCAAAGTTTCAACTTCAATTCCAAGGGCAGCCGCAAGATGTGGCAAAACTGAAACATCCGGGCAACCTTCACCACGTTCCCATTTGCTAACGGCTTTATCACTTACATTTACAAGTTCTGCCAGTTGTTTTTGTGTAAGATTTTTTCTAGTTCTGATTTCGTAAATTAAATTTCCAGTTTTTTCTGCATTCATAAAATCACCTCGAATAATAGTTTTTTACAAGCTTGCAGATTCAGTATGCAATTAAAGAAGTCTGCCGTCACCCGACAGAGCGTTTACCTGCGTAGAGTTGTTTGTTTATGCCTCGAACCAATCTTCCATTTTTAGATAATTTGTTTCTGCAATTGGTGCAAAATCAGCAGTGTTGTGAGTCACCAGAACCATTCCATTAGAAATAGCTGTTGCTGCAATCTGACTGTCAGAATATGGGAGAGGATGCCCTTTTCTTTCAAAATTACCTGTAAAGTTTCCGCAAATTTCTGCAGAGAAAGAGTCGTAGGGGATGATTTCAATATTTTGCTTTAAGTTTTGAATGAAATTTTCAATGGTGTTTTTTCTTTTCCCTTCAGGAAGTCTTGAAACTCCAAAAACTAATTCCTGCCAGGTTATAGAAGAAATAGCACATTGGTCTTTTCTGTATTCGTAGAATTCAATTACATTTGGATTAGGATTTTCTTTTGAAAATTCAGAAACAATATTAGTGTCTAATAAATATACCTTATTCATAAACTAACTCCTCCGTTTATTCTTCAAAAATCTTTCTGTTTGGATCTGGGTAAGCTTTAGGTGGCAAAGGAATTCCTTCATCATCTAACACATCTGCATATTTTTCCCGCCACTTTGAAAGCCAGCTGGGACCTTTTGCAGCTTTTCTCTGTTCATACTCTTCATAACTGATTATCACAGCTACTGGTTTGTTATAGCGGGTCAATTCTACAGGTTCCCCACCTTCTGCCAGTGCAACCAGATTTGAAAAATTATTTCTTGCTTCATAAATGGATGTTGTACACATATGCACCTCCGTTTGTATTAGGTTAATCGTCGAGCAAAAGGAATGTTTGACGACACTTAGTAGATATGTTATATTCAAAGAAAGGAAATGCCCAAACATTTGGTCGTCTCCACGGTATTGGTTTAAAGCCGTCCTGTGTCGAAAACTTTTAGGGCGGCTTTACTTTTTAACTCTGCTTATCTTTAAGGTAAGAAAGCACTGCTATAACTGCACAGACTATAGTTCCTGCACATGCAAGAATTGAAATAATCTTATCAACAATCATAACAAGCCTCCCTTCTAATTTAATCAATCTGTTATCAGATTGTCAGATTCCGGGAGGCGCCGCCTATTTGGACATTTCCAAATTTACATATTGTGTATATTAAATATAGTTTGTAAAATAAATATAGTCAACAAAAATAAAGTTAGCCAACATTTAGAACAGGAAGTTCTGGCCGTGGCAGAAATTTGTTAATTTTTACCTTTGTTTATGCTAGAATTAATGTATGAAAAAATATGTTACACCAATTTTGATGCTTGCTTTGTTTGAAGCCATAGCAATAACTTTGTGGCTTACAAAAGATAATTTCTTCTTCTTTCTAAATTTTTCTTATATTGGACTTTCAATTTTTACAGGGCTGATGCTTTTTACTAGAGGATATAAACATGCCCGTCGAGTTACTCAGCTCCTTGTTGGAACTTATATGCTTGTTGGTTTAGGATTTCTTGGCAACGAAAACATGCAGATTGAAGGTTTTTGGTATTATCTTTTTACAGGTGGATTTCAGGCAGCCGTAATTCATTATGCAGTTGCAAAAATCTTTGGACCATTATTGTTTGGACGAGGTTGGTGTGGTTATGCTTGCTGGACTGCCATGATTTTAGATTTTCTTCCATATAAAATACCTAAAATGGAACGAAAAAATATAGGATGGATTCGTTATATTGTTTTCCTTGCAGCTTTTGCTTTTGTTGTAATTCTACTTTTTAAAAATCCGGATCAAATCGAAAATATTATGTTTTGGGCTTTTGTAATTGGAAATGCCGTTTATTATGTTTTAGGAATAATTCTTGCCTTTGTGTTTAAAGATAATCGTGCATTCTGTAAATATATCTGTCCAATCACTGTGTTTTTAAAACCTATGTCTTATTTTTCACTTTCCAGAATTCGCTGTGATAAAGAAAAATGCATTTCCTGTGGAGCTTGTAAAAAAGTCTGTCCAATGGAAGTAGATATGATAGACAATTCTAGAAACCGTAAAAATGGAACTGAATGTATTTCTTGCATGGAATGTACAAAAGTGTGTCCAAGAGGGGCATTAAAATAGATTGACTGATCTTGAACTGAAAATCTACGACATTGTGCGAAATATTCCTTGTGGGCAGGTTATGACTTATGGTCAGGTAGCAGAACTTGTAGGGGACAGACCCCTAGCACGAGTTGTAGGAAACGCAATGCACAAAAATCCAGTTCCATTTTGGGAACTTGCCCGGGAAGTTGGCTATGAAACAGAAGGTCCTGGTACTGAATGGAAAGATTTTGCGCCGGTCCCTTGCCACAGAGTTGTAAATTCCACTGGCAAAATGGGGGCAAACTTTGGAATGGGTGGCCCAAAGATCCAGGAAAAAATGCTCAAAGCCGAGGGTGTAAAAATTGTGGATGGGAAGGTAGTTATTCCGTAAAAAAGATTTTATTTTTCAGCAATAACTTCTATTTCTACCAATGCGCCTTTTGGAAGAGCACCAACTTCAACACAGCTACGGGCAGGTTTCCTGTAAAGTATTTTTCGTAAACTGCATTAAATGCTACAAAATCTGAAATATGCTGCAAAAAGCAGGTAGTTTTTACAACTTTTTCTAAAGAAGAGCCTGCTGCTTCAAGAACTGCTTTAATATTATGGCAAGTTTGATGAGCCTGAGCTTCAATGTCGGTAACTTCAATATTGTCTGTTTCTGGGTTAGGGTTAGACATCTATATTATTCTATTACTTTTATGATTAAGATGACAGTTGGTAAAAACAGAGTATAATATAAGCAAGTGAGGTAAATATGCCATTTAATAAGGATTTTGTTTGGGGTGCGGCTACAGCATCATATCAGATTGAAGGTGCTTGGAATGAGGACGGAAAAGGTCTGAATATCTGGGATGAATTTTGTGCACAACCAGGAAAGATTGAAAACAAAGCAACTGGAAATACTGCTTGCGATCACTACCATCTTTATAAAGATGATGTAAAGCTGATGACTGAAATTGGTCTTAAGGCTTATAGATTTTCGATTTCATGGGCGCGTCTGCTTCCTGAAGGAACTGGAAAGGTTAATCAAAAAGGTATCGATTTTTATAACAATCTTATTGATGAACTTTTGAAAAATAACATAACTCCTTATGTTACAATTTATCACTGGGATTTACCTTACGCATTGCATTTGCAGGGCGGTTGGCTTAATCCAAAGAGTGCAGACTGGTTTGCAGAATATACAGAAGTGATTGCTAGAAACTTTGGAGACAGAGTAAAGCATTTTATTACTTTTAATGAACCTTCCGTTTTTATGGGCTGCGGTTACTGGATGGGAAGTCATGCTCCAGGGTATCGTCTTGGCGACAGAGAACTTTTACAGATTGGTCACAATATTCATATGGCTCACGGAAAAGCTGTTTCTGTTTTAAGAAAAGAAGTTCCAGATGCAAAAGTTGGTATTACTCTTGCTACTCAGCCAAAAATTCCAATTAATGGTTCAACCGAAGAAGATGCTTACAATTCATATTTTTCTGTTGGTCTTGGTGGATACATGTGGTCTGTTAATTATTGGCTTGATCCTATTGTTTTTGGTAAATATCCAGAAGAGCTTTTGAAACAGGCTGGAGAAATGTTCCCAAAATATACTGAAGAAGATATGAAGATCATTAATCAGAAAATTGATTTTATGGGTTTGAATATTTATGAAGCTCAGTATGAAGGAAATTACGAACGTCCACAGGGAACTGCTCATACAGAATTAAGCTGGGATGTTTACCCTGATGCATTAAAATGGGGTGTAATTTTAAATTACAAACGTTATAAACTTCCTATTTATATTACAGAAAATGGTCTTTCAACTCACGACTGGGTAAGTCTTGATGGAAAAGTTCACGATCCTAACAGAGTAGACTTTTTGCACCGTTATTTGAAAGGTTTAAAAGAAGGCGCAGAGGCTGGTGCCGATGTTCGCGGATATTTCCAGTGGTCGCTTATGGACAACTTTGAATGGGCT
The DNA here is from genome assembly GCA_045597485.1 of Treponema sp. Lineage (GTDB taxonomy): Bacteria > Spirochaetota > Spirochaetia > Treponematales > Treponemataceae > Treponema_D. The sequence goes on from JAZLKI010000045.1 coordinate 4,797, forward strand.
AAAGGCTACAATCCAAGATTTGGTATGATTTATGTTAATTACCAGACACAGGAACGAATTTTAAAAGATTCTGCATACTGGTATAAAGATTTGATAGAATCTAATGGTGATAATTTATAACTTAAAAAGTATAGGAGAAAAATGTTATGAAAAACACAATTAAAACAGTTGTTATTTTGGATTTGATTTGTGCTGTTCTGTGGACAGTCGTTTCAGTTATGGACATCGTAAATGATGGTTTTAGTAAAACTTTCATTTTCCATGCAGCAACAGCACTTTTGTTCTTTGTTGGCAGTATTGCTTACTTAAAGAGCGGAAAGAAAAATAACTAGTCTTCAAGCAGGCGAAGTACCATTTCTTTTGGCATGTAGCCTGCGAGTCCTTTTGTCATTATTCCTTTTTTAAAGACTGCGACAGTAGGAATGCTCATAATTTGGAACTGATTAGCAAGTTCCATTTCTTCGTCAACATTGCATTTGCATACTTTAATTTCTGGATGCTCTTCTGCAATTTCGGCAATGATAGGTGCAAGCATTTTACAAGGACCACACCAATCTGCCCAGAAATCTAATAATACTGGTTTGTCAGACAACAGTACTTCCTGCTGGAAGTTATCTTTTGTAATCTTTACTTCAGCCATAATTATACGCCTCCTGAAAAAAAATCTTTGGATTTTCCTTTTATAAAATAATTACACAATCTGAATAATACAAATAAATTCGTTGTTATTATTCTTTGAACATTTCTTCTATTTCTTTTTTGTATAATTCATTTATACGGAAACGCATAATTTCCTGTTTAGCAGAAAGTTCAACACCAACTTCAAATTGCTTAGTAATAAGGGCAAATTTGCTGATTCGTTCAAACATTTTAAATCCATTTTTTGAACTAATTAACTCTGCTATTTCGCCTTCAAAAAGTCGTAAAATTTCTTCTGTTTTAAGTAGTTTTTCGTAAGTATCGTACTGAATTCCATTTTCCTGCGCGTAACTTAGCATTTCTTCTTTGTCTACAAGAATTAAAGCTCCAAGATAGCGCTGGTCCTGACCAAGAACTACGGCCTGCTGAATAAATCGGGAATCTGTAAGTTTAATTTCAATAGGAACAGGTTCAAGATTTTCACCGCCACGCAAAACAATTGTGTCTTTAATGCGACCTTTAATCTGCAGTTCATTGTGGATTGTCATAATTGCCAGATCGCCAGTGTCGAGCCAGCCGTCTACAGTCATAACTTCCGCTGTTTTTTCAGGATTTTTATAGTAACCCTTCATTACTGTAGGTCCACGAACCTGTAATACCCCTTCTTTACATCTTCCAAGAATATAACCGTCGCGGTCTACGATGCGGGCTTCTACTCCACGAATTGGCGAACCGATTGTCCTGTAAATAGGGTCTGCCAAAGGACGTACTGCAATAATTGGTGCTGTTTCTGTAAGACCATAGCCTTCTACAACTTCAACACCAATAGCCCAGAAAAATTCGTCAATTTTTTTAGGGAAAGCACCACCACCGGCAACGCCAGCATGGAAATCTGTACCCAGCATTGATTTAATTTTACTGAAAACAAGTACGTCGCCCAGCCAGTAAAGTGGCCACATAATTACCCATGGAATAAACAGCAGGAGCCACCACAAAGGCAATTTATAACTTGTATAACAGCCATATTTTGCAAAAAGTCTGCGAGACATCTTTTTGTGAAGTTTTGCATAGCCTACAAAAAATTTGAACATTGCATAAACTATTCCGCCGGTTTTTCGCATTTTTTTATAAATTCCATCGTAAATTGCTTCGAAAATGCGTGGTACTGCTGGAATAATTTGTGGGTTAAAATCTTTAAAATCTTGTAAAAGGATAGAACCAACTGGTTTTGAATAGCAGATTGTAACTGCCTGAATGAGCATTACGTATTCTACTTCGCGCTCAAAAACGTGCCATACTGGAAGAACCGAAATTGCCTTTTCGCCTGGGCTTAAAAAGATTCGTTCAGGAATTTCGTCAAGCTGGGCAAGGAAATTCGTATGAGTGAGCATTACACCTTTTGGGGTTCCTGTGGTTCCGGATGTAAAAATGATTGTAGCAAGATCGTCGCCTTTTCCCTTTTCAAATTCGGCTTCAACGCAGCCTGGGTTGTCGATTCGCCACCGTTTACCTGCTTTTAAAAGTTGTTCGTATGTGTAAACCGAAACTTTATTTTCACTGCATAAGTTATTTGTTTCTTCTGAAACTTCGGTATCGAAAGTAATAATTGTAGTGATGCAAGGAAGTTTTTCTCTTATGGACAGTATTTTTTTAATCTGAGAAACATTTTCGGCAATTACGTATTTTGCTTCTGTAATAGAAAGGATTTTTTCAAGGTCGATTAAAGTGGCATCGCAGCCTCGTGGAACATCTACTGCTCCAATCCCCATAATGCCAATATCTGCCTGCAACCATTCGGGACGGTTGTCGGAAATAAAACCAATTGGGTCTCCGCGTTTAAGACCTAAATCTATAAGTGCAGCACCAAAATCTAGGCCAAGCTGATACATTTCAAAATAAGTAAGGTTTTCAATTTCACCTTGTTTATTTTTTTTCTGCTGAGCAATTACTTTTGGATAGTCGCCTACAATTTTTTTAATCATTTTAGGGACTGTGGCATTTTCATCAAATTTCATAATACGCGAATCCTTTAAATTTATAAGTAATTATAACACTTAAACAAAGAAAGTAATGATATTTTTGGGAACATACTATAAAATTAATCCATGGATTTGAAGAAAAGTGCACTTAGAAAATTATGCTGGGGTTATGGAATCATAATTGCCGCAGTAAATTATATGGGTTTTTTGCTTCCTGGTGTGGGAAATGTTCCAGTTGATAGGGCCGAAAATTGGGATGGCTGGATTAGATTTATGGAAGAACATGACCCTGTTATTTCATTTCTTACAGTGTTAGTTTTTGCAATTCCAGCATTAATTTGTATTATTTACACAGGCTGTAAAGATGAAGAAAAGCTTGAAAAACGTATATTGAATCTTCCAATTGCATTTTCAATTATTGGTTCCTTAGGTTGGGTTTTAAGTTTTATTATGGAAACAATAACCCTTTTAATTGTTAAACATCATTACCATATAGTTATTTCTGATATAGTTCTTACTTCGTTCATGTACATTATTCAGGAAGGTTTGTTTATTTTTGCTCTTGCATTCCTTTTTCTGGAAACAATTCATAGAAGATATTTCTTACCCAAATATTACCCTCAGGGAAAAATAAGTAGAATTATTGGAAGAACAAATCCTTCTGTTAAATTCCTTGCAACTGTTTTTTATATTTCGGTAGGATTTTTCCCAGTCTTCTTTTTAACTTCAACAATCTTTAATTTAAAAAATGCTTATAATTTTGAAATTCAGCCTGCAGTTTTTATTTTGATAGGATTCATTATTGTTTTTGGAATTATACTTCTTATTATTTTTACAGGCACAATTTCGGATCCGCTTAAAAAATTGAAGCAGACTGCAAAAGAAGTTGAACAGGGAAACTACAATACTCGTTGTTCGGTTGTAAGTAACGATGCTTTTGGCGACCTGGCAGATACTTTTAATGATATGATTACGTCTTTGAATGATAAGACAAAAAAGATTTACGCAATTCAGGATTCGGTTATTCGTGGAATGGCCGTTATGGTTGAAAGTCGCGATAACAGTACTGGCGGGCACATTAACAGAACCAGCGATTGTGTGGAAGTTTTTGTAAATAATCTTCGTAATACAGAAAAATATGCCAATTTAACCGATTCTTTCTGCAAAAATGTAATAAAAGCAGCTCCTATGCACGATCTTGGAAAAATTGCTGTTGATGATGCGGTGTTGCGTAAGCCTGGTAAGTTTACAGACGAAGAATATGAGATTATGAAAAACCATTCTGCAGAAGGGGCACGAATTGTTGAAAATGTTTTAAGCGAAGTAGATGATTTGGAATTTAAATCTATAGCTATAAATGTGGCTCATTATCACCATGAAAAATGGAACGGAAGCGGTTACCCAGAAAAAATAAGCGGTGAAAATATTCCAATTGAAGCTAGAATTATGGCCTTTGCCGATGTTTTTGATGCTCTGGTTAGTAAAAGATGTTATAAAGACAGTTTTTCGTATGAAAAAGCTTTTGGTATTATTGAAGAATCGCTGGGAACACATTTTGACCCTGACCTTGGAAAAGTCTTTCTTAACTGTAAAGAAGAATTAATAAATCTTTATAATAAATATTAAAATGAAAACTAATAAGAATAGATAAGCGAAACTTGCCTTAAATGAAAAGTCGGGTTTCTTTTTTGTAGGCTGCAAAGTTTGGTTTACGAGCCTGGTGCTTTTCGGCAAGTGGAATGCTTACACATAAAAAAAGGGCAGTGTTTAGTGCGGCACCTAAAACAAGAAAGAATTTGTTATAAGATGTAGGAGCCGAAATTAGCGCTGTAATGGCGATTCCCCACCACATTAAAATTTCACCAAGATAATTTGGATGACGGCCGTTTTTCCATAATCCCTTTCGTATAAAACCTGAGCCACCTTGTTTTTTGAAAGTATGCATTTGAATATCGGCAATGCCCTGGAGAGTTGCGGCTCCAATTGAAATTACCGTTCCTATAAGTGCCAGTGGCTTAAATTCAAAACCATTGTGAATAAGGATTATGGCAGGCAGCATACAAAAGTACACAATAACTGTAGGAACCATATGAATGCCAAAGAAATTTACTACTGGGTAGAACCATTTTGTTTTTTCTTTGAGCATTGTGTAGCGCCAATCCTGGTGGCTAAGTCCGTGGAAAGTGTAGGCCCAGTTTGCAGTTAAGCGTAAACCCCAGTACCAAATTGCAATGAGAAGAACTATTCCTAAAGTATTTACACTGTGGGCGCAGGCTGCTGCTGTTACAAATACAAGTGGCTGCACGCTCCAGTAAGGGTCGTAAACCGAGGCATTTCTAAAAATCAAACTGAAGATGAAAACTACAATTGTCGCAATCACATCGTAAAAAAGAAATAAGGAACATAATTCGTGTGAATTTTCTTTTATGAACAAAAAACAGATTGCAAATGAAACAGCATAAATAAAAAACAAAATAACAAAACTTAATGCACGGTTAATATTCTTCATAAATAAAATAATACATCGTAAATAGAAAAAAATGCAAATATTGAAAAAAAATATTGACAAATACGATTTAATCGTGTACAACTAATTATAGAGATTGATTGTACACAATTAAATCTAACTAAATTAATAGCGAGGATAAATTATGAATGCTTATGATTTCACAGTAAAAACACAGGATGGTTCTGATAAGGCTTTGTCAGATTTTAATGGAAAAGTTCTTCTTGTTGTAAACACAGCTACAGGTTGTGGTTTTACACCTCAGTACAAAGAACTTCAGGATATCTATTCTGAATTGAATGAAAAAGGCCTGGAAATTCTTGATTTTCCTTGCAACCAGTTTGGAAACCAGGCTCCTGGCGAAAATGAAGAAATTCACGATTTCTGTACAGGCCGCTATGGAATTACTTTCCCACAGTATTCAAAAATTGACGTAAACGGTGAAAATGCAATTCCTTTGTATAAATGGATTACTTCAACAACAAAGTTTGCAGGTTTTAATGGTCCAATGGGCGTAATGATGAATCTTGTTGTTAAGAAGATGGATAAGGACTACAAAAATAACGGAAATATTAAATGGAATTTTACAAAAATCCTTATTGATAAAAAAGGAAACATTGTAGAACGCTATGAACCAACTGCTTCAATCAGCGATATTAAGGCAAAGATTTTGGAATTGCTCTAGGAGGAAATTATGTACCATTATGATTATGTAACAACTGGAACTTGTTCACAGGTTATTAGCATTGATTTGGAAAATGATATTGTAAAGAATGTTTCTTTTATGGGCGGCTGTAACGGAAACTTAAAAGCTATTCCTATTTTAATTCAGGGCTGGACTGTAGAACAGGTTGCTCAAAAATTGGAAGGAATAACTTGTGGTCACAGAACTACTTCTTGTGGCGATCAGTTGGCAAAGGCTGTACGTCGTGCTTATGAAGCTGAGTTGGCGGGAGAAGTGCAGGAATAATCAGGATTATATGACTTTTTTTTATTCAAAAGATTGTGTAAAATTAAGTCATATTAAATTAAATTGCGGAGTGTTAATATGTCTGACAAATATGATAGCCTAAAGCTTAGCAATCAGTTGTGCTTCCCTTTGTATGCCTGTTCTAAAGAAATTGTAAGACGTTATAAACCTTTTCTAGATAAAATTGACCTTACTTATACTCAGTACATAACTATGATGGTTATGTGGGAAAACAACAGTATTAGCGTAAAAGATTTAGGTGAACTTTTATTTTTAGATTCGGGCACATTAACACCTGTATTAAAAACCCTTGAACAAAAAAAATTAGTAACACGTCAGCGCTCAAAAGAAGATGAACGAGTTTTAATTGTAACTATAACAGAAGAAGGTTTAGCCCTTAGAGAAAAGGCACTGGACGTTCCTGTTCAAATGAGCGGTTGTATTCAAATTACCCCAGAAGAAGCAAAACAGCTTTATTCCATTCTTTATAAATTACTCGATAATAATCAGTAAGTAACTCTACAGAAGTTATTTGGTTTTTAGAATATAAAAGGTTATAATCTTTATATACATTTAAAATTTTTCAGAGGATTTTATGAAAAGTATAAAAAAAGCTTTAATTGGCCTTATTTTGGGAGGCCTTGTAATTTCGCAGGCGGTTTGTGCATCAGCAAAAAGTCTTGATGTTTTAAAAGGCAAAGAAGGTGTTTTTGCTGTTTTGACTACAGAAAAAGGAGAGATTGTTTTAAATCTTTTTTATAAAGAAACACCTATGACTGTTGCAAATTTTGTTGGCCTTGCAGAAGGTACTTTGGATGCCGCAAAAGGTAAGCCTTTTTATAATGGTTTAAAATTTCACCGTGTAATTGCAAACTTTATGATTCAGGGTGGAGACCCAATGGGAAACGGCACTGGAGGTCCAGGTTATAAGTTTCCAGACGAATTTGTAGAAGGTCTGATTTTTGATAAGCCTGGTAAATTGGCAATGGCTAATTCTGGCGTTGATACAAACGGAAGTCAGTTCTTTATTACTCATGTTCCAACAGAATGGTTAGACTATGCACATACAATCTTTGGTGAAGTTTTAGCCGGTCAGGATGTTGTAAATAAAGTTGCCCAGGATGACCACATTGTTAAATTGGAAATTATTCGCCAGGGTAAAGATGCAGAAAAGTTTGTCGTAAATCAGGCAGTTTTTGACAAGCTTAAAAAAGAAGGTGCTGTTAAGAACGAAAAATGGAAGGCAAATAAAGCAGACATTGAAAAACGTAAGGCTGAAGAAAAAATTAAGCCTATGGTTGTTTCATTCAAAAAAACAAATTCTGGAATCTACTATAACGTTATGCAGAAAGGTAAAGGCGGTAAAGTAGGAAAAGGTAAAACAATTACTGTTGAATACAGAGTTTATACTATTGCCGGTGAAAATACTGTTTTTGGTGCTACAAAAGCCTTCCATCCTCGTGGTGGCGACCCAATGGTTATTACTACTGGAAAAGGTGATATAATTCCAGGCTTTGACGAAATGTTGCAGGATATGGAAGTTGGTGAAACTCGCAAAATGTATGTTCCTGGTGATTTGGCATATGGTCCTATGGGTGGTATTCCACAGTACGGAATTGGTGTCTACGATTACATTGTTTTTGAAGCAAAAATTGTAAAATAGTTTTCCAAATGAAATTAAAAACAGACTATTCAAAAATTTTAATGATTGTTGCCGTTATTTTTATAATGGTAGCTGGCTATCTTGTTAGCCGTAGAAAGGCCAATTATCGTGAGGCCATGCGACTTCCTTTTTATGATGTTGAAATGGGGTCGGTGGACGACGGCGTATACTACGGAAAGACTTACACAAGTTTTTTACATTTGCAGCTGAATGTAACTGTAAAAGACCACAAAATAGCAGACATTGAAGTTTTGGAAAGTTCTGGAGTTGATGCAGAAACTGCAAAACCAATTCTGAACAAAATGATTGAAGAAAATAAAGTTATTGTTTCGTCAATTAAGGGTTCGGAATTGGGAAGTTTGCAGTATATTAGTTGTGTAGGTTCAGCGCTTCACATTGAATAGCTTTTACTAATCTTTCAGTTTCTTCTTCGCTGAATGGGGCCAGCATATTAAAGATTTGAACCGTGGTTCCTGTAGAAGGATCTGTTACTTCCTCACATTCCATAAAACCTTTTGCGAAAACCTGGGCAACATGGTTTGCGCACACGCGGCAGGTATACAAATCTTTTAACACTTCTGCAGAAGATATATCGGGAATGTCTGGAATGTGGAGTTCCAATTTCATAAATTGATGAATTATTCTCGCAACGGTACGGCGGTCTATTTGAGCCGCAGGATGCATTTCGTCCTGGTCTTCGAGCCAGCCGGCTATGTGACCGTAGTGGAGAAGTTCTTGAGGGGACAGACCCCTATGTTCGAGAGGGGACAGACCCCTCCAAATTTCCTGCACAAACTGTTCTATTGTCATGTGTTATGTTCTAAGGAATAATTCTAAAAGTAACATTGTCGCAAGGAGCTACGCTTTCTAACTTGAGGGAAGAAGTAATTTCAAAATCAGCTTTAGTCCACAAATCTTTTACTTTGAACTTTGTTGCATTTGCAAAAGCCCTAGGTGTTTTTGCGCCAAGTTTTTCTTTTATAAAATCCATATCAAGCGAGAACGGCTTTGTAGCTTCGGTGTCGCTAAGGTTGAAAAGCGAAAGTGCAACACTACCATCTGCCAGCGGCTTTACAATTATGTCGCTGCGGTTATCGTCGGTAATATAATCTGTAGAAGGATTTTCGCAAGGGTAACTGGTCCAAATGCGTTTTGCCTGAATACCAAGTGCATCCTGATTCAGGGCAATTAAGTCTGCATTTGTAATAATCTTGTAATAATCATCACCCTTTGTAAGGCGGCGAAGATCCATTCCAAGCATAAGTGGAGAATTCATCATACACCACATTGCAAAATGGCTGCGATTCATTGGAAGAGTAAGGCCGTTCATACCAATCACCAGCATATCTGGATCATTCCAGCCTTTTTCCAATCCGGCAAATTCGTCCATTATTACTGCCTTATTATATTGAGAACAAATGCTCTGAGTTCCGGGATTATTCCATTCGCCATAACCAGGGTCGCCATCTGCACCTACACGGAAAGTTATGTCGTTGAGAATTCTCCAGGAATCGCCAATTTTGTAGCCCCAGTTATGTGGCTGTGTTTTTCCCCATTCACAAAGCGAAAGAAGGATATTGTGATTTGGATCTGCCAGGTTTAAACCTTCAAGCATTGCTGCGTAGGAACAAAGTGTATTTTCCTGACGGCGATGGTTCATTATGCGAATTGTGTTTTTTCCGGCTTTAAGTTCCACTTCAAATGGCTGGGAAGTAATGAATTCGTCTGCAGAAGGAGATGGTGGCAGCAGGTTGTCGTAAATGATAGTGTCGTTTACAGCCAGCTGAAGCCATTCGCCTACGCCGGGAGTCCGCCCAGTGGCGTATTCCAGAGTGAGGGTGTGGGGGGCGGCGGAAGGGGCATCTACTGTGGCTTGGAGCTCGCCGCTGCGTGGGCCGGTAGGGGTGGTGCCGGTGTTAGTGCCGTCGAAGGTTCCTATATTTGAGTAGCAGCCGTCTTTGTATTCAACCCCGTTTCCTGTAGATTTTAATACGAGATTGACAGTCACCGAACGTTTAGGGACAGTCACCGAACGTTCGGTGACTGTCCCTAAACGTTCGGTGGCTGTCAATTCTGTTATGTTTAAAG
>JAZLKI010000046.1:0-32316 GCA_045597485.1 Treponema sp.
TCCGTGTGCGTGAGCATATTCAACAACTTTCTTTGTTTCTGCAACGTTTTCATCATATGGAAGAGCTGAACCCTCGTACATAACTGATGAGAATCCGTTATCGATACAGTCTTTACATGTTTCAAAGTTTGGACCGTGATCCAAGTGGAGAACGATCTGTGGGTTTTTACAACCAAGTTCTTTAGCATATTCTACAGCACCCTGAGCCATGTAGCGGAGGAGAGTAGCGTTAGCATAATTACGAGCACCGTTAGAAACCTGAAGGATTACTGGTGATTTTGTTTCAACTGCAGCCTGTACGATAGCCTGCATCTGTTCCATGTTATTGAAGTTATATGCAGGAATTGCATATCCGCCTTTAAAAGCCTTTGCAAACATCTGTTTTGTGTTTACAAGACCAAGTTCTTTGTAACTTACGTTAGCCATTGTGTCTTCCTTTTTCGAGATAAAAAACTCGATAATTTGATTATCTATAATATAAGAAAATTATTAAAAAAATTCAATGATGTAGAAAAATTAAAGAATAAATTACTTCTCTTATATACATGTATTTTCCCGTAAATAGGTTTGACAAAGAATAACATAGGAAATATAATTGAAATACTAATTATTTTGACTAATTATGCCGATATAAATATATAGATTAGTATTTTTATCGGTAATGATAAAAGTTCAAGGAGTTTTGCATGAAAAGGGGACTTAAAGTTCTTATTGGTCTTGCATGTCTTTTTGTAATTGGTTTGCCAGTATTTGCTCAGCCAAGTTCAAAGAGTATCGAGACATTTGTAATGGATGATTTTGATTCTGCAGGTGAGCAGAATTATATGTACAATGGAAAGGCTTATAGCTGGGATTGGGCAGTAAACTCAAGTCGTTTTATTGCTGAAGGATATCCAAAAACTGGATATTACGAAGGTATTCCTAATTCATTGAAACAGCTCCGTAAAGGATCTGATAAAGAATTCAAAGTATTTGGTGTAAAAACAGCTTTTAATCGTAAAGGCGATAACTGGTTTGAAGTTTACCCAACTGCTGATGACAAACCTTTTGAAATTCCATTCGTAGGAACAGCTACACAGCTCGACTTCTGGATGTGGGGTTCAAACTATAATTATTACCTTGAAGTAATGGTAAGAGATGCTCTTGGTACAGTACATGTATTGCCAGCAGGAAGCCTTGCTTTTAATGGTTGGAAAAATATTGTTGTAAATATTCCTGGATGGTTGCAGCAGCATTCACATTTGCGCTCAGGACCAGAAAATATGACATTCGTAGGATTCAGAATCCGTTCTGATGCTGCAGAATATGTTGATAACTTTGTATTGTTTATCGATCAGATTAAGTATACAACAAACTCTCTCAGCTACATCTTCGATGGTTATGAATTGAAAGATGCTGATTTTGGAGATGATTCTTCAAGTGAGGTTAAATAATGAAAAAATTAGTTGCTCTTAGCGTATTATCATTATTAGTTGCAAGTTTTACATTTGCTCAGAATTCAAGTTTACAGGATCCAAATCCTGAAACTGTAGGTGCAGATTCAGCTATGTCTTCTTTGCGTGAAGTATCAATTGATAAGTTTGAACGTGAAGGTTCATGGTATGTACATATTTCTTCAGATGACGGTGTAATCACATCACGTCTTTTCGAAGGTAATCCTGCGATGAAAGATCCATTAGCAGAAGATGAAGGAAAAGAAGATGAAGATACACAGGTTCTTGGTGTAAGAGTTGACTTCTTCCGTCGTGGAAAGAATTCTTTTACAATTAAATCTGGAAGACCTTTGGCTATTGAAGGAACAACAAAAACTGTATCAGTTTGGGTTTGTGGACGTAATCAGGATCACGATATGTGGGTTCTCGTTCAGGATTATTTTGGACGTAACTTCGAATTGTACATGGGTTCACTTGGATTCAGTGGATGGAAAAAACTTACTTGTGTAATTCCACCAAGTCCAGATGGAGAACATGGAATTGTACAGAGCAGTGCATATTATGGTGATAAACCTGGTCTTAAGATTCTTGGTTTCCGTGTAGATTGTAACCCAGTTCAGGCACGTGGTACATATTATATGTATCTTGATGATCTTCGCTGTGTAACAGATCTTTATGATATGGAAAATCATGATGAAGACGATATGGCCGATAACTGGTAGTCTTTAATTAAATGCAAAATCAAGGACGTTGTTTATACGACGTCCTTTTTTTATTTAACAGTTAGTTTTATAGTATTTTGATTTGTTTTTAGTTTCGATATATTTAATAACTTCCATTCGTAATAAAACCCAGATAATAAGATTTCCATTCTTTATATTAGCAGCTTTATTAATATCTTTTGCGCAAAAAATTTCTGGTAAATCTGGCAGTAAATTAATGTAATCCTGAGCTTTATTCAAAATTAATGTTTTGTTTATTTTATCAAGTTTTTTATTTGTTTTAAGCCAGTTTCTTTTGAATCTTCTTCGTTGATTTAATGTTTGTACAGGTTCAGAGGTTCTTAATCTTTCTTCTGTAATTTCTGTTTCTACTAATTCAAGTGAAAAGTGTGGATTTAATAGAATAGGGTATATTCCGGTAAGTTCTTTGAAGGTGCTGTAAACGGAATCTTTTTTTGGACTTTTTCTGTTTGAAATTAATTTTCCAGTTTCATCATATAAAGCAATTCTTCTTGTTGTAACAACTGGATGTACCAGTTTTACATTATGGCCTTTCTCTATAGCATCTTTTATTTTTGACAAAAGCTTTGCTAAGTTAGCAGTTTGAATTTCAATTACATTTCCATTTTTCGTAACAATATCGTAAACGTGACCATCCTGTTCAACTTCAGTTTTTCCTTCATATATTTCTGCATAAAGAATTTTTAGAGAATGGTGTAAATCGCTTTCATTTAATGTGGAAAATTTCATAAATGTACTACTAAAAAATATAGTATTTAACCGTATACCTAAATTAGGTAAAGTGGGAATTTTTTTTATATTATCTGCAAGAAAATGCGTTGACTTTAGAATTTTTTACAGTAAAATGGAGATAAGTGGGAAAAAGTGGTAAAAAGTGGATATAAGTGGGTATGAATCTGTTAACTGGTGAATACAATAATACGATCGATGATAAGGGTAGAGTCTCATTCCCTGCGAAATTGAGATCTGCTGTAAATCAGAACGAAGTTATGATTACCAAGGGTTTAGATCGCTGCTTATGGCTTTTTACTTCTGATGAATGGGAAACCTTCCAGACAAAACTTATGAGCAATGCTTCAATGATGAAAAGTAAAAGTTTGAATGTAGTTCGTCATTTTATTGCACCAGCTCAACCTGTCGAATTTGATAAAAACGGTCGACTTTCAATCCCACAAAGTTTGCGTGAGTATGCGAATCTGTCTAAGGACTGCACAATTCTTGGTATTGCTAAATATATTGAATTGTGGGATGGACAAACTTACAAAGATTATCTTGCAGAAACTGAAGATTCATTCAGAGAAGCTGCAGAAGAATTTAATGATATTAATTTCTAAACTTGTACAGGTGGGAAAATGGAAATCGTACACACTCCGGTTTTATTAAATGAGTGTCTTGAATATCTTTCTCCGGTTGGCGAACCTTTTGAAAATCATGCTTTAATGATTGATTCAACATTAGGAGAGGGTGGTCATACTTATAACTTTCTCAAAAAATTTCCAGGTCTTTCCACTATTGGTCTTGATGCAGATTGTGTTATTCAGGCTCGTGCAAAAGAGCGTCTTTCTGAATTTGGTGAACGAATTCATTTTTATAACGGCTGGTTTCAGGATTTTTATGCAAATTATCCTGAAGAATATGAAAAGCCAGATATTATTCTTTTTGATTTAGGAATTTCTGTTTTTCATTATGAAAAATCTGAACGTGGCTTCAGTTTTAGATATGATGAAAAACTTGATATGAGATTAAATGCAAACAGTGAAGAGTCTGCAGCAGATTTAGTTAATAATCTTCCAGAAGAAAAACTTGCTGATTTAATCTATTTATATGGTGAAGAAAAATTAAGTCGTCGCATTGCAAAAGCTATTGTAGATGCACGTCAGGGTGGGAGAATTGAATCTTCTAAGGCTTTGGCTGAAATTATTTGGAATGCAGTACCTGCTAATTACAGATACGGAAATATTCACCCTGCAACTCGAACTTTCCAGGCCTTGCGAATTGCAGTTAACGGAGAATTGAAACGTCTTCCTTTAGCTTTGCATAACGCATTTAACAATCTTAAGGTTGGGGGAAAAATGGGAGTTATTACTTTCCATTCTCTTGAAGACCGTATTGTTAAAAATTATTTCAGAAATCTTGGAAGACAGTGTGTTTGTCCTCCAGAAGTGGCAATTTGCCGTTGTGGTGGTAAGCAGTGTGCAGAATTAATTACCCGCAAGCCTGTAGGGCCAACTGCAGAAGAAGTAAAGGTAAATTCACCATCTAGAAGTGCCAAACTTCGTGTAATTCGTAAACTTAAGGATGATACTGAATATCATCTTGAAGGTGTAATTGGATATTAATATGAAGCGTAAGATTAAAGATTTTTTTGCCAGATTTTTTATCTGTATTATTGTACTTACAATTCCTCTTATGCTTTGTTTATACGCTTTGCAGGCAAGACAATATTCTCGCCTTACAAGTGAAATTAAGGATTTGGAACGTAAACAGGAAAAGCTTATTGAGGAGAACAAGAAATTAGTAAGTGATATTGCTGTTTTGTCCAGTGCAGACAGAATTGAAAAAATTGCTGTTGAAGAATTAGGGATGCATAAGGCTGAAGCTGAAGATATAGTTCGAGTTGAAATGACCGGAGAGAAAAGATAATGAAAACTTTATTAACAGGTGCAGAATTATTAGATGCTGTAAAAGGTATGCAGATTGGATCTGCAGTTTGTTCATTTAATGATGTTCAGACAGACAGTCGTAATGTTAACTCTGAAAATCCTTGTATGTTTGTACCTTTAGTTGGTGAATTTCAGAACGGACATAAGTATATTCCAGATGTATTGAAAAAAGGTGTTGCTGTAGTTTTATTAAATAAAGCTGAATACGAAAAGGAAACTGATAAATATGAGGCTTATGCTGCAGAAAATCCAAAGGTGTTTTTTGTTGCTGTTGAAAATACATTGCATGCTCTCCAGAATGCGGCTGAAGCTTATGTAAATAAAGTTGCAAAAAATATGATTCATGTAAGTATTACTGGATCCAGTGGAAAAACAACTACAAAAGAAATGATGGTAGCGGTTGCTAAAAAACATTTTGGCGATGATGCTGTTGCATATACAGAAGGTAATTTTAATTCTGAAACTGGCCTTCCTTTATCAGTTTTTAAAATTCGTGGTGATGAAAAGATTGGTATTTTTGAAATGGGAATGAACCGTGTAAATGAAATCGGCGAAATTTCAAAAGTGTGGAAATCGCAGTACGGAATTATTACAAATATTGGAACTGCCCATATTGGAATTCTTGGTAGCCGTGAAAACATTGCTAATGAAAAAAGAAAATCTTTAGATTATATTCCTTCAACTGGTGCTGCTTTTGTTTATGCAGAAGATTGTTTTGCAGATTTCTGTACTGCTAATGTAAAAGGAAAAGTTGTTAAATTTGGAAAATCAATTTCTGAAAAAGACAGCGGTGTAAGATTCATTGAAGATAAAGGTCTTTTTGGAACAAAATTTTCTGTAGATGGAATAGAAGTTCAGTTACCATTGTCAGGGGAATATAACTATCTTAATGCCCTTTCTGTTATTGCCTGTGCAAAAGAAATTGGAATTTCTGCAGAAGAAATAAAGACTGGTCTTGAAGAAGTTGCTGCTATTTCCGGTCGTATGGAAACAAAATCAATTACTTTGAAAAATAATAAAACTGTAATTTTAATAAAAGATTGCTATAACGCTAATCTTGATTCTATGACTAAGGTAATCGATTTCTGTGAAAACCTTAAAGAAATAGGAAAAAAGATTTTCGTTCTTGCTGATATGAAAGAACTTGGTGAAGAGTCAAAAGCTGCTCACGAATCTATTGGTGAAAAGATAAATAAAGTTTTGCCAGATTATGTTTATTTGATTGGTGGCGAAATGAAATATGCTTTTGATGTGTTGGATAAAAAAGATTCTGCTTTATGGTACGAAAAATCTGGAGAAGAAACTTTTAATAATATTGCAGGGGAAATAAATAAAGTTGCATCAGATAATGATGTTATTTTATTGAAAGGTTCCCACAGTATGGAATTGGAAAAACTTGTTCCTGTTTTACAGAAATAAGTGTGGTCGGGTAGGAAGATGAATCAGTTTACATTTTATGCAAATAAACCATCAGAAGAGTATCACAAAGGAGATATGTGGCTTTTAGCTTCTATTCTCTTACTTTGGGGACTTGGTATATTTACATTATTTGTATGTTCTCAAAATTATGCAGACAGAGTTTTTGGCGATTCAATGTATTTTATGAAACGTCAGCTTATCAGCTCTGCTGTAGGATTCGTATTCTTTATTGCTTTTCTTGTAACAGATCTTCGTGTTATTAGAAAAATGGTAGCTGTTATTGTAGTAGTTTCTATTGTTCTTTGTATCTTAACTTTCTTTCCTATTCTTGGTATAGAAAAAAACGGTGCAAGACGATGGCTTAAAATGCCAGGAAATTTCAGTTTCCAGCCTTCGGAATTAATAAAATTAGGTCTTGTGTTGTTCCTTGCAAACTACTTTGATAAGCAGGCAAACTTAGAAAATATAGAAGATAAAAATATTTTCCCTTGTGTTGTAGGTTTTGTAATCTTTTTGGCAGTTGTATTTGCTCAGAAAGACTTTTCTACAGGATTATTTATTACAGTTATCGGAATTTTATTATTTTTTGTATCCGGTACAAAATTGCTTTGGCTTATACCATTTTCTTGTCTGGCTATTCCAGCAGGATTTTTGATGATAACTTTGGAACCATTCCGATTAAATCGTTTGATTGGATGGATTCGTCCAGAACAGTTTGGCTCAACATTTAACTATCAGGCTTTGGCTGCAAAAAAAGCAATTAGTGCTGGTGGTGTTTGGGGAAGCGGAATTGGAACTGGCCTTTTAAGAATTAACAGCATTCCAGAAATTCAGGCAGACTATATTTTTGCCGGCTGGTCTGAAGCTATGGGGCTTACAGGTATAATTATTTATTTTGTATTACTTGTATTTTTTGCATACCGCGGTTATAGAGCTGCAATGAAATGTAAAGATCGTTTTGCAGCATATAGTTGTTTTGGCTGTGTTTCTATTATTTTCTTACAGTCAATTGTAAACACAATGGTAGTGTGCGGTTTATTGCCTTCAACAGGTATACCTCTTCCTTTCTTTTCGTTGGGAGGTTCATCGGTGATTGTAACTCTCGCAATGTGCGGATTAATTTTAAATATCTCTCGTTGTGAAGATTTAAATGAAAATTATGGCGGAAGTGACGAAATTAATATAGATACACTTTCGTATTTATAAAAGGGTGGATTTAAAATGAGTGATTTGGGTTTATTAGTATCAGATGAATATTTAGAAAAGGACTACTTTTTAGATACTGAAATAAAACTTAAAAGTGAAGAAGAAGAAAAAGCAGAAAAGAAAATAAAGGTAATTAAGGTTATCTTCTGTGTATTATGTTTTCTTTTGCTTGGTGAACTTATTGTTTACAAGTATATTATGCCAACTTTCTCTAGTCCTAAAGTAACTGTATCAGGACAGAAAAATTATTCTGCAGAAGAGATTGCAAGAATTTTATTGCCAATGAATAGTACAAGCTGGCTTGATTTTAATGTTAATCAGGCAGCCGCAATGATTTCTTCTGAACCTGGTATTGAAAATGTAGTTGTAGAAAAGAAATTCCCAGATAAAATTTATATTAACGTCACAGAGCGTCAGCCAGTTGCTGTTACATTTATTTCTAATGGTGGTGTAACAACTCCTGTTCAGATTGACAAAAATGGAGTTCTTTTTTCTTTGAAACAGAACGTTTTGCCAGATTCGAATGAGGCTCCAATAATTTCTGGACTTCCTGTAGAATATATGTCCAGCGGAATGAGAATTCCAAATATTTATCGTCCGTTGATTGATCAGATTGCAAAAATTAATGAAATGCCACAGAAATATTTTGCCAGCATTTCTGAAATTTGTGTTTTACCTAATGAATATGGAAATTATGAATTGGCTTTGATTCCTGCACAGTCAAAAATTAAGGTGCTTACTGATCGTGCATTGAATGAAGATGAATTAAAGTATATGATGGTTGTGCTTGATGTTGTTAATCAGTTGGGAACAGATGTTGTTTCCATTGATTTACGCTATGGATCTGTTTCTTACACAACTAGATAGTAGAGGTTATTGATAATGGATGACACTAAAATTGTCGGACTTGATATTGGTACAAGTGTAATTAGAGTTGCAATTGGAGAAGTTGACCCAGAAACTGGTAATATTCAGATTGCCGGTACTGCCTCTAGAAAATCTGCAGGGTTGCGCAACGGTGTAATCGTTAATATTGAAGACGCAAAAACAGCCATAAAAGAAGCAATTGATGCTGCGGAACAGAATGCAGGTGCTATTGTTGAATCTGTTATTACTGCCATTGGTGGAGCACAGATTGAAAGTCAGAACTCAAGAGGTACTGTTCCTGTTTCAAGTACAAATAAATCTACAAAAGAAATTTCTTACGCAGATGTTCAGCGAGTTATAGATTGTGCTACAACAATTAAAGTTCCAGATGATAGAGATAAACTCCATGTTATTCCACAGCATTACATTGTAGACGGTATTAGTGGAATTACAGATCCAATTCATAGAATGGGAACCCGCCTTGAAGCAGAAGTTCATATTGTAACTGCTTCCAGAACAATTATTCAGAATCTTCGATCTTGTATTTCAAGAGCTGATTATATACTTGATGGAGTAATGTTAAAAACTTTAGCTCAGACTCAGTCTGTATGCCATCAGGATGAAATGGAACTTGGGTCTATTTTGATTGACTTGGGCGCTGGAACTACAGATGTTCTTGTTTTAATGAATGGTGCTCCAGTTGGTACTGCTTCGGTTCCTGTAGGTGGAAATCTTGTAACAAATGATATTGCTGTTGTAACTGGAATTCCTGTTGCAAATGCTGAAAAAATTAAAATTGAATCAGGTTGCTGCTGGCTTCCTAATTTTACTGCAGAAAATGATATGGAAGTTATTCTTCCAGGTGTTGGAGGTCGTGCTCCAGAGGCTATGATGCAGTCTCAGCTTTGTCAGATTATTCAGGCCAGAATGGAACAGATTTTTACAATGGTAAAGGCTGCCATTGTTAAGAATACAAATGATTCTATTAAACAACTTTCTGGTAATATTATTCTTACTGGTGGTGGAGCTATGATGGAAGGTGTTGTAGAACTTGCACAGAATGTGTTCAAAACATCATCTGTTCGTCTTGGTGTACCAGAAAATCTTGGTGGAATTGAAGAAGATTACCGTCGTCCAGACTTTGCAACAGTAATTGGACTTGTTCTTGCAAATAAATCTCTTGCACAGGGAAAGGATAACCGACGAAAATCTAAAAAAATGCATACTTCTTCTAAAGAAAAACATAAAAAAGGTGACAGTATGCTTAAGAAGATATTTAAATCATTCTTTTAATCTTATATATTGAAATAGGGTAAACGCTTGGGGAAGCGTAATAGTGGGAGGATATATGGGAAATCTTGGAATTTCAATTGTTGATGAGGATTCGAACTACGCACAGGCTTACAATGAAAGTAGCCCAACTGTAATTAAGGTAGTAGGGTGTGGTGGCGGTGGATCTAACGCCGTTAACCGTATGATTTCTCATGATCTTGGTAATGTAGATTTTATTGTTTTAAATACAGATTTGCAGGCTTTAGGCCGTTCTAATGCAAAAACTCGTCTTGCTATTGGGCAGAAAGTTACAAAAGGTCTTGGTGCAGGTGGTAAGCCTTCTGTAGGTGAACAGGCTGCCGAAGAAGATAAAGAGTTAATTACAAATCAGCTTCGTGGTGCAGATATGGTATTCATTACTGCCGGTATGGGTGGTGGAACAGGAACTGGTTCTGCACCTGTTGTAGCACGTATTGCGAAGGAACTTGGTTGTCTTACAGTAGCTGTTGTAACAACTCCTTTTGAATTCGAAGGTAATGTTCGTATGCGCCAGGCAAAAGAAGGACTTGTAAAACTTCACGAACAAGTTGACTCTCTTATTGTTATTCCAAATGAACAGCTTTTCAAAAATATTGATAAAAATCTTACAGTAAAAGAATCTTTCAAAAAAGCAGATGAAGTTCTCTGCCAGGGTGTCGAAGGTATTTCTAATATTATTACAAACCCAGGTGATGTTAATACCGACTTTGCCGATGTAAGAAATGCAATGGCTGGTCAGGGTAATGCGATTTTTGGTATTGGTGTTGGCGAAGGTGAAAATAGAGCAACTGATGCCGCATACAATGCGATTAATAACCCAATGCTTGAAAATTCTAGAATTGACGGTGCTAAGAATCTTCTTGTTAATATTTGTGCTTCTGAAGAAATTACTCTTCAGGAAGTTGGTGAAATTTGTAATATTGTTACAGCTTCTGCAGATTCAGATTACAATATGTTCTGGGGTCAGGTTACTCAGCCAGAATTGCAGGGGAAAATTAGTGTAACTGTAATTGCTACAGGTTTTGAAACAAAGGAAAATACAGAAGCCGTTAAGGAAGAAAAAGTTGTAATTCCAGAAGAACCAAAGGTTCCACGTGAAGATGTGGCTGATATTGCTAATATTTTGAAACCAGGTTCTAAATCTTCTCCTTTAGGGGGTGATTTCGTTACTTCCCATGATGTAACAAAGAGACCTGCCGAAACTCATGGTTCACTTTTTGATGGTCTTGTAGATGATACCCCATCTTCATTTAGTCAGCCAGTAAGAAGATTTACTGCTCCTGCTGGAATGAATCTTGATGCTTCAGATTTGAATACACCTCCTGTATGGTTAAAGGATTCTGAATTAAGCAGAACAATTAAATTGTCCGACGACTAATGACTATAGAAATTCTGCTGAACCAGTTTTACTCAGATTTAATTCTTGTAAAAAGAGATTCTGAGCAAACTGCCATTACATATAAGATTTCTGCCGAAGAGTTTTTGAAATATCTTGTGTCTGAACGAATTAAACTAAAAGATGTTTCCGTTAGAACTTTAATGTATTATCTTATAAACAGACAGGAAACTGGTTGCTCTGAAATTACAATTGCAAAAGATATTTCAGGAATTCGTGCTCTTGGAGATTATCTTGTTCGAAAAGGATTGTGGGCAGAAAATGTTGCTTTACTATTAGAAAAACCAAAGTCTGTTCGTAATCTTCCAAAAGTACTTTCTATAGAGCAGGTTGATGCTTTGCTTGATTGCATTGATAATTCTGACGATTGCGGTAAACGTGATGATGCACTTTTTGAATTAATTTATTCTTGCGGATTACGAATAAGTGAAGCCTGCGATTTGAAAATTGCGAATGTACATCTTGATGAACATTTAATTCTTGTTCATGGTAAGGGAGATAAGGAACGTATTGTACCTTTTGGAGAGCGGGCATTAAAAAAGATGTTAGTTTATCTTGAAGAAGCCAGACCTGTATTGGTTAAGGGTAGAAATGTTCCTGAGTTCTTTGTAAATTATAGAGGGGATCCAATTTCGAGAAAAGGTGTATGGAAACGTTTTCAGGAATTGGAAAAAATGAGTGGGGTAGATGCTAAAGTTCATACTTTACGTCATTCTTTTGCTACACATCTCCTTGCAGGTGGTGCTGATTTACGTTCTGTTCAGGAACTTCTTGGACACAGCGATTTAAGTACCACAACTATTTATACCCATGTAACCGATAAGCAGTTGGAAAATGCTCATGAAAAATATTTTAAGATAGAAAATTCTGAAGATTAATATAGTTTAGGAGAATTGGAAAATGAAGAAGTTTACAGTTTCAATTATTTTTACACTTGTATTATTAAGTTTTACATCTTGTGGAGTTTCTAACAAATCTATTCTCCGTCATCAAAAAATGGAAGAGGGAGTTTCGAATCCTACAACTATTGAAGAATTAAAAGATGCTATTAATAAATATAAAGATAGAGTAGCAGATATTCAGCTGGCACAAAGTCAGATTGGTATCTGGTATAAAATTCTTGGAACTCGTTATCTAGATACAAAAATGTATGGTGAAGCTCTGAAGTGTTTTCAGGAAGCTTTAAAATATTATCCAGACAATCAGAACTTATATTACTATGTTGGTGTTTGTGCCGGTTATATGTCACATGCAGCAATGGATTTTGGTGGAAGTGGAAGTACAGAAGTAAAGTATAACTACCTTAAACTTGCCGAAGAAGCTTATACAAGAGCAATTACTATCGAAGATAGATATGTACGTGCATTGTATGGTCTTGGTGTACTTTATGTATTTGAACTTGACGAACCTGAAAAGGCAATCCCACACCTTGAAAAGGCTCTTTCCATCGATAAAAATAACATTGATGCAATGTTCGTTCTGGCACGTGCTTATTATTCATCTTATGAATTTAATAAGTCTGTAGACATGTACGATAAGATTATTAATACAACTAAATCCGCCGAAACAAAAGCTACCGCAGAGGAGAATAAAAAAATAGCTCTTGATGAAGCTTACACAAACTAAGGATTTACAGCTTTTACATCTTGCACTTAATAGAATTACATTTTTAAAGTTCGAAGAAAAGAAAATTTTAGCAAAAAAACTTGACAGTTCTCACTCCCTTGTATTACTGTCTATAGAAGAAATATGTAATTTTATTGGTCGTAAATTACAAAAATCTATAATATGGGATGGAAAAGAAAATCTTCGAATGGCAGAAATTGCTGCCTATTATTGCGAAAACCTTAATATAAAAGTTATCCTTCATTCTGATGAAGAATACCCGGATTTATTAAGAGAAATTTCAGATCCACCATATTTAATTTTTTGCCGCGGAAATACAAAGTTACTTAAGGAACCTTGTGTTTCGATTGTTGGAACCCGTAGAATCAGTCAAGACGGAAAACATGCAGCTATAAAGTTTGCTTATGAGGCAGCTTTGAATGGTTGTAATGTTGTAAGTGGGCTTGCACACGGTGCAGATGGTTTTGCACATCAGGGAGTAATAAATGCATGGTTTGACTGTAAAGAAAAGGGAATTTCAACTGAGGTTCTTGGAAAGACAATTGCAGTTGTTCCAAGTGCAATAGACGAAATTGTTCCTTATGGGCATAAAAAGCTTGCTTCACAAATACTGCAATGTAACGGTTGTATTATTAGTGAGTATGAACCGGGAATGAGAATGGCATCCTGGCATTATGTTGCTAGAAATCGTATTATAGCAGGACTTTCTGCTTGTACTGTGGTAATTGAAGCACCTGTTGGAAGTGGAGCATTAATAACGGCAGATATGGCAGTTGGTTATGGTCGAGATTTAATGTTTCATAAAGCAATTTATGGCGAAGTAGCAAAAAGAATTGCAATGACTGTTCAAGTTCAGCTTGAAAAAGATTTTGCGACTGGCAGAGTTAGTCAGTATAAAATGGAAAATAGACCGGAACGTTATCTGGAGGCAGGTGCGCCGGTAATAAATAATTATCAGGAATATGTTACAGCTTTAGGACAGTGTCCGGAGTGGAAAGAAAAGAAAGTTCCTGAGCAGGGAGAATTATTTTAATATGGCTGAGAAAAAGACATCTAAGAAGAAAACTAAGACAGCTCAGACTCTTGTAATTGTTGAGTCTCCAACAAAAGCTCATACAATTGAAAAATATTTAGGACCTGGTTATGTGGTTCGTGCATCAGTAGGTCACTTAATTGATTTGCCAAAATCACGTATGGCTATAGATATTGAGAATGGTTTTCAGCCGGAATATATTACAGTTCGCGGTAAAGCAAAGTTGTTAAAAGAATTACAGAAGGAAGCAAAAAAATCTGAAGCTGTCCTTCTTGCATCCGATAATGACCGCGAAGGAGAGGCAATTGCATGGCATTTGAACCGTGCATTGCAGGATAAAACAGAGGCTAAAATCAGCCGTATTGTATTTAACGAAATTACACCAGCGGCAATTACAGAAGCAGTAAAACATCCTGGCGAAATTGTAGAGTCTAAAGTAAATGCTCAGAAAGCTCGTCGTGTATTAGATCGTCTTGTAGGTTATAACTTGAGTCCACTTTTGTGGGTTAAAGTAAAAAATGGCCTTTCTGCAGGTCGCGTTCAGTCAGTAGCATTGCGTTTGATTTGTGAACGTGAAAAAGAAGTAGAAGATTTCTTGCCAGAAGAATACTGGACTTTAGATGCAGATTTTTCAAAAGGAAAGTCTGCATTTACAGCACAGTTAGTAAAATATGAAGGGGAAGCTCCAGAGCTTAAATCTGAAAAAGAAGTTCAGGCTATCATGGAAAAAATTAAAAATTCTCCATGTACAGTTTCTTCTATCAAAAAAACAGAAAAAACTGTAAGACCAAAACCTCCTTTTACAACTTCAAAACTTCAGCAGTCTGCTGCAAACCGTCTTGGATTTACTTCAAGAAAAACTATGCAGATTGCACAGCAGCTTTACGAAGGTATTCAGATTGGTGAACAGCACGTGGGTCTTATTACTTACATGCGTACAGACTCAGTTCGTATTTCTGAAACAGCTCTTGCAGATGTTCGTGACTGGCTTTCTAAAAATCATCCAAAAGAACTTCCTGCAGAAGCAATTCATTATGCTGTTGGAAAGTCTGCTCAGGATGCCCATGAAGGTATTCGTCCAACTTATACTTCATATACTCCAGAAAGCATTAAAGAATATTTAACACATGATCAGTTCCGCTTATATTCAATTATTTGGGAACGCTTTGTTTCTTCTCAGATGAATAATGCAAAAATGGTAACAACATCAGTAGAAATTACAGCTGGCGATGCTGTTTTCCGTGTTGCAGCAAGTAAAATTGCAGAAAAAGGTTTTTACCAGGTAATTAAATTACTTTCTTCAAAAGAAGATAAATCATCATCTCTTCCAGCAATGAAAGAAGGCGAAGAGTTGAATGTAAATAATTTCCATCCAGAACAGCACTTTACACAGGGACCTGCTCGTTATACAGATGCATCAATTGTTCGTATGCTGGAAGAAAAAGGAATTGGTCGTCCTTCAACTTATGCCACAATCATTTCTGTTCTTTTGGACCGCTACTATGTAACTCGTTCAAATAAACAGTTAGTTCCAACTCAGCTTGGCCGTATGATTAATAAAATCTTAGTAGAATCGTTCCCAGCTGTAATTAATGAAGAGTTTACTGCTGAAGTTGAAAATGAACTTGACCAGGTAGAAGCTGATGAACTTGTTTGGAATAATATTATTGGCGATTTCTATGATGGATTCAAAAAACGTGTAGATGAAGTTATGGAAACTCAGGAAAGTATTAAAGGCTTCCTCGATGAACAGACAGAAGAAGTTTGTGACCTTTGTGGAAAACCAATGGTTAAAAAACTAGGCCGCTTTGGATTCTTCCTTGCTTGTTCAGGATTCCCAGAGTGCCATAATACAAAATCAATTCCACTTGCTAAATGTCCATGTAAAGATTGTGGTGGCGATATTGTTGAACGTAAAACTAAAGGACGAGGAAAATCTTTCTTTGGTTGTACAAACTATCCAACATGTACATTTATTTCACATTTCAAACCAATCGATCAGTATTGTCCACAGTGTGGTTGGTTCCTGGTAGAAAAGTTTGATAAGAAAAACGGAAACTATAAGTCTTGTATTAACCCAGATTGTGATTATCTCCATACAACAGGTGAAGAAGAAACTGTTGCTGAAGAGTAATAAGTGAAGAGTTAAAAGTGATTAGCGAAAAGTATGTTGTTGCGTTAGATGAAGGAACTACTTCTTGTCGAGCAGTTTTATATAATAAAAATGCAGAAGCTATTGCTTCAAAACAGTTGGAATTTACTCAAATTTATCCAAAGGCTGGCTGGGTTGAACATGATGCAGAAGAGATTTTTAAAACTCAGCTAAAAGTTTTACAGAATCTCATAATTGATAATGAAGTTAAACCTGCTCAGATTGAGGCTATAGGAATTACCAATCAGCGGGAAACTGTGGTTATATGGGATAAAACAACTGGAAAGCCTGTATATAATGCTGTTGTATGGCAATGCCGCCGCACTGCAGATTATTGTGAAAAACTAATGCAGGATGGCTGGACAGAAAAAATTCGTGAAAAAACTGGTCTTAAAATTGACGCTTACTTTTCCGGCACAAAAATTAAATGGATTTTAGACAATGTTCCTGGGGTGCGAAAGCGTGCCGAAAACGGTGAACTTCTGGCTGGTACAATAGATACCTGGCTCATATGGAAACTTAGCGGTGGTAAGTGCCATTTTACAGATTATACTAACGCCAGCCGTACAATGTTGTTCAACATTTATAAACTTGATTGGGACGATGAGCTTTTGCAACTTCTCAACATCCCTCGCTGCATTCTTCCTCAGGTTTGCGATTCATCTAAAATCTATTGCAATACTGACAAAGATATATGTGGCTTCAGCGCTCCAATTGCATCTGCTGTAGGAGACCAGCAGTCAGCGTTATTTGGTCAAGGCTGCTTTAAAAAAGGTGATGCAAAAAACACATACGGTACAGGCTGTTTTATGCTTATGAATACAGGAGATACTCCTGTTGCTTCTGAACAGCTTCTTACAACTATTGCCCTTGGAATGAACGGTAAAATTGAATACGCTTTGGAAGGAAGTGTATTCATTGGTGGTGCTGTAATTAAATGGCTTCGTGATGAATTGGAAATGATTTCTTCTGCAAATGAAGTAAACATTCAGGCAGAAAAGGTTCCAGATTCTAATGGAGTTTACTTAGTGCCAGCCTTTGTTGGTCTTGGAACTCCTTATTGGGATATGTATGCCCGTGGTGCAATTGTAGGACTTACTCGAGGTGTAAAAAAAGCTCATATTTGCCGTGCCGCTCTTGAAGGTATTGCTTACGAAGTTCGTGATGTAATGGATACAATGGTAGCAGATTCTGGAACACAAATTAATGTTCTTAATGTTGATGGTGGAGCTTGTGTAAGTGATATTATGATGCAGTTCCAGTCAGATATTATGAATGTAAAAGTTTGCAGACCTAAAAATGTTGAAACTACAGCTTTAGGAGCAGCATACCTTGCAGGCCTTGCAACAGGCTTCTGGAAGAGTAAAAAAGAAATATTAGAACGTCGCGAAAATGATAAAATCTTTAAGCCTGTGATGAAAGAAGAAAAGCGTAAAGAACTTTATGCTGGCTGGAAACGGGCTGTAGAACGTGCCAAAGATTGGGAAAAATAGAATTTCTGCCGATAAATAAATATGACCTTATCAGAATTAACTGAAGAATTTTTGAAGTATCTTTCTGCTGTTCGTCATTTGTCAGAAAATACAGTTAGCAGTTACAGAAATGAATTATCATGTTTACAGCAGTTTCTCACACCTGATATTGATATAAAAACAATTACAAAAGAAAATATACTTCTTTCTATTGGTCAGATAAGTAAACAGAAGAAATCTCCAGCTACAGTAAATCAGTTTATTGCAGCTACCCGCACTTTATTTGCATATGCACTAAGATATAAATACATAGATAAAAATCCAGCTCTCGAAGTACATACTGTAAAACTTCCAAAGAAAATTCCTAATTTTATGACACAGCCAGAAGTTTCGAAACTTTGTAAAGAACCAGTGGTAAATGAACTTTTATGGGAAACTCGGGATCATGCGATTTTTACAATGCTGTATTCATCTGGCTGCCGTATTAGTGAGTTAACAAATCTTAAATTAGATGATTTTATGGACAACTTTCATGCTGCAATTGTTACTGGAAAGGGTAGTAAACAGCGCAAAGTGTTTTTTGAAGAAGAATCCAGACAGGCTTTAGGTGCCTATTTGAAAGATCGTAACAAGATGATTTTGGAAAGGGGTATTGTAAAGCCTACAAGACATCTGTTTATTAATCAGAAAGGAATGCCGCTTACCAATGGTGGATTACGATATATTTTAAATAAATATACAAGTGCAGAAGGAACTAACCGACATGTGAATCCTCATGCCTTCCGTCATACTTTTGCAACTACTATGCTGAATAATGGTGCAGATGTTCGTATAGTTCAGGAAATGCTGGGCCATAGTTCTATAAGTACAACTCAACGGTATACACATGTAACAACAGAAAAACTTATTGAAATCTATAATAAATCACATCCTCATGGATAAAAATAGTTTCGAATCTGTAACATAAAATTTATTTGCCTATTCAAGACTCTTTTATTATATTTAAAACATTATCTTTGAAATTAATGTCTAAATTTGGAGTATATATATGAGTAAAACAAAAATCCGCAGTACAACAATACTTGCAGTAAAGAAAGATGGTATGGTTGCTATGGCTGGCGATGGACAGTGCACATTGGGAGATACAGTTTGTAAAGGTAATTCCCGAAAAGTTCGTAAGATTTATGATGGAAAAATATTAACAGGATTTGCAGGTAGTGTTGCAGATGCTTTTACTTTGCTTGATCGTTTTGAAGCAAAAGTTAAAGAATATAATGGCGATATAATGCGTTCTGCTGTAGAACTTGCTAAAGCCTGGAGAACTGATAGAACTTTGCAAAAGCTTGAAGCTATGCTCCTTGTTGCAGATAAAAATAAGATTCTTTTGATTAGCGGTGACGGAAACGTTATTGAGCCAGAAAAAGATGCAATTGCAATTGGTTCTGGTGGTAATTTCGCATATTCAGCAGCTTTAGCTTATCTTGATGCATCTGATTTAAACGCAAAAGAGATTGTTGAAAGATCATTAAATATTGCCGGTAGTATATGTATTTATACAAATCAGAATATAACTGTAGAAACTTTGGAATAGTAAAAAATAGATTGGAATAAATTATGGAAAATACAGAATTAACACCTAAACAGATTGTAGAAAAGCTTGATTCATATATTATTGGCCAGGAAAAGGCAAAACGTGCTGTGGCAGTTGCATTACGTAACCGCTTCCGCCGTCTTAAACTTGATGAAAGTATTCGTGATGAAGTTGCGCCAAAAAATATTTTAATGATTGGACCAACTGGTTGTGGTAAAACAGAAATTGCACGTCGACTTGCAAAACTTTGCGGGGCTCCATTCTTGAAAGTTGAAGCTACAAAATATACAGAAGTAGGTTATGTTGGCCGCGATGTAGAAAGTATGATTCGTGACCTTATGGCAGTTGGCTATAACGATGTAAAAGCCGAAATGGAAGAACAACTCCGCGAAAAATCTGTTTCTGTTGTAGAAGAAAAACTTTTGGATTTGCTTTTACCAGGTAGTGGCGATAAAAAATCTTCTAAAAAAGAAACTTCCAATCCTGTAGGTTTTACACAGGTTTCTCCAACTGAACTTACTCTCGATTTGAATGCCCTTAATGCTGCAAATGAAGCAGCTGTAAATCAGCAGGCAACAGATGAAAATGCAGCAGAAAAGGAAGCTGAAAATCATACTCGCGAAAAATTTCGTCAGATGCTTCGTGAAGGTAAACTTGAAGACCGTGAAGTAGATATGGTAGTTCACCGTCAGCAGCAAATGCCAAGTATGGAAATTATTGCCGGTGGTTCAATTGATGATCTTCAGAATGGAATGCAGGGAATTATGAATATGATTAATGGTGGCGGAAGAAGTAAAAAACGTTCTGTAACTATTAAAGAGGCTCGTAAAATCCTTACAGAAGAAGTTCTTGATAATATGGTTGATCACGATAAAGTTGCAGATGAAGCAAAAAAACGTGTTGAGCAGAGTGGAATTATCTTTATTGATGAAATTGATAAAATTGCTGTTCATGGTGAAAGTCGTGGCCAGGATGTAAGCCGTGAAGGTGTTCAGCGGGATATTCTTCCAATTGTTGAAGGAAGCAATGTTAATACAAAATGGGGTGTAATTGATACAACTCACATTTTGTTTATTGGTGCGGGTGCTTTCTCTGTTGCAGCTCCAAGTGATTTAATTCCTGAGCTTCAGGGTCGTTTCCCTTTGCGTGTTGAATTAGAGTCTCTTCATAAAGAAGATTTTAAACGCATCTTAAAAGAACCAAGAAACTCTTTGATTATGCAGTATACAAGTCTTTTGGAAACAGAAGGCGTAAAACTTGACATTACGGAAGATGCAATTGACCGTATGAGTGTTGTTGCAGAAGAAGTAAATGGCACTGCAGAAAATATTGGAGCCCGCCGTCTTCACACAATTATGGAAAAAGTTCTTTCTGATATTAACTTTGATGCAGATGAACACAAAGGTGAAACTGTAACAATTGATTCTAAGTATGTTGACGAGAAATTAGGAGACATTGTTCAGAGCCAGGATTTGAGTCGTTATATACTCTAATCTATTGTACGGGTCACGTACAATTTCCACTGGCGCAGGGGTAGCGGGGCGGCAATCGAGCCCCGCTAGGAATATAAATTAATTGTACATTTAATTAAAAAAAATCTAAACTAATTTTCTAATCTTCCGAAGATTACCATAGGTGTAAACTATAATTTTTGGAGGATTAGACATTATGAATTCTTTCACACGCTCTATTGATTTATTACAGCGTGAAATGGATGTAACTTCTTTGCGTTACCAGGTAAGTGCAAACAATCTTGCTAACTCAGAAGTTCCTAATTTCAAACGTTCTACAGTTAACTTTGAAAGCGAATTGAAACGCGCTTTTGAATCTGAGGCTGCTGCAAAAAACGCTCCTCATCTTACTACAACAGATTCAAGACATATTCAGATTAATACTCCAATGGATTACCGCGAAGTTGAACCTCGTCGTGTTTTAGATTACACAACAACTGTTAAGGCAAACGGTAACAATGTTGATGCAGAAACTGAAGCTAACAATATCTTACAGATTCAGATGCAGTACAGAATGCTGACACAGCTTACAAGCTTTGAATTCAGCCAGATTAATACTGCGATGAAGAAATGAGTAAGGCCGCTGGCGGCCGGTGATTAATAGAATATTTAATTTGATATTCGTCCACGTCAAGGCACGTACGCCTTCGGCTATCTTAAAGCCTTGACATGGCCGTTTATCAGTTTTATATCCGGAGGATAAAACTAATATGGGTATGTTTACTAGTATAAATATTGCTGCTACAGGTATGGCAGCAGAAAGACTTAGAAGCGATGTAATTTCTGATAATATTGCCAATGCATCTACAACTCGTACACAGGATGGAGGACCTTTCAAAAAGTCTTCTGTTGTTATGCGTCCTGTAAGTGATGCAAATCCTCAATGGAGAACACCTTTTACTCCATCTTCATTAGATAATGGACCTGGAAAAGGTGTAAAAGTTCTTGAAATTGTAAAAGACACTTCTCAAGGTCGTCTTGTATATGATCCATCTCATCCAGATGCTTACCAGAGTGGTCCAAATAAAGGTTACGTAGAATATCCAAACGTAAATATTGTAAATGAAATGGTGGATTTAATTTCTGCATCCCGCGCTTATGAAGCTAATGCAACAGTTATTGACGGTGCAAAAGATATGTTCACTGCTGCATTGGACATAGGAAGATAGTTGTAGTAAACTATAAGGCAGGTGGAAGATGAACATGAAAATACCAGAATTTGGTTCTTTACAGATGAATCGTACAGATTCTCAGCATTTTGGAAATAAAAAAATACAATCTCTAACATATAATATTCCTGGTAATACTCCTGTTTCCGGAGTAAAGGGTGTTGATTCTAAAACTCAGGCTGCCTCTATTACTCCTGCTGGCAATACAAAATCATTCCAGGATTATCTTATGGAAGCTGTAAATACAGTAAACAGCCAGCAGCTTGATGTTACGAGCCTTCAGGAAAAGATTATTACAAATCCAGATGAAGTAGATATTCACGATGTAACAATTGCAATGTCTAAAGCCAGAATGAGTTTAAATCTTGCTCAGACTGTAATTGACCGCCTTGTTACTGGATGGAATGAAATTACAACTACCCGCTAATAATTAAAATAATCTTTTTCATTGCCAAATTTAGCTCTCTGTGTTATACTTAATTGAATTTACTGTACATATGTAAAAATTCGTTCACGGGAGGGGACAGATGAACGAATGGCTTAAAAAGGTTGTAGATTCGGCCAAGAGTATGTGGTCGAAGTGGAAACCTATTCAAAAAGTCATATTATTTGGCATTATTATAGTTATCATTGTTGCTATTGTAGCTACTGCTAAGGTATCTTCGAAACCAGCAGCTGTACGTCTTTTTAATGCTCCTGTAACAGATGATACTTCTCTTACAAAAATCCTAGACAGACTTTCACAGGAAAACATTTCAGCCGACAGAACTTCTGATGGGTATATTACGGTTGCAGATGAAAAAACTGCCCGTTATATGCGTGAAATCCTTATTAGTGAAAATCTTGTTCCATCTAGCGTTGACCCATGGGCTGGTTTCTACGACAGAAGCTGGTCTACAACAGATGCTGATCAGAATGTTAAACTTAAAAATACAAT
Organism: Treponema sp.; assembly: GCA_045597485.1. Taxonomy (GTDB): domain Bacteria; phylum Spirochaetota; class Spirochaetia; order Treponematales; family Treponemataceae; genus Treponema_D. The sequence goes on from JAZLKI010000046.1 coordinate 22,530, forward strand.
TCAGAAACAGTTGAAACAGCATATTGAATCGGTTTCTGAAATTACAATGGCAGATGTAAATATTGTTTTGCCAGAAACACAGTTGTTTGCTGCCGATCAAAATCCTGTAACAGCCAGTGTTATTCTTAAAACAACCCCTACAAGCAGCTTGTTGCAGGACAAAAAACGTATTCAGGGTATTCAGAGACTTATTCTTTCTGCTGTTGAAGGACTTACCGAAGAAAATCTTATAATTACAGATTCAGAAGGTAATCAGATTAATGACTTTGAAGGTATGGCCGAAAGTGACCGTATCAGCAATATAGAAAAACAACAGAAATTGATTCGTAAACAGGAAGTTGAAATTCGTGCAAAGATTTTGAAAGCTTTGCAGAAGACTTTCGGTGAAGATCGTTGTCGTGATATGGTAGTCGCTGTAGAAATGGATATGTCACAGCGCCAGAGTGATTCTACAGAGTATTCTCCAATTCAGATTAAAGCAGATAATCCAGATACTCCATATGATGATTCTGAATATCGTGATACTTTGCCAATTTCTCAGCAGACTGTTACTAAAGAATGGCAGGGTACAGGTTATAATCCTGAAGGACCTGCAGGTGTTGAAGGTCAGACTCCACCAGTTTATTCTGATATGTCTAATGTAATAGGTCGTTCAACAGAAACTGGTGTTACACAGAATAATGTAATTAATACAAAACAGACTTCAGAAATCTCTTCCCCTAAGATTGATAAAATTTCTGTTTCTGTAAACTTAGACGGAAAATGGAAAACTTCTAATGATGCTAATGGTCGACCTATTCTTGATGAAGAAGGTCATTTCCGTCGTGTATATACTCCTGTATCTGAAAAAGATATGGCAGATGCTGAAAAGAGTATTAAAGGTGCCATTGGTTATAATCGTGACCGTGGTGACTTAGTTGTAGTAACTAATATTGCTTATGATCGTGATGATGAACATGCTGCAGAAGAAGCAAAATATTTTGCTGAAATACAGCGTAGACGTACAATCTTAATGATTCTTGTTGCTGTTGCAGTTGTTCTTATTGGATTCATCTTATTCCGTATTATTAGTCGTGAACTTGAAAGAAGACGTCGTGAACGTGAAGCTCGTCTCCTTGCTGAACAGCAGGCTGCTCGTGAACGTCAACTTTGGGAAGCTAAAGAAGAAGGAATGGATGTTACAATGTCTGTCGAAGAGACAAGACGAATGGAACTTCAGGAAAATGCTATTTCTATGGCAAAAGAGCATCCTGAAGATGTTGCAATGCTCATACGTACATGGTTGATGGAGGAATAGAAAAATGGCTGATGAAGAAGCTCCTAAATCGAATCCAAAACCAGTTCCAAAACCTGGTCAGCTTAAACCGGCAGGTGCAGGTTCAAAGAAAGGAACAAAGGATTATAAAAGTTTAACTGGTCGCCAGAAGGCCGCAATCTTCCTTATTTCGTTAGGACCAGATGTTTCATCTGAAATCATGAAACATCTGCGTGAAGATGAAGTTGAAACTTTAACATTTGAAATTGCTCGTCAGGAAAAAGTTAATCCTGAATTTAAAGATGCCGTACTCGAAGAATTCCAGGAATTGATGAATGCTCAGAACTTCATCACAACTGGTGGTATTGATTATGCCCGTGAACTTTTGGAAAAATCTCTTGGTTCACAGAAAGCTATCGATATTATCAACCGACTTACTTCAAGTCTTCAGGTTCGTCCATTCGACTTTATTCGTCGTACAGATCCTGCACATTTGTTGAACTTTATTCAGCAGGAATATCCACAGACAATTGCCTTAATTCTTGCTTACCTGGAACCTGGAAAAGCCGCAGTTATTTTGCAGAACTTGCCAGAAGATATGCAGGCCGAAGTTTCTAAACGACTTGCAACAATGGACCGTACATCTCCAGACGTTCTTCGTGAAGTTGAACGCGTATTGGAAAAGAAACTTTCTACATTGTCTTCAGAAGACTATACAGCTGCCGGTGGTGTTGAAGCTATCGTTGAAATCTTGAACCTTGTTGACCGTTCTTCTGAAAAGTCAATTATCGAATCATTGGAAGAAGACGATCCAGATTTGGCAGAAGAAATCAAAAAACGTATGTTCGTATTCGAAGATATCGTTATGCTGGACGACCGTGCTATTCAGAAAGTACTTCGCGATGTGGATCAGCAGGAATTGGCAAAAGCGCTTAAATCTGTTGATACAGAAGTACAGGATAAAATTTTCCGTAACATGTCTAAACGTGCCGCATCTATGCTTAAGGAAGATATGGAATTCATGGGACCTGTTCGCTTGAAGGATGTTGAAGAATCACAGCAGAAGATTGTATCTATTATTAGACGTCTCGAAGATAGTGGTGATATTGTAATTGCTCGCTCTGGCGAAGATGAACTTGTAAGTTAATTGGAGAGGTAACTGATGGCAAAGACTGTATTCCGTCCTGGTGAAGCAAAAAATATTGAAGAAAAAGTAATGTTACCTCTTTATAAAGATTATTCTCCAATTGAAGAAGAAATTGAAGAAATCGAAGAGGAATATAACGGACCTACTGCAGATGACTTGCGTAGAGAGGCTGAAGCTTTTAAGGCCGATTTCGAAACTGAAAAACAACAGATGTTATCTCAGGCGCAAGCACAGGCTGACCAGATATTAAAGAATGCGGAGAATGCTGCCTTTGCCGAAGTAAAACGACAGACAGATCAGGCTGCAGTTATAAAAGCCGATGCAGAAAATGAAGCTGCAAATATCATTGAACGGGCAAAAGCTGAGGCTGCACAGATTATTGCGGATGCTCAGGCTCAGCGCGATAAGCTGGAAGGTGAAGCAAGACAGGCTGGTTTTGATGAAGGTCATGCCGAAGGTTTTGATAAAGGCGCTGCCGAAGTTGAGCGCTTAATTGAACGTATGCATAAGATTCTCGAAGCTGTTATGCAGCGACGTGAAGAAATTTTGCAGGAAACAGAAAGTCAGATTGTTGAATTAGTTATTCTTATTTCTAGAAAAGTTATTAAGATTATTTCTGAAAGTCAGAAGAATGTTATTATGGCAAATACTCTTGCGGCTCTTAAGAAAGTTAAGGCTCGCGGCAAAGTAACTTTGCGTGTTAATCTTGAAGATTTGAAACTTACAAGTTCACATGTTGATGAATTTATTCAGCATGTTGAAAATATTGAAGGTATTACTATTCTGGAAGATTCAGCTGTTGAAAAAGGTGGCTGTATTGTAGAAACCGACTTTGGTGCTATTGATGCCAGAATTTCAAGCCAGCTTACAGAACTTGAAAATAAGATTCTTGAAGTATCTCCTGTTAAAAATATTAAACGTCAGGATCCTCTTACTGCAGAATAATAGGAGGGGATTGTGAAATCGACATATACAGGTGAATTTAACTTTACCAAATACCTTGAAAATGTAATTGACGCTGAAACAATTTTATACACTGGACGTGTAACTGCTGTACGAGGACTTGAAGTTGAGAGTGAAGGTCCTCGTGCTGTAATTGGCGAAATGTGTACTATTAAATTACGTAATGGAACACCAATTCTGGCAGAAGTTGTGGGGCTTGAGGAAAAGAAAGTAAAACTCGCTCCTTTTGGTGAAACTAAAGGCATTGAAGTTGGATGTGAAGTAGTTGCTTCTGGTAAAACTCTTATGGTTCCAGTTGGAAACAAGCTTTTAGGTCGAATGATAAATGCTGCAGGACGTCCTTGTGATGATAAAGGTGAAATAGTTCCAGATACTTATTATCCTGCAGTTGCAACACCTCCATCTCCTAATCAGCGACAAGATATTGATAAACGAATTATAACTGGTGTTCGTGCAATTGATTCTTTACTTACAGTTGGTAAAGGTCAGCGTCTTGGAATTTTCGCCGGTTCAGGTGTTGGTAAATCTACATTACTTTCGATGATTGCACGTAATACAAACGCTGATGTAAATGTAATTGGCTTGATTGGTGAACGTGGTCGTGAAGTATTGGACTTTGTTCGCCGTGACCTTGGTGAAGAAGGTATGAAACGTTCTGTATTGGTTGTTGCTACCAGTGATGAACCTTCTATCTGTCGTTTACGTGCTGCTCAGGTTTGTACAGCAATAGCAGAATACTTCCGTGACCAGGGAAAAGATGTAATGTTGATGATGGATTCAGTAACTCGATTTGCCCATGCACAGCGTGAAATTGGACTTGCAAATGGAGAACCTGCAGCACAAAAAGGTTATCCTCCTAGCGTATTTGATATGATTCCTAAGTTATTGGAGCGTTCTGGTACAAACGAAAAAGGAACAATTACAGCTTTCTATACAGTCCTTGTAGACGGTGATGACATGAATGAACCAATTACCGATAAAGTACGTGGTACTTTGGATGGTCATATTATTCTTAATCGTAAACTTGCACAGGCTTATCATTATCCTGCAATTGACGTTTTGCAATCTATATCTCGTCTTGCAAAACGTGTAAATGGCGCACAGACCCGTAAGGCTGTTGGTCAGATTCGTACTTGGATGGCAACATATTCCGAAAACGAAACAATGATTACTTCAGGTATTTATGTGAAGGGAAATTCACCACAGATTGATATTGCTATAGATAAACATATGGCAATTGAAGAATTCCTTACACAGGAAGAATATGAACCTTGTCCTATAAATGAAACACTTGATAAACTTTCAGCTCTTTCTGGTATAGAAATTCCTCAGGAAGAATATATAGAACGACCTGCTGTAGGTATTCCTACTACTGCACAGATTGTTGATGCAAGTAAACAGGTTTTATAAATCCTCATGAAAAAATTTAGTTTTGAACTGCAGAAAATTCTTGAATTCCGCGACTTTGAAAAAAAACAGGCGGAAGGGGAACTGGCAAAGGCCATTGCAGTTGAAAATGAAATTAATACAAATCTACAGAAAATAGCACAACAGTATCTGGCCTTAAAACAAACTATGAAAGGTTCAACTGATTTTGCAGATATGGTTAGTTCAAGTCAGTATTCTAATCTTCTTGAATATCAGAAGGAAGAATTGCTTAAAAAATTAGCCGAAGCCCAGGTTGTTACAGAACAAAAACGTGAAGTATTAAAGGAATGTACAAAGAAAACTACAGCCTTGGAAAAACTACGTGAAAAACAACTTGATGATTGGAAAGCCGCTGAAGCTTATGAAGAAGCAGAAGCTATGGATGATATTCGAAAATACCATCCATAGTTCCATTTGATTAATCATCTACCTTGAAAGCTGAAACTGATTCTGTTAGGTCTTCTACAGATTTACCTGTTTCAGTAACAATTCTAGTAATACCGTCAGAAGATTCGCGTAAGAGAGTTACAGCACCTTTACAGTCAGAAAGATTCTGTTCAACACTGGAATTTAATGTAACCAGTTCAGAACAAATAAGCGAAGTATCGGTTGTAACTTCATTAATCTTTTCGGCACCATTTTTAACGATAATAGAACTGTTCTTCATGTCGTCAAGGGCATCAAGAATTTCCTGAGCTTTTTCACCCTGTTCAGCAGAAGATGATTTTAAAGATTCTACAGAAGTATCAATTTCACTAATTTTATTAATTGTAAGTTCGAAGGCATTTTCTACATTTGCAGACGTCTGAGTAATAATATCAATCTGGCGCTGAATTAATTTTAAGGCTTCAGATGAAGATTTAGCCTGCATACTAGTTGTTTCTGCAAGTTTACGAATTTCATCTGCTACTACAGCAAAACCTTTACCTGCATCACCAGCGTGAGCCGCTTCGATTGCTGCGTTCATGGCAAGAAGGTTAGTCTGACTTGCAACAGAAGCAATTACATTATTTGTTTCAAGCAATGATTTTGACTGATCTTTTACTTCGTTAATCTGATTTACAGATGTTCTAAGTTCATTTTTATTTGTGTCTGCAAGTGATACCAAAGTTGCAACGTCGCGGGATGTTTTTTCAATGGCTTCATTTACAGAAAGTACGTTTTTAGCAACAATACCAATAGATTCAGATGAACTTTCGATAATATTGTCCTGATTTTCAATTTCGGTATTCAACTGAGTAAGCTGATTAACAATTGAAGCTACAGAGTCGTTAATTTTATTAACAGATTCTGTCTGGATCTGAACACTATTAGTTACGTTATTTACAGTTGAATTTGTTGTTGTAACGCTTTCATTAATAATTTTTGAAGATTCAGATAATTCATGACTTAAGTTTTTAATCCATACAGTAGCGGCACGAATCTTTTTAATTACATCTGAAAGACTGTTTGTAAACAAATTGAATCCGTCTGAAAGTTCTACAGCTTCTTTTGTTTTACAGTTTGCTACTTCCTGTGTAAAGTCGCCGTGTGAAATAGAATTACAGGCTTTAACCATCTGTTTAAATTCATTTGCAATTCTGTTACTCATGAATAAAAGGAAGCCGCTAACAAGTAAAATTACAGCAACAATAAAAAGAATTACCTTTGTAAGAGCGCTATAGTTTTCGTTTGTAAAATCTGATGTAGGGCCTGTAATTACAACGTACCAAGGAGAAGTTCCGGCTTTAGTAATTCCGTAGAATCTTCCGTTTTTAATAAATGCTTTAGTTGTATCAGAAATAAAATCTTTTTTTGTAATGCCATTATCTCTGAATGGAGCATAATCAAAAATACAGTTATTCATTACAAGGGCAGGTTCAGGATTTGTAATATACATACCATCTTTATTAATAACAAAGGCTTCTGCATTTTCAGAAATATCAATCTGTGACATTGTGTTAGAAAAATCATTAAGAATAATATCAATGGCACAAACTCCCAAAAGTTTGTTCTGTTTATCTCGAACATCTGCACTAATAGTTGTACAAATTGTTCCTGTCATAGAGTCTACATAAGGGTCTGTAATAACTATTTTACCAGACTGTGCAACTGCATCTTTAAACCATGGACGGTTAGGTGGCATCCAGTCATCTTCTGGAATCCATCCAGAACTGTCGGAATAGAATCCACCAGGTTCAAAACGTGAAATTTCTGTACCATAATAAAGAGAGAAGTCATCTGGCATTCCTTCAGTTAAACTTTCTACAGCTATATCAGCAGTTTCTTTAGAATGGTTTGTTTCCAGTAAGGTTTTTAAGTGTTTAATTGTAACAGTATAATCTTCAAGAATATAACTTACTTCATGATTAAGTTTTTCTACAGTTGATTCTGTAATTGTATTAATATCAGATTGTGTAGTTTTCCTTAGTAACATATAAAAAGTTACACAAATAACTGATGCAATCAGAATCATTGGAAAAATATTACTGAGAACGATTTTGAATGAAAGTGATAAATGCTTTTTCTTTTTCATATCATTAACTCCATTTTAATATTTGAATGCACTGCCACCAATAAATTCGCGGATAATAGAACGAGGTGGAACTGATGTAGGTGCAATTGTTGCAAAATTTTCAAGGAAGCTGAGCAAACGCTGTGCCTCTGAATATTCAGGCATAGTTGGGTTTACACGGCGCAAAAGTGGTGCAGCATAAACTCGCAAAACGGAAAGTTCATAATCAAGGGCAGTATTTAAAATTGCATCTGCATTGTTGTGGAAAGGGTAGATGTGTAATACTTCACCTTTCTGAACACTAGGCCACATTGCAATTGTTCCTTCTGCAGGTTTGCCACGGAAATTGGCATCGCGAACAATACGACGGATTAAACGGTTGTCGCTGGTAGAAACACGGTTATGGTCATCTAAATTCAATTGTGTTAATGCCGAAAGATAAATACGGAATTTTAGATTATCAGGAACTTTTGGTGTAAGTTTTGGATTAAGACCATGAATTCCTTCCATAATGAGTATTTCATTTGGAGCGAGAGTCATTTTATTTTTATCTTCAAAGAAGCTGGTTCCAGTATGGAAGTCGTAACTTGGAATATTAACTTCTTTGCCGTCAAATAAATCTACAAGGTTCTGATTTAAAAGTTCAACATTCAAAGCTTCAAGACATTCATAGTCTGGCTGGCCATTTTCGTCTAAAGGAGTTTTGTCACGACCTGCATAGTAACAGTCAAGGCTAATTACTTTTGGCTGGTAACCCATGGCCTGCAGTTCAAGTCCAAGCTTTTTTGCAGAAGTAGTTTTACCAGAGCTGGAAGGGCCAGCAATAAGAACAACACGGACAGTTCCTTTTTCAACAATCTGGGAAGCAATCTGAGAAATATTTTTCTGCTGGTAAGTTTCTGCAATATCAATAAAGTCGTTTACTTTACGTTTTGCAACAAGGTCATTAAGAGATGCAGCAGAAGTAACATTTACACGTTTTCCCCATTCTTTGTATTTATTAAAAATATTGAAAAGTTTTGGTTCATCTACGAAATCTGGAAGCTGACTAGGGCATTTTGTTTTTGGAAAGCGAAGTAATAATCCGTCCTGATACTCTATTAAATCAAAAACTTGAAGTGCTTTTGTAGAAAGAACCATTGGACCAAAGTACAAATCAGAAAAATCTGCAACTGTATTAATCATCACTTTAGATTTGCATGTATGATTAAGCTGTTTGCGAGTTTCTACAAGATTTAATATTTCGAAAAGTTCGGCAGCCTGTGCCCAGGAAATAACATCAGTTTTAATTTTAAGATCGGCATTAATCAGTTCCTGCATTTTTGATTTAAGGTCTGCAGCTGAAATTTTTTCTCCATCAAAAGTATAATAGTATCCGTAACTAATACTGTTACCAACTAAAATGCGAGTCTTTGGATTAATTTTGTATGCAGCTGCAGCAAGTAAAAGACATAGAGAACGTCTATATACAGCCATACCTTCTTTTGTGTTGTTATAAATAGGCTCAACTTTACAATCAATATCAAGAGTAGCATCAAGGGAACAGATTTCGTTATTTATTTTTGCAGCAACAAGCTGGTTTCCGTTGATAGAAAATTCAGGCATATAGGTAAAAGCCTGAACACCAGCTTCTGCATCTATAGTATGTTCTTCGTTGTTTCTAATAAAAGTAATTTTAATATGTTTTGCCATATAAAACCTCCTAGAAGTAAAATAAAAGTATCTATAATTATATATGTAGAATTCTCTTTTGTAAAAAAGTTTGTTGAATAACTTTTTTATTTATGGTAAATTAAATAGATAAATTTAGAAATTATTTTAAATATAAGGAGTTCCTAATGTCAGGACATAGTAAATGGGCCACCATTAAACATGCAAAGGGTTTGGCCGATGCAAAACGTGGTAAGATTTTCACAAAATTCATTAAGGAAATTTCAATTGCTGCACGTATGGGTGGTGGTGATCCTAACTCTAACCCTCGTCTTCGTACAGTAATCATCAAAGCTCGTGCAGCTAACATGCCTAAAGATAACATTGACCGTGCTATCAAAAAGGGTACAGGTGAAGACGGTGGAGCAGCATACGAAGAATTCTTGTATGAAGGTTATGCTCCAGGTGGAGTTGCTGTAATGGTTGAAGTTCTTTCTGATAACAAGAACCGTGCAGCTGCCGACATTAAAAACATTTTCAATAAATCAGGTGGTAACCTTGGTACAACAGGTTCTGTATCTCGTATGTTCCAGAGAAAAGGTACTATCGAACTTGATGCTGAAAAAGTATCTGAAGACGAAGTAATGGAAGTTGCTTTGGAAGCTGGTGCTGATGATATCGTAAACGAAGATGGAATTATCACAGTAACAACAACTCCAGATGCATTCTCTGCTGTTGCTGAAGCTCTCCAGGAAAAAGGATTTGAAACACTTTCTGCTGACGTAGGAATGGTTCCAGATGCTTATACTCCAGTAGACAAAGATACAGCTGCAAAAGTTCAGAAAATGAT